>NZ_JASATD010000023.1:0-65786 GCF_038440115.1 Ralstonia sp. OTU4908 | reverse complement strand
CAACAAAGAACCGCCCGTTCCTCCTCACTCCCAACCCCGCCATTCAGCACAACAAGCTTCGCGCGCCCAGCGTTACTGAATCACCAGCCCATTCGGCCCCACCACCCCCAGCTCCACATAATGCGAGCCCGGACGCGTGCGGTCGGAAAAATCCACCACAAATCCGCCACCCACATCGAAGTTGCGCAGGTGGGCCAGCTCGCGGCGCACCTGGTCGCGCGTGGGCTTGGGGCCGGCGCGGCGCACGGCTTCGGCCAGCACCTTGGCGGCCACAAAGCCTTCTACCGCGCGGAACGACAGTTCGACATCCTTGGCGCCCACGGCCGCGCGTGCGCGATTGAATTCGCGGATGACCGGGTTCACGCCCTTGCCGGGGTTGGGCATCACGAGCGCCAGCGAATAGCCGCGCACCGCATCGATGCCGGCCACCCGGAGCAGGATGCCCGGATCAATCGACGACAGGCCCAGCAGTTGCGCACCGCCACCGCGCGCGCGGTATTGCTTGATGAACTGCGCGGCGGGTTCGGCCGTGGCGCCCAGGAAGATGGCCTGCACATCGGCGCCGAGCAGCTTGTCGACGGCGGCGCTCACCGAAGCCGTATTGCGTGGGTACGAAGCCGTGCCGCCCATTGTGAGTTTGTACGGCTTGAGCGCGCGCTCCACGCCTGCCAGCACCTCCTTGCCGAGCGCATCGTCCTGATACAGCACGCCGATGCGCGTGACGCCAATGGTGACGAGCGCGCTCACCATCTTGTCGATCTCTTGCCGGTAGCTGGCCTTGATGGGAAACACCAGCGGATCGCCGGTCATGCTGGCGGCCCCGGTGGCCGGGCCGACCAGCGGCAGGTTGGCTTCGGTCAGCACGCCGCTGCGCATGAGCGCTTCCACATTGGCGGTGCCGACCACGGTAAGCGCCGCCACCGGGTCGTCGATCTTGGCCATGTCGCGCACGTTGCGGAGGGTCTGCTCGACCTTCTGCTCGTCGTCGCGGGCCACCAGGCGGATGGTTTCGCCGTTGATACCGCCGTCCAGGTTGAGCCAGTCGAAATACAGCCGTGCGCCAGCGTTGAGCGCCCGCCCCGTCGCGGCTTGTGTGCCGGACAGCGGCAACGATTGGATGATGCTGATGTCGGCGTGGGCGGCTGGCGCTGTCAACGCGGCCATGCATGCCACACAAGTGGCAAGCGCAGCCCACGGCCGCAACCACCCCATCGCTCCGCGCGCCCCCCGGCTGCGCGTGTGATTTCCCGTTTGCATTGTTCGCACCCATTTCGCCGCGTGCCTCGTGGGCAACGGCGTTTTTGTCGAGACCGCTTCGGCAGTCCGCTTTCTAGTGTGGCGCCCCACATCATCGACGCCGGGCGATAGCCTGCCATCGACATCTGGCTTCCACAAGTCCTGCGGGCGCATTTACACTGGCTCGACCGTTTCTGTCGCAAACCCGCCATGCCACAGCGCCTCCTGCCTACCGATATCGAAGGCCGCACGCCGCCCTCCGCGGCGCACCCGGTGCGGCTCTACACGCGGCAGATGGAGGCCAATACGCGGTTTCCGCGCCACACGCATCCGTGGGCGCAGGTGGCGTATAGCCACAACAGTGTGCTGCGTGTGCAGGCCGGCGACACCGCCTGGGTGGTGCCGCCCTCGCGGGCGATCTGGATTCCGCCCGGCATCGAGCATGAGGTGTGGGTGGTCGAGGCCGCCTTCCTGCGGACGCTGTATGCCGACCCGTCCGTGGTGACGGGCACGCTCGCGCAGTGCCGCGTCATGGAGGTGTCGCCGCTGCTGCGCGAGCTGATTGCGGCGATGGACGTCCGCCAGCCGCTGCCGGCCGCGCGCGAGCAGGCGCTGGCCATGCTGATCCTCGACGAGCTGCGCCGCAGCGCCCCGCTGCCGCTGGATCTGCCCATGCCCGCCGACAAGCGCTTGCGCGCCCTGTGCGAACGCGTGATGGCCGACCCCGGCACCCCGCTCACCTTCGACGCGCTCGCCCGCGATGTGGGCGCCAGCGCACGCACGCTGGCGCGGCGCTTCCGAGACGAACTGGGTGTGAGCTTTTCGCAGTGGCGCCAGCAGGCCGTGCTCGCCAGTGCCATCCCGATGATGTCGCAGGGGATGCCGCTGTCGCGCGTGGCGCAGGAGCTGGGTTACAACAGCCAGAGCGCGTTCTCTGCGATGTTCCGCCGGGCGTTCGGCAGCAGCCCGAGCGCGTTTCTGCATCGGCCAGGCGGCGACGAGACCTAGCTGCCCCGATCACCAACCGCGAGCGCGGCTGGTCGGGCCACATTGACGTGGCGGCGCCGGTCGTGAGCTAGGGCAGCGACACGATCACCGTGAGCCCGAGCCTGCATTTCGGCCCGAGCAAGTACATGCAGACGTACTTCGGGGTAACGCCGCAGCAGTCGTCCAACAATGGCTTTGCGCAATACAGCGCAAGCAGCGGCCTGCAAGGCGCCACGCTCACGGTGTGGCCTGGACGCATACCTTCTCGCGCCACCGGGCCGTGCAGACGGCGGTGGGCACCTCGCGCCTGCTGGGCAATGCGGCCAAGAGCCCGATCGTGCAGAACAAGCAGAGCTACTTCGGCGGCACGGGCCTCGTCTACACGTTCTGATCGGGCCGCCAATCAAGCGAGGGCATCGAGCCACGCCACGGTTTCGCGCCACCACGGCGCACCGGACGATGCGCGGAAGAAGCCCATGTGGCCGACGCCCTTGGCACCCAGCGCCGCGCCGCTCACCTGGCGGCGCGTGACGCGCGTGGCAGGCAACTGCGCGATGAGCGCGTCGATGGCGTTGGCGGGCGCCATCGGATCATCGTCGAAACCCCAGGCGAGCAGCGGCACGGCGAGCCTCGGATAGCGTGAGGTATCCAACCCGGCACGCCGCGCGAAGAGGTAGCCGCGCCGCCGGGCAAAGCGCGCCCAATCGCCCAGGATGGCGGCCGGAATCGCCATCGGCCCCATGCCGACAGCCGCCAGCGGCAGCATGCCGCCGCGCACCCGCGCCACCGCCAAGGGAATCCGCACGTGCAGCAGCCACGCGAGTTGCGGACGTGTCAGCAGCCCGCGCCACGGCCAGAGCCGCGCATTCGCCAGCGACACCGCCACGTGCACCAGCGCATCCGTATGCACGATGTGCGGCGCCAGCCCCGCCAGCTGCCCGCCCGCGCTGTGGCCGAGCACCACCAGCCTGCGTCCGCTGCAGCCCTCGGGGACGAGCGTGTCGTGCACCCATTTCAGCACCGCGTCGATGTCGCGCCGGCCCCAGTCGGCAAAGCGCGGCGTGCCTGGGCCGGTTGCTGCCGCCTCGCCAATGCCGCGGTAGTCGAACGTCACCACACGCCAGCCCGCCAGGCACAGCGCCCGCGCAAACGCCGCGTAGAACTGGCGCGGCACGCCCAGCGCCGAGCAGATCACCACCGTGCCGTGCGCGCCCAGCCCAGGGCTGGTGACCGTCACGGGCAGCGTCCAGCCGTCGGCCGTGCGGACGTGATCGTCGCGGGTGGGAAGAGCATCGGCGGGGTAGTCGATCGGTTCGCGCTGCATGGGCACTCCGCTCGGGCTATCAAGTTGGGATGGACCGAGTATTGGCGCCGCCGGATGCGGTCACAATTACGCGGCAGGTAATCGCGGCAGCTACCCGACTCAGCTTCAATAGGTGACATGACTCCCGCCAAGCCTGCCTCCTCATCCCAGACTTCGTCCGCCACCGACGACACCCTCATGCTTGACGCCGCCGCCGATGCCGCCCCAGAGGCAAATGAGCCGCCCGAAGCTGCGCTGTCGCGTTTCCCGCAGTTGCTACGTTTCTGGCGGACGCGGCGTGGGTACAGCCAGCTGGCGCTGGCCCTGGCGGCGGGTGTGTCGCAACGGCATGTGAGCTTTCTGGAATCGGCCCGCGCGGCGCCCAGCCGCAACATGATCCTGCAACTGGCCGAGGAGCTGAACGTGCCGCTGCGCCATCGCAACCAGATGCTGCTGGCGGCCGGTTTCGCGCCCGCCTATTCCGAGCAGGGCCTCGCCACGCCGCCCGATGAAACCTCGCCGATGATGCAGGCGGTGCGGCATGCGGTGAAGCTGATTCTTGATAAGCAGGCGCCGTATCCCGCCATCGTGCTCGACCGCTTCTGGCATGTGCTCGATGCGAATGCCGCGCATCGCCGCCTGATGCGCTGGGCCATCGGCGACGACCGGTCCGAAGGCGCGCCGGGTGCCGTCAACATGATGAAGCTGGTATTCGACCCGACCGCGCTGTGGCCGGCCATCGCCAACCGCGATGCCGTCGGCCGCTACCTGGCCCGGCGCGTGCGGCAGGAACTGGCCCTGCAAGCTATTGACCCGGCCACGCAACGGCTGCTGCGCGACATCCGCGCGATGCAACCGGCGCTGTTCGATGCGGCGGATGCGCCGGCCTCCCCCGCCGCGCTCCCGCACGATGCCGGCGATCCGCCGCCGTTCCTTCCCATTTCGCTGCAGCGCGACGGCGTGACGATCTCGCTGTTCTCCACGCTCACCACGCTGGGCACACCGCGCGATGCGGGGCTGCAGGAGATGCGCATCGAGTGTTTCTATCCGGCGGACGAGGCGTCCCGGCGGGCCTTGGAGCGTATTACGCTGTAATTGCGCCCGATTGCAACGAGAATCATTCTCATCTATATTGGCCGGTCGATTTGTCTTCCTCCGGCGGCCCTTGCGCCGCCTTGTGCTTCATGACCGACCTGTCCCATCCCCCGCTTTCGGCTGAGCCGGCCGCCACCGCTCGCCTGACGAAGGCCAAATCCGAACACCCGGCCAACCGCCGCGCCACGATCGTCCGCTGGCTGCGCAAGACGCATGGCTGGTTCGGCCTGTGGGGCGCGGTGATGGGTCTGATCTTTGGCGTGTCGGGCATCTGGCTGAACCACCGCGCGGTGTTGAAGCTGCCCGTGACGCAACAGCGCATCAATACGCAGATCGCCCTGCCCGACCCGGTGCCGGCCACGCCCGAAGCAATGGCCGCGTGGCTGCAGCAGACGCTGAACACGCCGGAGCCGGCCAGCCGCACACGCGTGGAAAAGGCCAAGCCGGTGGCCTGGGCCGAGCGCCCGGCCAAGGGCGAAGGCGCCAAGGATGAGAAGAACGCCGACGCACCGCGCGAACCCGCCGCCAAGCCGCTGATGCAGCCCGAGCAATGGACCTTCAACTTCGGCAGCGCCACCTCGCAAATCCAGGCGGAATACTGGGCCGGCAACCGCTCCGTAGCGATCCGCCAGACCGACAACGGCTTCCTGGGCACGCTGATGAACCTGCACAAGGGCGTCGGCATGACGGTGCCGTGGATTCTGCTGGTGGATACGCTGGCCGGCTGCCTGATCTTCCTGTCGATCTCGGGCCTGTGGCTGTGGGTGATGACCACCAAGCGCCGCACGGTCGGCTGGACGATCTTCGGCTTGGGGAGTCTGCTGGCGGTCGGGCTGGCGATTTCGCGGCTCTGAGTGCCGCATGTTTGGAGGATGGCGCCCGCGTGGCGCCATTTTTTTCGCCTTCGACGTGCCGCCGCCGTCGATTACGGGCGATCAACGCTGCGCTCGGTCAGCAGCCTCTGGATGGCCCGCATGCGCGAGCGCACCATCTCATCGCGGCGTTGCGCCACGCACGTCATCAAAATTTCGATCACGGTCAGATGCACGAGATACGCCTCGGTGCCGACCCGCATCACTGCATCTTCCGGCACGTCCACCGTCAGCGCGATCTGCGCGCGCTCGGCCAGTGGCGTGCCCGCCTGGGTGATGGCGATCACGCATGCGCCCTGCTCGGCCGCATAGGCGATCGACTCGAGCAGATACGGCATGCGCCCCACATGCGAGAACGCCACCACAACGTCGGACGCGCCGAGCATGGCGGCCGACACGAGCTGCAAATGCGCATCGAAGTAGGCGTTGGACGCCAGCCCCAGCCGCATGAGCCGCGCCTGCATGTCGTTCGCCATGAACGATGAAGCCGCACCGGCTGCATAGCAATCGACGCGGCGCGCGCGGGCGATGCGCTCGGCGGCGGCGTCGACCTGCGTGGTGGACAGCGATTCACGCAGCTTGGCCAGCGCCCGCGTGGCGCCATCGATGACCTTGCTCGCCACCAGCGCCGGCGGGTCTGCCCGGCCGACATGGCCTGGCAGCGTCGGCTGCGCGTGTGCCAGCTCGGCGGCCAGCGTGGCCTTGAACTCGCGCAAGCCTTCGAAACCGAGCGCCTGGCACATCCGCACGATGGTCGGCATCGACACGCCGGCGCGAACGGCCAGCGTCTCCACCGATTGTTCGAGCGACAGCTCCGGCGCTTCCAGAATCAACCGCGCCACGCCCTGCTGCGCCGGCGAGAGTGCGGGCAGCTGGTCGCGCAAGGCGTTCAGCAAGGGAACGGAGAACGAGGGCATGGCGGTACGGGGGGGCAAACGGAAATCGGCGCCGCCAGTGTAGCGGCAGCCCCGCCCCGCGCCGCCTGCCCGAGGGAAAACCCCCAAGAATCTGTAAGCCCGCGGTTTACGCGCAATGCCCCTTCAGCGGGCAATGCTCCAACCGGCGCGACGTGTGCGGCGCTTTGCCGGTGCATGCGTAACTTCAACCCTTACAGCGCAGACTTGCCTGAGAGTCGGCCCCCGAGCCAGGCCGGAAAACCCGTTCCGGCCAACACAACAGTCGTTACGACAATAAGGGAGCCACATGACCATTTCGATCCGTTCCATTCCGCTGTCGGCCGTTGCACTGTCGGCGCTGCTGGCCTGCGGCGCCGCGCGTGCCCAATCGAGCGTCACGCTGTACGGCGTGATGGAAACCGGCCTGCGCTATAGCACCAACAACGACGCCGACGGCCACGGCAAGGCCGAGATGGCGGGCGGCTACTACAGCGGCAGCCGCTTCGGCATTCGCGGGTCGGAAGACCTGGGCAACGGGCTGAAGGCCGTGTTCCACCTGGTCAGCGGTTTCGCGCCGGACACGGGCGTGGGGTCCACCAACGACATGGGCCTGGGCGGCTACAAACCGACCACGCCTGCCACCTCGCGCCTGTTCGGGCGCCAGGCGTACGTCGGCTTGGAAGGCGGGTTCGGCTCGCTGACGTTCGGCCGGCAGGAGAACCTCGTCTTCAACACGGCCGGGCAGTACGACGCGCTTTCGATCGGCAACCTCGGCGCAACCGCCTGGCACGTGACGGCCACCGGCGTGCGCATCGACAACTCGGTCAAGTACGTGGGCGATTTCAACGGCTGGCACCCCGGCGTGATGGTCGGCATGGGCGAGCAGGCAGGGGCGTTCTCGGCGGGCAACTACAGCGCGCTGTCGCTCAACTACGCCAGCGGCCCGTTCGCGTTCGGCGGCGCGTGGGAGCAGCAGAAAGACCTGCAATCGGTTGGCACCCGCACGTGGACGACCGGCGGCAGCGTGCAGGTCGGCCCCGCCAAACTGATGCTCGGCTACATCAACTACCGCGACGGCACGCCCACCAAGAACGACCTCATCCTCGGCGGCGTGAAATACGACTTCAGCGGCCAGTACAACCTAGTGGTGGGCGGTATGGCCACGCGCCAGCGCGACCCCGACGGCCTGCGCTACACGGCCTACGCGATCATGAATTACGTGGTCAGCAAGCGCACGTGGCTGTACGTCGGCATGGACTACACCCATCAGAAAGACGCCGGCACCGTCCTTGCAGCCGCACTGCCGAAAGCCTCGCAGACCGGCGTCATGATCGGCATGCGCCACGGCTTCTAAAACGAGACACGGCCTGGGCGCCAAGACGTGCGCCCAGACGGTTTGGCCTTTGACTTTCCCTGCCCTAGATGGCGCCTTGAATTTCTGTTGCAGAGAGGAAAAAGGAAGGGAAACTGTCTGAGCGAAGCGAGTTTTTCCCTTCCCCTCTCTGCGACATAAATTCAAGGGGTGGGTCGCCATCTCGGGCGCGCCTTTCTTTGCTTACTTTCTTTGGCAAGACAAAGAAAGTAAGTCGGCCCCGGCAGGGGACGAAACCCCAGCAAACCACCAACGCCCTTACGCCGGCGCAGCAGCAGGTGGCTCATTGGAAGAAGCCGATGCCTCTTTCTCCGGCGCCACCCGCGCCATCCACTCCTCCAACGCCGCCGAAGTCCGCAACACCGTCCCCGGCGCCGCCAGCGGCACGTGCGCCTTGTCGAACGCATCCTTGAGCACAACGTTGAACGCCCGCAGCACATCCGCCTGCTTCTGCGGGCGCGTCTTGAACCGCCCCTTGACGATCATCGCGCCACCTTCGAAACGGTCCAGCCCGAAGATTTCTGCACCGCCGAACAACGTATAGGCAAAGCGCGGCTCACCCGCAATCTGGTCAGCCGCCGCGCGCACAAGATCGATCGCCTGCTGCGGTTCGGCCTCCATCGCCACGCGCACTTCAAAGTCGGCAAACGAGTAATCGCGCGAGAGATTGCGCACGGTCTTGATCTGGCTGAACGGAATCGACAGCACCGCACCCGTGCCATCGCGCAGCCGCACCGTGCGGATGGTCAGGTTGATGACGGAGCCCGTGGCCACCCCGACGTCCACCACATCGCCCACGCTGATCGTGTCTTCCATTAGGATGAAGATGCCCGTGATGAAGTCCTGCGCCAGCGACTGCGCCCCAAACCCCACCGCCAGGCCGATCACGCCGGCGCCGGCCACCAGCGGCGTCACGTTGACGCCCAGATTGGCCAGTACGCCGATGCTGGCCGTCACCACCAGCGTCACCTTCAGGCCATTGCGCAGCAGCGGAAGGATGGTCAGTGCACGCGTGCTGGGCTGCGCCCGTGCGGATGCCGGCGACAGCGCCCGCAGGATCGCCGTGTCGAGCAGGATCCAGACGAGCCAGGTGGCAAACACGGTGCCGATCAGGCCCACCAAGGCATCGGCGATGCGCTTGCCATTGACCGAACTGTGCGCGACCTCCACCAGCGTGTGGCCCCACACGCGCAACACCAGTTCAAGAAAGGCGATCCAGATGACGAGCTTGATCAGCGCGCCGACAAAATGCTTGAGCCGCTCGAGATAAGGCGAACTGCGCGTCAGACGCAGGTGCGCGCGCCAATTCGCGCGCGGGCGGACCAGCGCCGACAGGAAGAAGGCGGCCACCAGCAGCAGCGACGTCATCACGGCGCGGCGCGCCACCACGTCAACGTTGTCGGGCGTCGTCAGCGTGGCGGTGACGGTGGTGCCGGCCAGCACCAGCACCGGCACCGGCCAGAACGCGGCCAGCAGGCGGCGAACCTGGTTGCCCGTGTGCTCGCCGCTGCGCAGTTCCAGCGGGCGATTGGCGATCAACTGACCGATGGGCCGGCGCGCCCACAGCGCCCCTACCGCCAGCATCAATGACGCCACCACGTTGCACACCGTGGCCAGCAGCAGACAGAGCGAGCCGCCCAGCACCAACGCCACGCGCGGGTCGACCAGTGCATCGCCGCAGGCGCCCAGGCTGGCCGTCAGAAAGATCGGCCACATGCCGTGCTTGAACAGATATTCGACCGCCACGCGCCGGTGCGCGCTGCCGGAAAACAGCGAGAACAGCATCGCCACGCCCGCCGTGATGATCGCGCCCCATACGATGGCGTAGGCCAACACCAACGCCAGGACAAAGCCGGGGGAAGCATCGCGCCCCAGCCGCATGATGACGGCAAAGGAAATCGCCCATGGACCGATCTTGCGCGCCGCGTCGATCAACAACGCGCGCGTGGTCGGATGGGGCCCGGGGCCCGCTGTGAGGCCAAAGACGCGGCGGATCAGCCAACCCAGGCCGAGCAGGCCAGCGGCAATGGCCGCCCAGATGCCAACCGTGCTCGCAAAGTCGGCAACCAGCGGCATGCGCTTGTCTGGTGCGACCAGCAGGCTCGCGTTACCGCTCGCGGCCTCGATGCGGCGCAGCCAGTAGCGCGGCGCACCGGCTTCCACATCGGCCTGCAGCGAGCCGTTCTCAATCAGCGATGCCACCGCGCCAAGCAAACCCGGCGCCTGTTCGGCCTGCACCTTCTGCTGCGCGCTCATGCCGTCGCGCAACTGCTTCAGTTCATTGACGAGGGCCGTGCGCTGCTGGTCGTTGTTGAGCAGCGTGATGACGGTGTCGAGCGATTGGCGCGTCTGCGCGGGGTCCGCCGCTGGCGCGGATGCGCTGGTGGTGGAAGTCGGCAGCCCGGCCAGCTTGGCAAACGACACCGGCGCCGCATCGGCCACGTTGGCGACACCTGCCATCAGCAGGAGCAGGAACGATGCGAGCGGCCACAGCCGCCGCGTCCAGAAAAGAAAATGAGTGCGCATGACAGAAAAAGCGATCGTCCAGATGCAGACATCGATCACGGCACGATACGCGAATTCCCCGGGCGTACAACCTCAGCGCTTAGCGCCCGGTGGCAGCGGGGCGCGCCGCCAGAGCCAGGCGGCCGTGCCCAGCGCACATGCCATGCAGCCCATCACCAGCGTCACGACGCCCGGCCAGCCCCACGGCGCGTAGAGCTTGCCGCCTGTCGTGCCGATCAGGCTGGAGCCCAGGTAATACGCCAGCAAATACAGCGCCGCGGCCTGCCCCTTGGCACGCTGCGCGCGGCGTCCGACCCAGCCGCTGGCCACCGCGTGCGCGCCGAAAAAGCCGAGAGTCAGCAGTGCGATACCGCCAATCACCAACGCCAGCGGCCCAGCCAGGGTCAGCAGCACGCCCAGCGACATCAGCACCGTGCCCGCCAGCAGCATGCGGCCCCGGCCATGGCGATCCGCCAATCGGCCAAACCAGGCAGAAGCACCGATGCCCAGCAGGTACACCATGAAGATGCCGCCCACCGCCGTCTGGCTGAGGGCGTAGGGCGCATCGAGCAAATGGAAGCTCGCGTAGTTGTAGATCGTGACGAAGCCGCCCATCAGCAGAAAGCCCATGGCGAACAGCGCGCGCAGGCCCGGCTCGCGCAGATGCGCGCCCAGCGTGTCGAACAGGTCGACCAGCGCCACGCCCCTGCGCGGCACAAACCGGCGCGACGGTGGCAGCAGCCATAGGAACGCCAGCGCCGCGAGCAAGCCCAGCGCGCCGGTAAAGCCGATGGCGGCGCGCCAACCGAAATGGTCGGCCACGGCGCCGGTCATCACGCGCCCCGCCATGCCGCCGAATGCGGTGCCGCCGACGTACAGGCCCATCGCCATGCCCAGCCCTTGCGGATGCACCTCTTCGGCCAGATACGCCATCGCCACCGCCGGCACGCCGCCCAGCACCACGCCCAGCAATGCCCGCGTGGCCAGCAACCCGTGCCAGCCCGGCAGCATCGCCGCCGCCAACGTGAACGCCGACGACAGCACCAGCGACACGCCCATCAGCGTCTTGCGATGAATCGACTCCGACAGCAGGCCCGCAAACAGGATCGCAAAGGCCAGCAGCAGCGTGGACACTGACAGCACGAGGCTGGTCTGCGCGGGCGTGAGGCCAAAGTCGTGCGCCAGCAACGGCATGAGCGGCTGCACGCAATACAGTAGGGAGAACGTGGAGAAGCCTGCGGCAAACAACGCCAGATTGGCGCGCAGATAACCAGGGTGGCCCCGCACCAGCCAGCGCGAAGGATCAGCGGGTTCGATGGCGGGCGGAGAAGAAAGCGGAGCGTTCACGGCGGGCGGGTTGAAACAAGCGCAGAGGCGAGCGCCTATTATCGTTCGCAGGCGCCGTTCCTGCTGCGATGCGGCATCGATCTTGCTGCCCAACTCCCACCTCGCGCATCCCCCGACCATGGAAACCACGCTCTACTACTGGCCCGAAATCCAGGGCCGCGGCGAATTCGTCCGGCTGGCGCTGGAGCAGGCCGCCGTGCCCTATACCGACCTCGGCCGCGAAGATGAAGCCGCCATCGCGGCGTTTCTGGACGACGCCGGCATTCCCACACCGCCGTTCGCGCCGCCATTCCTGTTGGCTGGCCAGCTGGTGATCGCGCAGACGGCCAACATCCTGCTTTATCTCGGCCAGCACTATGGCCTGGCCCCGCACGACGAAGCCGGCGGCCTGTGGACGCACGGCCTGCAACTGACGATTGCCGATTTCGTGGTCGAGATCCATGACACGCACCACCCCATTGCGTCGTGCGAGTACTACGAAGACCAGCGTACCGAAGCCAAACGCCGCACGCAGGATTTTCTCGACAATCGCGCGCCGAAGTTCCTGCACTACTTCGAGCGCGTGCTCGACCGCAACCCCGCCGGCCCAACCTGGGCCGTGCGCGATGCGCTGACCTATGTGGATTTGTCGCTATTCCAGATCGTGGCCGGGCTGCGCTACGCGTTTCCTCGCCACATGCAGCGCTACGAGCGAGAGCTGCCGCATCTGGTTGCGCTGCATGATCGCGTGGCGGCGCTGCCGAACATCGCGGCGTATCTGGAATCGCCGCGTCGCATTCCGTTCAACACGATGGGCATCTTTCGCCACTACCCCGAGCTTGATGCGCTGAAATGACGAAACCCGGCGCGAGGCCGGGTTCGCGGTGAATGCACCGTTCAGGCTGCCAGCGGCGTAGCGGACAACTGGCAGGACAACTGGCGGGGCAGCCGTCGGCCAATATCTTCCAGCGCGGCAGGCCAGCTTTCAATGGCCGTCAGATCGTGGATGTCCTGCAGATCGATCAGCAAATCCACCACCTGATCGTCGGCGACATTCACGCCCGAACGGCGCAGCGCACACGCGAGCGGATCCTCGCTCGGCACACGCAGCAGGCTCACGCCGAGGCGCTCGATGGCGCTGCAGTAGAACGCATCGTCGATGAGAATCCCGACGCCGCATCGACGGTTGTCGAGCCCGCGGTAGCGCGGCTCGCCGTCAGCGTCTTCGGAGCGGCATTGCTGCGCGAGCAGGTGCGCGCGCACGCGTTCAAAAATGTCCTCGATGGCGAGGAACGTCCCCTTCCCTTTCATGGCGTCACCTTCTATAGGGTGATCTGTGACCGGCCGGTCGGTCAGAATGTATCGACGAGTGCGCCGTTCAGGCCGAATTGGCGCGCAATCGACTGCAGGCGTTCCTTCCACTCCCACGTGCCGAAGACGTCGTGCGCGTTCTGCAGCTTGGAGAGCAACTCGACGGTGTCGCGGTCATCCACATCGATGCGCGCACGCTTGAGCGCGCGGCGCAATGCGATGACGCCGGCGTCCATGTAACGCGGAATCTCGTTGGTCGGCTTGAGGATGTAGCGCACCGGCACGCTTTCCATCGACGTGGTGTAGTCGCGCACGCCGATCAGGTTGCCGATCGGGCAGCAGCGGCCGCCCTGGCCATGGTACGCAGCGCCGCCGCGCGGCAGGATGGCAGCGCCGCCCTGACCGAACAGATGACGGACTGCGCCGTCGTAGATTTCTTGTTTGCTGAGATATTGCGTCTTCATGTTCTTTCCCCTGACCCCAGATTGCAGGCGTCGCCGATTCGATTGACTTCCGACTTCCGGCCTGACGTTGCGTCCGACGTCGCACAATCTGCCATCCGTGCGATCTATCTTGATTCAGGATGCACCAGAACCATGGGCCGAAAAAGGACCGGAATGTAAGTCATTTTTACCGTTTGCTTTTTGGCAACGGATTGCTCGCAAAGGTGCGCCAGTCAACGCTTTGCGGGTGCTTCAGGCACCACGCGATCCGGCCGTTTTGACATGCCGCGATGCGGTTTCGCAACAGCATGTGCGCATGACTGCGCGCACGTGGCGCATACGTCGTAGGCGCGGCGCCTACATCCCGATGATCCGGTCCGCATGGCCGAGACAGAAGCCACGTCGGTCATGGTGCCCACAGGTGGGCATGACTTCGTAGCCGGCGGCGCGCAGCAGTACCGCGCGCGCGGCCACTTCCACCGGAGGCAGGGGCTGCCCCGAGTCTTCATCGCGCACCAGCCGGCCCAGGAGGCCAAAGGGCTGGCGCAGCAGATGGTCCAGATCCAGCGAACCGCAGTACCGCATCACATCACCCTCTTGAAAAACAGCAGCGGCACCGAGGCACGCCGCTACATCGATTCGTCGACCAGCTCCGGACACGCAACCAGCGTCTCGCGCACACGCGCATAGGCGCCGCGCTGGGCCCAGATGGCGTCCGTCAGGGCCGCGATCAGCGCGTCGCGCGGCAGGCTTTGCGGTGCCACGCCGAACTGCGCTTCCACGGTACGTAGAGCCTCCGTCACTTCGCTTCGCCATCGGGCGTCGAGTCGCTGGGTCATGTTGTTCTCGTCGGGTCGGTTCTGGCGCGGTGGGCGGCGGGCTGGTGCCCACGCTGGCCGCGCTGGGAAGGGATTGGCGGAATGGGTTCCGCTCTTGTTTGTGAAGAACGGCACACGGGACCGAAACTTGATTGCCGCAGCGGGGGGGGGGGGTAAGCCGGGCCTCCGTCGCAGTTGGCGACACGCGGCGCCACTCCGCCAAACGGGCTCCCCCATTCGCGCAGCAACTTCGGCGCGCGACCGTGGCCCAATCGGTTCCGAAACCGCCTACCCACTACCCAACGATGAAGATGGAGCGTCACGTGTCCCGAATGTCTTTCCTGCGCCGTACCGTCCTCGCCCTTGCGTGCGTGCTCGCCGTGCCCGCCGTTGCTACGGCCAGCGCGCCCGATCCGCGTCAATACATGCACGGCATCGGCGCGGTGCCCGGCGCAACGGCCAACACCTTCAACGTGTTTTTCAGTAGCTCGGGGCTGCCCCCGCGCGGTGCCGATCGCAGTGGCAGTTGGCCGCATGATGTCTATGTCGCGCAGTGGCATGCCGACACGGGCGTGCTCGATGCCCCGCGCATCTTCATCCAGAAGCCGGAAGCGCAGGAGCCCGTGACGGTGGCGCGCAACCGTGCTGGCCAAGTGATGGTGTCGTTTGAAGACGGCTGGAATGCGCCGGAAAACGTCAACCAGCGCTTCGGCATCTACGACACGGCGCTGCGGCCCATCAAGCCGTATCCGCAACAGGTGGAATCCGGTGGGCACTCCGGCCATATCACGGCCGTGGGCGACCGCTTTGTGGTGTTCTATTCCGACGGCTGGGTCACCGGCGGCGGTGTCGACAACCTTGGCAGCGGGAACGGCGTCTACCTGAAGGTCTACGACGGGCGCGGCCGTCGCCTGCACAACGTCGATGTTGCCGATGGCCGGCGCGAATGGTGGCCCATGGTGGCGGGCGGCAGCACCAATGCGCTGCTCGCGTGGCAGCAATTCGTGCCGGGCGAGACCGAAGCCAATCTGAAAATCGCTGTCTTTGATCCGGTCAGCGGGCGCGTGACGGCCGAGCAGCTCCTGCACAAGCATCTGCAGTACTACACCTACAGCGTCGCGTGGATGCCCTCCATCGAGCGGTATCTGCTGGTCGGCGTGGCCAAAGGCAACGGCTTTGCCGATTTGATCGACACCACGGGCAAGGTGCGCGCGTCCATTACGTGCATGCCGGCAACCGTGCGCGAAGCGGGCATCACCGTGAACCAGAACGTCGCCTATACGCCCGCCGCCGATGGCCGCCTGCTGCAACTGCAGGCGGGGCCGGATTCCCTCACGCTATCGGCCACGCTGCTGAACACCGACGGCAAGCGCGTGCAATGGCGCCCGGTGGGCAGCACCGGTTTGCTGCGCACGTCGGGCGCAATCGACTGGATGTCGCTGACGGAAAAGGGGTTGGAACAGCTGCACTTCGACCCCGCCAAGACCCAGCCCGCCAACGCGGTCGATCAATGCCGCTAGCGCGGCAGGCCCGGGTTAAGCGTCGGTGACCAGCACGCGCAGGCGCACGAGACCATCCCACCGCGCGTGGACGGCATCGGCAATGCGGGTGAGTTCGCCAGCCAGCGCGGGCGACAGGACCAGGTCGACCTCCACCGCCCCATCGACGTAATGCAGCACGCAGTGGCGCGCGTCGAGCGGCGTGCCGGGCGGCAGCAGTTGTGCCAGCAGGGCGTGCAGCGCGTCGCGGTCTGGCAGCGGCACGGGGTCGGTCGCGATGCGCTCGCGCGGGTCGACGTGAATCTGCACGTCGAGCACGGCCATGGCCGTATGCGCCGTCAGCACGTTGGTGCGGGCCCGCACGGCAATCGCATGGCCCTCGCTCACGGAGACACGCGGATCCACCTCGATATGCGCGTCGACCAATGCCTGGTCTCCTGTCACACGCGTACGCAGGTCGTGCACGTTCATCACGCCAGGCGTGGCTTCGAGGCTGGCGCGAATGGCCTCCACCTGCGCGGGCGGCAACGCGCGGTCCATCAGGTCATTGAGCGCTTCCCACCCAAAGCGCACGCCCACCCGGCCAATCATCAGTCCGACAACGCAGGCGGCCACCGGGTCGAGCCAGTGATAGCCCATCAGGTTGCCCGCCACGCCGACGGCCGCTACCAACGACGACACGGCGTCGGAACGCGCATGCCACGCATTCGCAATCAGCATGCGTGAGTTGATGCGCTTGGCCATGGCCAGCATGTAGCGGAAGAGCCCCTCTTTGGCCGCCAGCGCGATCAGCGCCACCACTAGCGCCGGACCATGCACCGGCGCCGGCCCCTGCGGCGAGCGCAGGCTCTCCACCGCAGCCCAGATCATGCCCGCACCCGCCCCGACCAGCAGCAACCCCAGCCCCAGCGACGCGGCGTTCTCGTAGCGCGCGTGGCCGTACTGGTGGTCTTCATCCGGCCCCTTGTGGCTGTTGCGGTTGGCAATGAAGACGATGCCATCCGCGATCAGGTCCGACAGCGTATGCAGCCCATCGGCCACGAGGCCCTGGGAGTGCGACCACAGCCCCGCCGCAATCTGCCCCGCCGAGAGCACGCAATTGACGCCCGCACTCACCAGGGTGGAGCGTTCGGCGCTCTGCTGGCGCGAGGCCGCGGAAGGTGCTGTCGAGGATGTGGGCGTCATGGGAAATCGGTGCAATTGAAGCATGCGAAGCAATCGCGAGCATTGTGCCACGCACCAACGCGCCGCCTGAGTCAGATCTCATCGCCGCAATCACAACACGTTGCGACAAATTTGCACCAGAAGGGCGCGGATCGGGGGGCACGAATAGGACTTTTCCGATGTTCCACGCTGGCGGCTTCGGCGATTCTCAACAATGCGGCAAACACGTTGCCGCACGTTACACGCTCGGAGATACGTCGACATGCAGCCTCCCATCCAACTCGTCATTGCAGATGACCACCCCGGTGTGGTGGCGGCCGTGCGGCGCCTCGTGTCCGGCGTCCACGGCTTCGAGGTGGTGGGCGAAGCCAGCAACGCCGATGAACTGCTCGCCGTGCTTGCCCGCGTGCGCTGCGACCTCGCCATCACCGACTACGCCATGCCCGGCAGCCGCTATGGCGACGGCATCCTCCTGCTCGAATTTCTCATGCGTCGCCACCCGGACCTGCGCGTGATGGTGCTCACCATGCTTGAGACCCGCGCGCTGATGAGCAACATTCTGCGCGCGGGCATCAAGGTCATCGTCAGCAAATCCGACGAGCCGCAGCACATCCTCGAAGGGATGCAGGCGGCGGTGGATGGTCGCATCTATCTCTCGCCGCTGCTCAATGCCAAGCTGCTCTGCCGCAACGGCGAGCCGCAGCCCGCCCACGACGACCCGGTCGCCAAGCTCGGCAAGCGCGAGCTGGAAGTGCTGCGCATGTACGTAACCGGCAAGACGGTCAGCGAGATCGCCCAGCAGCTCAACCGCAGCGTCAAGACCATCAGTTCGCAGAAGCAGACGGCCATGCGCAAGCTCGAGCTTGGCACCGAGGCGGCGCTGTTCGACTTTGCCGTGCGCCACGGGCTGCTTGGCAGCGGCGAGGGCTGAACCGATGCGGCGTGCCCTCTTCGCGGTTTCCGCCGTCGTCTGTGCGGCCATCCTCGTTTGGTGGGGCGGGGACGGCGCACGGCAAGCCGATACCGGCGACGCTGGGCAGGGGCCGGTGTATCGATTAGCCCGCTTTCCGCCGATGCTCATCGTGGGCGTCATCGGCAACGCGATGATGCCGCTGGAGGGCATTGAGGCGGACCGGCTCAGCGGTTTCTCCGGGGATCTCCTCATGCAGCTGATCCCGCACGATCAAGTGCGCGTGGTACCGCGCGTATTCGCACGGCGCGACGAACTGCTCAAGGCAGCATGTCGCGGCGATGTCGACATCATCATGAGCGTCGCGCCACGCTCCCAATACGACCACTGCCTGGAGTATTCGGCACCGTATCTCGAACGCCCCACCGCGGTGGTCGCGCGCACGGAAAACGTCGAAATAGCGCAGAACCCGTTCGGGGCGGGCGTTCGCGTTGCGGTCGAGCAAGGCTCTTCACTGGAGGAAGAGCTGGCCCATGAATACCCGAACATCGTGCTGGTGAGCACGCCCACGGCAGCAGACGCTCTGGATGCCGTGCTCGACAAGACGGTCGACGTCTACGTTGGCGTCACCTACCCGACACGGGAATTGATAGCCCGGCCGCGCTACCGGGAGCTATCGATCGTGCAGCTTGCAAACCAGCAGGTCGATGCGCTCCATTTCGCCGCGCCCCGGGATCGCGCGACGCTGATTCGCCATCTGGATCGCCATCTCGCGCAGTTGCCTGACACCACGATGAGCCAACTTCGCGCGCGCTGGATCGCTCAGGGCGGTACGTCGACCGTGGCGCTGCAATTGTCGGACGATGAGCGCGCCATGCTGGCATCGCTGCCCCCGTTGCGGTATGCAGCCGACCCGGATTACATGCCGTACACCTTTGACGACACTGGCGGCGGCCTGCTCGGCATCTTCCCGGAGTACCAGAATTTCCTTTCGCGAACGCTGGGCCTGCAGTTCGAGCGCGTCGCCGTGCGCGACTGGGCCGACGCGCTCGACAAGGCGGCCAATGGCGAGGTCGACATCTTGCTCGGCATGTCAGATCAGGATGCTCGCCCAGCTGGATTTGCGCTCACGCAGCCCATCGACGCCACGCCGCTGGTTATCGTCGGGCGCAACGATGCGTTGACTGTGGCGGCGTTGTCCGAGCTTTCCGGCAAGACGGTCGCACTGCCTGCCAGCGATACGCTGACCGCGATCTTGCGCCACAACGTGCCGAAAATCCGCCTCGTGTCGGCGGGTTCGGTCGACAACGCGCTGTCCATGGTGGCAAGCGGCAAAGCCGATTTCACCATTGTCAATCTGCCGGTGGCCGACGCGTTGATCCGCCACCATTTTCCGGGCGAACTGAAGGTCACGGGCTCGGCCAACACGATTGAGAGCATCGGCGTGGGCGTGTCGGCGCGGTACGCCGCGCTGGTGCCGCTTATCAACCGCGCGCTTTTTGCCATGCCCGAAGGCGAGCAGGTCAGCATCCGCAACAAGTGGCTGTCGGTCAGCTATCAGCTCGGTCCTTCGGCGTCGGCCGTGCTCGGCAAGTTTGGGCCGGTGGCCGCGCTGGTGCTGGCGGCACTGGTGGCGCTCTTCATCAAGCAGATGCAACTGCGCCGCGAGAATCATCAGCGCCGCCGCGCTGAAGAAACCCTGGCCCAACAACTGAGCTTTCAGCGCGCGCTGATGGAGGCCGTGCCGTTCCCGCTCGTCGCCAAAGACGCCGCGCAGCGTTACGTTGCCGTAAATGCAGCCTTCTGCAACATGTTTGGCCAACCCCGCGCTTCGTTGCTGGGGCGCACGCCGCAGGAGCTCGGACTGTATTCGGTCAGCAACACGTCGCCGCTGTCTGATATCAACCAGCGCGCCGCGCAGATCAGCGAAAGCACGCGCGAAGAACTCATCATCGACACGCCGGACGGGCAATCGCGCAACGTGCTGTACTGGATCGAGCCGTTCCATCTGCCGGACGGGCAACCCGCGGGCACCGTCGCCTCGCTGGTCGACATCAGCGAGATTCGCGACGCGCAGGCCCGCGCGGAACGCCTCGAACAGCGCCTGCGCGAAGTCACCGAATCGCTGCCCGCGTTGGTCTACCAGTTTGAGCTGCCACCGGGCGAGGTGCAGGGACGCATCACCTACGTGGCTGGCAAGGCGCACGACACGCTGGGCGTCGAGCCGCAGGATTTGCTGCGGTACCTGTCCACGCCCGAACTGCTTATTTTTCAGGACGACCGGCAGCGGGTTCTGGAAAGCGTGCTGGCCTCCGCGCGAGAGTTGACGCCACTCGACCTGCAATTCCGCCACGTCAGCCCGGACGGTTCGGTGCGCTGGCTTCATGCACGCTCGATTCCGCACCGCGAGGCGGACGGCCGCACGGTCTGGAACGGCTACCTGAGCGATGTCACCACCGAGCGCGAGCAGGCCGACGCGTTGGAGGCGGCCAAGAACGCAGCGGAATCGGCGCTGCATGCCAAGGACCGTTTCCTGGCCATGATGAGCCACGAAATACGCACGCCCATGAACGGTGTGCTGGGACTGGTCGAACTGCTGCAGCAGACCAAGCTCGAAGGCGAGCAGAAGCAGATGGTCTCGTTGGTGCAGGATTCGGGGCGCGCGCTGCTGCATATCCTCGATGACATCCTGGACTACGCAAAGATCGAGGCCGGCCGCCTGGATATTTCTCCGACGGCCACGGACCTGCGCGCAGTCTTTGACGGCACCGTCGGCCTGCTGGCAAGCCGCGCACACGAGAAATCCCTCACCGTGCACGTGGATGTGGCTGCAGACGTACCGGCCAGCGTCTCGGTCGACAGCATTCGCCTGCGGCAGATCCTGTTCAACTTGCTCTCCAACGCCATCAAGTTCACCGACACCGGCAGCGTGCGACTTTCGGCGCAATGCACGTATGCCGCCGACGACACGGCGCACCTCGCCATCTGCGTCTCCGATACGGGCATCGGCATCTCGGCGGAGGTGCAGGCTACGCTGTTCGCGCCGTTCGTGCAGGCCGAGCGCTCGACCACGCGGCGCTACGGCGGCACCGGCCTGGGCCTGGCCATCTCCCGCCAGCTTGCGGGTCTGATGGGCGGCAAGCTCGTCATGGAAAGTGCCCAAGGGCAAGGCACCGCCGTGACGCTGGAACTGACCGTGCCAATGCTCAAGGCGCGGTATGCGCTGCCGCAACTGGAAGGCCGCAGCGTTGCCATTACCGTGGATGACGCGGCCGTGCGGCACAGCCTCACGCAGCTGGCGGTCGCGGCCGGGCTCCGGCCTGTGGTTGCTGCAGACGCCGACATCCTATTGACCACCACGGCGCCTGCACGCGAGCACGCCATCCGCATTACCTCCGAAGCCAGCTATGCCGAACCGGGCAACGTGCTGAGCATCAATCCGCTGAACTGGCACGCTTTCGTGCAGGCGTGCGAGCGCGCGCTCCCGCAATATCAACACGTGCAAGCGGCCAGCATGGCGGTACACACGCTTCCCGCCGCCGCGCCCACTGAATTGCCCGGTGCGCACATCCTCGTGGCGGAAGACCATCCGATCAACCGCGAACTGATCGCCAAACAACTCCGGCTGCTGGGTTATCGGGTCACGCTGGCCGAAGATGGCGTGGTCGCGCTCGAGCGCCTGCACGAACACCGTTTCGACGCGTTGCTCACCGATTGCCACATGCCGCGCATGGACGGCTTCGATCTCGCGCGGCATATCCGCCAGGAAGAAGGCGACGGCCCTCGCCTGCCTATCATCGCCATCACGGCAACAACGCTGGCCGAGGAGCACGCGCGCTGCCGCGCCGTGGGCATGGACGCGAGCCTGCTGAAACCGACCACGCTCGCCACGCTGCAGGAAGCGCTATCTGCGCTGTGCACCGGTGACGTTCCCGCAGGCGCCGGCGGGGCCGCGGAGGAGCCGCCCACCCTCTCGCTCGACGACCTGCACGCCGCGCTCGGGACGGACCCCGCAGCCATCGGTTTGGCGCAGGTCTTCCTCTCGTCGCTGGCCGATGACGCCCAGCGCCTCCAGCCGCTGCTGGACGCGATGGACCGTGCAGCGCTGCGCCGTTGGGCTCATCGCACCGGTGGTGCCCTCGCGCTGTTGCATAACCCGGGCGTGGACGCCGTAGCCGAAGCGTTCCGCCATGCCGTGCATAACGGCAGTGCGAACGCCATCCGCGCAGCCGGCGCGCGCACGATGAGGCTTTTGACGCATATCAACGGACTACTCAGCGCCTTCGGATCCCCCGCCGCCGACGTTGTGCACCGCACGCAAGTGACGGATTCATAAGGGGAAACCGTTTCAAGCGGTCGATGCATCGCTTTTAGATCAAGCATTCCAATCGGCCGATTGACTCGGTCCAGGCAGCCTCCTACGATGACATCGATCAATGTCACATTAAGAGGCGCCCAAGTGGTGCCCACGGAGACACCACGTGAACGCACGGACCGATTTCCCGCGTGCCGACGCTTCTGCGCCGACCTCGCACAGCCCCGGCGCCCCGCCCCTGATCGATGCCGCCATCATCGGGACGGGCTTTGCCGGCCTGGGCATGGCGATCCAGCTCAAGCAGCACGGCATCGACAACTTCCTCGTTTTTGAAAAGGCGGGCTCCGTTGGGGGCACGTGGCGCGACAACCATTACCCCGGCTGCGCGTGCGATGTGCAATCGCACCTGTACTCGTTTTCGTTTGCGCCCAATCCGGACTGGTCGCGCATGTATTCGCCGCAGCCGGAAATCCGCGCGTATCTGGAGCGCTGCACCGATGAATTTGGCGTGCGCCCGCATGTGCGCTTCCATCACGAACTGGCGCGCGCGGCATTCGACGATGCTGCAGGCGTGTGGAACCTGGAGATGGCCGACGGCCGCCGCTACCGCGCCCGCACGCTGATCTCAGGTATGGGCGGCCTGAGCCGTCCGGCCTGGCCGAACATTCCCGGCATCGAAACCTTCCAGGGCAAGGCCTTCCACTCGCAGCTCTGGGAACACGATTACGACCTGCGCGGCAAGCGCGTCGCCGTGATCGGTACGGGTGCGTCGGCCATCCAGTTTGTGCCGCAGATTGCGCCGAAGGTCGGCCGCCTCGACCTGTATCAGCGCACGCCGCCGTGGATCCTGCCCAAGCCCGACCGCAAGGTGTCGCGCGCGGAGCATTGGCTGTTCCGCCACCTGCCGTTCACGCAAAAGCTGATGCGCACGGGCATCTATTGGATGCTGGAATCGCGCGTGCTCGGCTTCGTGATCCATCCGAAGTTAATGAAAGCAGTGGAACGCATGGCACGCGGCCACATCAAGCGCCGCATTGCAGACCCGGTGCTGCGCGAGAAGGTCACGCCCAACTACACCATCGGCTGCAAGCGCATCCTGATCTCGAACGACTATTACCCGGCGCTCACGCGCGACAACGTCGACGTCATCACCTCCGGCATCGCACGCGTCGAGCCCAACGCCATCGTCACCACCGACGGCACGCGGCGCGAAGTCGATTGCCTGATCTTCGGCACCGGCTTTCACGCAACGGACCCGTTCCCGCGCGGCGTGCTGCTTGGCAGCCAGGGCGTGGACATTGTCGATGCGTGGGACAAGCACGGCGCGGAGGCGTACCTGGGCACGACCGTGTCGGGTTTCCCGAATTTCTTCATGGTGGTGGGCCCGAACACGGGGCTCGGCCACTCGTCGATGGTGTTCATGATTGAGTCGCAGGTGGCGTACATCGTCGATGCGCTGAAGTCGATGCGCGCACACAACGTGGCCGCCATTGACGTGCGCCCGGATGTGCAGCGTCGCTTCAACGACGGCATCCAGAAGCGGCTGTCGAACGCGATCTGGTCTGCCGGCGGCTGCGTGAGCTGGTACCTCGATCCGAAGACCGGCAAGAACACGACGCTGTGGCCGGGATTCACGTGGCAGTTCCGTCGCGCCACCGCGCATTTCCGCCTGGCGGATTACCGCACGCGCCCGATGGCCGTGCCGAAGGGTGTGCCGCTGCGCGTACCTGCCCGCACGGTGCCCGCCGCTCAGAACACCCCTAACGAAGAAGCGCTCGACCGCGCCTGACGCGCGTCAGCCACACGGAGACCCCGCCATGAAGTCATTCAATAATCAGGTTGCCGCCATTACGGGTGCCGCGTCGGGCATGGGCCGATCGCTGGCGCTGCAGTTGGCCCGCGAAGGCTGCCACCTCGCGCTGGCCGATCGCAATGAAGCGGCGCTCGCGCAGACGCTGCAACTGGTGCGCGCGCATGAAGGCGACCGGATCCGCGTGACCACGCACGCCGTGGACGTAGCCGACCGCGCCGCCGTGTACCGCTGGGCCGAGGAAGCGGCCGCTGCGCACGGCAAGGTCAACCTGATCTTCAACAACGCGGGCGTGGCGCTGTCCAGCACGATCGAAGGCATGGAAGACGACGAGCTGGCCTGGATCATGAACATCAACTTCTGGGGCGTCGTGCACGGTACCAAGGCGTTCCTGCCGCTGCTCAAGGCAACGGGCAACGGCCACATCATCAATACGTCGAGCATCTTCGGCATCTTCGCGCAGCCGGGCATGGGCGCGTACAACGCCAGCAAGTACGCCGTACGCGGCTACACCGAAGCGCTGCGCCAGGAACTCGATCTGATGGACTGCGGCGTGTCGGCCACGTGTGTCCACCCGGGCGGCATCAAGACCAATATTGCCAAGTCGAGCCGCGTCTCGCCGAGCATGAACGGCTTTCTGGTGCGCGACGAACAGCAGGGCAAGGCCGAGTTCGAGAAGTTCTTCATCACCTCGGCAGACAAGGCCGCGCAGGTGATCCTGGATGGCGTGCGCAAGAACAAGCGCCGCGTGCTGATCGGCCCCGACGCGCACGCTGCAGACGTGATGGCCCGCGTGCTGCCTGCCGCGTATCAGGCGCTGGTCGTGCGCGAAGCCCGCCGCACGCGCAAGAAGGCACTGCGCGACGATACGGCGCCGGCCACCGCGCGCGCCAAGTAGGAGGTGCCGATGGACACGGCCACCACCGGCGAACTGTTCGCCAGCCCCCCGCGCGCGAATCTGCTCAATGTCGCCCGCGCGATGCTGCGTCCCGGCCGCATCGGCCTGCGCAGCATCGGGCGCGACGTGCTGATCGCGCGCTACGCCAAGCCGCAATCGCGCTACCTGCCACTGATGGGCACGCGCGTGCATTACACCGATGAAGGTGCCGCCAATTCCGAAGGCACGTTGCTGCTGATCCACGGCTTTGGCGCATCGCTGCACACGTGGGATGGCGTGCTGCCGCAACTCACGCGGCGCTATCGCGTGATCCGGCTCGACCTGCCGCCGTTCGGCATCACCGGCCCACTGCGCGACGCTCAGGGCCGCCCGCGCACGATGGAGCTGCCGCTGTACCGCGACTTCATCGACGCGTTTGTCGACACGCTCGGCCTGTCGAAACTCACGCTGATCGGCAATTCGCTGGGCGGCATGGTGTCGTGGGACTTTGCCGTGCGGCACCCGGGCCGCATCGAGAAGCTCGTGCTGATCGACTCCGCCGGCTTCCCGATGAAGCTGCCGATCTACATCGATCTGTTCAATCACATTGGCGTGCGGATGACGTCGCCGTGGATGCTGCCCGAGGGGATCATCCGCGCCGCCACGCGCGATGTGTATGGCGACCCGTCGCGCGTGTCCGAACCCACGCTGCGCCGCTACGCCGATTTCTTCTATGCCGACGGTGCACGACAGGCCATCGGCAAGATGGTGCCGAAGTTCCGCTTTGACGATGTCGATACCAGCGGGCTGGCCTCGATCCGAGTGCCCACGCTCATCCTCTGGGGCCAGCGCGACCGGTGGATCCCGCCCGCGCATGCCGGCGAATTCGCCCGCCGCATTCCCGGCGCCACGCTGCGCATGTACCCGGCGCTCGGCCATATCCCGATGGAGGAAGACCCCGTACGCGTGGGGACCGACCTCTGTGCATTCCTCGATCAGGGGCGCGCATCGACGCGCCTTTCAGAAACCACATTCCAGGAGAACCGCCCATGATGCCAGTCCGTCGCGACGTGCATCCTCACCTGCCGGCTGATCGCATCAGCAACTGGCACGAGCGAGGCCCGCACGTGACCCACTTCCTGAACGCGCTGTCGATCTTCTTCCCGACCGGCGAGCGCTTCTTCATGGACAGCGTGCGCAACTACCGCCATCTGGTGACCGACCCCGAACTGAAGCAAGCCGTGGCCGGCTTCATCGGGCAGGAAGCCATGCACACGCGCGAACACGTGCTGTACAACGACCTGCTCGATCGCGCCGGCCTGCCTGCCACGCGCATCGACCGGTTTATTGGCAAGTTCCTGAATGTGCTGCGCAAGTGGACCCCGAAGTCGCACCAACTGGCCGTGACCGTGGCGCTCGAGCACTACACCGCCATGCTGGCCGGCCAAGTGCTTTCACATGAAGATGGCCTGGGCCGCAATTCGGAATCGGGCTATCGCCAGGTCTGGCTGTGGCACGCCATGGAAGAGACCGAGCACAAGGCCGTCAGTTACGACGTATGGAACCTGGCCATCAAGCCGGGCGTCGGCCGATACCTCACGCGCACGCTGACGATGTTGGTGACGACCGTTACCTTCTGGGCGATGGTGTTCTACGTGCACTTGCGGCTGATCTTTGCGGACCGCACCGTCAAGCACAAATTCCTCGGCCTCGGTAAGGCGTTCCATTTCCTGTGGATTCACCCGGCGCCGCTGCGCAAGATCATCCCGGAATTCTTCGACTTCTTCCGGCCCTCGTTCCACCCGTGGGATGAAGACAACCGTGACGCACTGGAACGCCTGCCCAAGCTGATCTCGGAAATTGAAGCGTACGCCGCTGCAAACGGCGAAGCGCCGTCGCCATCGATCCGCCGCAAGCTGTCGACGGCGGGCGCGGCCGGATCTTGAGCAGGCATTCAAAACGCCTGCAGCACCCGTCGCATCGGGATCAAACTAGAAATAGATCAGGCGCGCCCCACGCATGGGCGCGCCGGAGACACTAGCCTTTGTCCGGCCCGGGCGCGCTGCCCGGCGGTTCATGCATGTGCTCGATGACCTGCGCCACGCGGTCGCCCAGGTATTTGTTGGCGGCCGACTCAAGCGCGCGCATCAGCTCGGCTTCAACCGCCACCAGCGCCAGCGGACGGATGCGCCAGATCACGTCGACCAGACGCGGCACGTCTTCGACCGGCGGCAGATCGCTGCCGTACTTGTCGAGTTCGCGCACGACCATGGCGACGAGATCGTCGGCCACCGCCTGCGTATGCGGCCGGGCACGCTCGATGATGTCGAGCACTTCGATGAGCGGGAAACCGGCCTTCGCCATCTGCGCGCCGGCAAGCAGCGCTTTCGGGCTGCGCGCCAGATAGCCGAGGCCATCGGGTTCAAGCAGGCCGAGCGAGATGGCCCGCGCCAGCGCCTGACGCGACATGGCGCGGCCAAACAGCTTGGCAAGCGCCAGGAGCGAGTAGTGCTTGGGCGACTCGTCCGACCAGGGGCTCGCGATGGCGGATTCGAGCCCGAGGATGGAGCGCAGGTCATGGCCCTCGACGATGGCCTTGAGCAGCTCCTGGATGTTGGACAGCGTGTAGCCGCGCCCGAGCAGATGATTGATGAGCTTGAGCCGCCCCAGATGCGCCTGCGTGTAGATCCCCACGCGACCACGACGCTCGGGCGGATCGATCAGGCCGCGGTCCTGATACGAGCGGACGTTGCGGACAGTGGTTTCAGCCGCGCGCGCCAGTTCATCGATGGTGAACTCGCGGGCGGGCGGAGTGGCAGGCGGACCGGCGTCGCCGGTTGGTTTGCGGGCAGGCATGCAAAAAATTCTACACGAGCGCGGCGACAGACCGCGTCGGTGACCGGAACGTTTCCGGTGCGTTTCTCACGACGAGGAGACCGTCGATGTGGGACTTGACCTTGCGTCATCGAAATAGCGCGCTTCGGGCTGCGGGCGCAGTGGTGGCGGCGCTGCTGCTGCAAAGCTGCGCCACCGCCGGCGATGGCCACGGCGCCATCGAAGCCGAAAAAGCGAAACAGCTTGAAGACGCCCGGGCCCAGGCACGCGCACCGTTCCAGTCAGGCACTCTCGCCACGCGCGAGGTGCGGCCCGCCACGCTGCGCGATTCGGGCCAGCCCGATGCGATCTCGTATCTGCGTCATGTCGATTTTCGTTTCGATGGCGGCGTGGGCTTCCTGGTCGATCAGCTCGCGCTGCGCATGGTGCCGCGTGCGCCCGGCGACCCGGTGTGGCTCGACGATGTGTCGTCGTACACGCTGCAGCCGGTGAGCGGTTCGGTGCGCGTTACGGCCGAGAGCATGGCCGCGCTCTTCAACACCGTGGTGTTTGCGCGCGGGCCGGGTGAAGATCCGCCGCTGCGCGGCTTCAGCTTCTCGCTTGATGACGGCACGCTCGACATGCGCGCCGAGATGCGCCGGCGCGGCGCCTGGGTGCCGATCGAGCTGCGCGGCCCGCTGGTGTTGCGCGATCCGCAGACCATCGTGTTCCGCCCCAACGTGGTCAAGGTGCGCGGGCAGGACGCCGGCGCGCTGATGGGCGCGGCGCATATCGAACTGGCCGATCTGTTGCCGGTGTCGACGCCTGCCGTGCAGTTGACTGGCAGCGAGATCGTCATGCAGGTGCCCAAGCTGTTTCCGCCGCCCGCGCTGGAGTTGAAGCTTTCCGCCATTCGCGTCACGCGCGACGGGCTGCTCATGCAGATCGGCGATGGCAACCCGCAGATGCCGCCGCTGGCCAACGCCACCGACGCCCAGCGCCCGTACATCCTCTTCCGCGGCGGTGACATCCGCTTCATGCGCTCGATGCCGATGAACGCGCGCATCGATATTGTCGTGGCCGACCCGGCCAAACCGTTCGTGTTCAACCTGTACCGCTATCGCGATCAGCTTGTGGCGGGGTCGCTGCGCTTCTCGCCCGATGGCGGCATTCGCGTGCTGATGCCGTCGTTCGACACCCTCGCCGCTGCCAAGGCCGCCAAGGCAACTGCGATTGCCAAGACCAGCAAGCCTGCCCTGCAACTCGCCAAGAGGACCGCGCCATGATCGCCCCCGCCTTCGCTCTCGCTGCCGTGATGTTGCGCCTGGCGTTGGTGACGCTTGGCCTGGCCGGCCTTCTGGTCAGCGCGCTCGCCCGTGCCGCCGAGCCGCCGATGGCCAACGCCCAACGCAAGGAATTGACCACGGTGCGCCAGCAATGGGCGCAGCGCTGCGATCCGTCCTCGGGCGCGCCCAACGCCAGCGGCCCGGCCGCGGCGCGCGACTCCGGCACTGCACCGCCCGTCGTGCAGATGCGCGATGTGGATTTCCGCATCACCGGCGACATCGGTTTCCACGTGCACCAACTCACTGCGCAGCTCGTGCCGCACAAGCCGGGGCAGCCCGTCGACATGGACGACCCGGGCCAGTTCGACATCCGCATCCTCGGCGGGGAAGTGACGGTGCCCAAGGATTCGCTCGACGCGCTGTTCAACCGGTATCTGCTCGACTATTCGCCGCGCTCGCTCAATGCGCTGTCGCTCACGCCCGGCGACGGCGTGCTAGACGTGTCGGGCGGACTCAAGCTGCGCAACCATTTTCCAGGGGTGTGGCTGCCGTTCGGCATGCGCGGCACATTGGCGCTCAAGGAATCGCGCTATCTCGTCTACACGCCCACCGAGGCACGCGTGATGGGCATCCAGACGCTGGCGCTGCTCAGGGGGATGGGGCTGGAGCTGTCGCAGCTTGCGCCGCTCAATCGCACCGGCGCCAAGCTGGATGGCAACGACATGGTGCTGGACCAATACACGGTCTTCCCGCCGCCGCGCCTGGTCGGTCAGATGAAGACGGCGCGTGTTACGCCGGACGGGCTGGTGCTCGGGTTCGGCCCCGCGCCCGCCATGTGTGCGCCGGCGCCAACCGACGCCGCGAGCCGCATCTGGATCCAGTCCGGAGACCTGAAGATGTACAACGTGCTGGTCGCCAACAGCCGCATTCTCGTGACCGATACATCAACACGCGGGCCGCTGCGCTTCGACCTGTACCACTACCGCGAGGCCGCCGCGCGCGGCACCACGCGCATGGACGCGGACGGCACGCTGCGCGTCGACCTTGCGCCGGCGGCGGCCGTTCAGTAACGTCATCGTCAGCGCACTACTTTTGGCACACGGCGCGCAGGATCGCCTCCCCCTCTGAGCGCGGCACGACGGCCTCCCAGCGCGGGCCGTCGATGGTCTTGGTGAGCACCGTGCCGTGCTGGCTGTCCTGGATCAGCGCACTGACCGGCAGGATTCGCCCCTCCTTGCAGTCGTAGACGGACGTACGCGTATCGTATTGATACGCCTTGCCGTCCGACAGCTTGCGCGGCGCGTCATAGGCGTCGCGCGTGGTGGCGCGCACGGTGCCATCCGCGTTGCGCTCGATGGAGTCTTTGTCCAGATAGAGCGAGCCGCTGTTGTTCGCCAGCGGGGCCAGCTTGACCCAGTTGTCGGCCGCCATGGCTGTCGAGCCACCCATTGCCAGCGCAGCCGCCACCCAGTAGATCAGCGTGGTTCGTTCCGTTCGCATCGCAACCTCCGTTTGCCTCATTGCACAGACGTATGCGCGGCGCAGCAGCATGGCTGCATCGTTCTCCGCACATCAAAAAATGCATAGCAAACGGCGTGCCGCGCGCGTGACAGTGCTGCGGCAGGCAACGAAAAAGCCCGCTCGAGGCGGGCTTCTTCTGGAATGCAGAGCGGCTTACTTGGCAGCAGCGGCCATGTAGTCGACGGCGGCTTTCACATCGTCGTTAGAGCCGGCGTAAGTGCCCTTGGGCGGCATCGCGCCCTTGCCGTGCAGCGCGGAGTCATACAACTTGGCCTTGCCTTGGGCAATCCGCGGCGCCCAGGCGGCCTTGTCGCCAAACTTCGGCGCGCCAGCCACACCGGCGGCGTGGCACATCTGGCAAGTCGACTCGTAGACCTTCTTGCCAACTTCGCCCGCCGAGGCTTGCGGTGCGGCGGCTGCAGCCGGCGCGGCCGGTGCTGCCGCAGCAGGTGCCGGCGCAGCAGCGGCCGGAGCCTGTGCAGCCGCCGGGGCCGATGCTTCCGGTGCAGCCGCTTGAGCCGGTACTGCGCCCGCGCCGGCCGGGGCGGCCGGTTCCTGCAGCTTCCCACCGGCCGAGTTGGCCATGTAGACGATGGCCCGCTCGATTTCGTAATCGCTCACGTCATCCGGCGACGTGCCACCACGCGCCGGCATACCGCCCTTGCCGGCCAGTGCCACCTTCGTCAGGCCATCGAGTCCCTGCGACAGGCGCGGGCCCCAGCTTGCCGCATCGCCAAACTTCGGCGCCCCGGCCACGCCTGCTGCGTGGCAGGTCGCGCAGACTTCCTTGTAGAGCTGCTCGCCGGTCTTGAAAACGCGCGGTGCGTTCGGGTCTTTCAGTTCGAGCTGCGCAACGGGCTTGATGCGATCGTTGACGGCCTCTTCCGACATGCCGGAACCGCCTGCGCCTTCCCGGGCGCCCAGGCCAACGTAATTGGCCAGCAGGATGATGATGAGGATGGGAACGGCAAAGGCGGCGATGACCGCGATGATCAGCTGCTTGGGGGTCTTGATCAGAGGCTCGTGTTCGTCGTGTTGCGCGTCGCTCATGCTCAACTCTCAGGATGGTGGAACCGCTCTTGGAGCCCTCGGAGCGCCGCCGGCAAGGTCACGAGCATCGCCGGCAGTGCGTGGGGGCCGCATTGGATCGCGATGAGGGCAGGAAGACCATGGCGATGCAATCGCCGCGTCGGCCCAGACAGACCTGTCCCCGTCTTTCTTCTGGCAAATAACGCACGATTATATCCGCAATGCTTTGGCCTTTGACACGCGGGACAGCCCTAGGCGCCGCTTTTCGACCTGCGTCAAAAACCCAACGAAACGTTGTAGCAGCAGGCGTCATACCCAGGGGCTCACAGGGCTGCGATGGACGCTTGCGCCCAAATGCGCTATCCTGCGGGGCTTCCTTTTCGGCGCGTTCTGCGCCGATATGCGCCCGTAGCTCAATGGATAGAGTACTGCCCTCCGAAGGCAGGGGTTGCTGGTTCGATCCCAGCCGGGCGCGCCAAACATCAAAGATTAAGCCAAACTTGTACGGTTTCCCTTTCAGAACCGCGCTTCTGCTGGAACGTGCTGTTTGCCTGTTTCCGAACCGTGTCCAGTCCCCCTGCATTTTTTGATTCCTCGATCGCGCTGCGGGCACACTGAAAATCACCACCCATCAGGATTCGAACCGTGAGCCGATATTGGAGCGATATCGTTCAGCAACTTGTGCCCTATGTCCCGGGCGAACAGCCGGCCATCGCGCGGCCCATCAAGCTGAACACCAACGAGAACCCGTACCCGCCGTCGCCGCGCGTGGTGGCCGCGATCGCTGCAGAGCTGGGAGAGACGGGCGACAGCCTGCGCCGTTATCCCGATCCGCTCTCGCGCCGGCTGCGCGAGACGGTCGCCGCGCAGGTCGGCCTCAAGCCGGAACAGGTTTTTGCCGGCAACGGGTCGGACGAAGTGCTGGCGCACGTCTTTCAGGCGCTGCTCAAGCACGACAAGCCGCTGCGCTTTCCCGACATCTCGTACAGCTTCTATCCGACCTACGCGCGGCTGTACGGCGTGCAGCACGAAGTGGTGCCGCTGGCAGACGATTTCTCCATCCGCGCCGATGACTATCTTGGCGACGCAGGCGGCGTACTGTTCCCGAACCCGAACGCTCCGACCGGCCACGCGCTGCCGATGGCAGAGGTCGCGCGGATCGTCGCCGCGAATCCGTCGTCGGTGGTCGTGGTGGATGAGGCCTATGTGGATTTCGGCGCCGAGTCCGCCATTGCGCTCATCGACCGCTATCCCAACCTGCTGGTTGTGCACACGACGTCGAAGTCGCGCTCGCTGGCCGGCATGCGGGTCGGCTTCGCGTTCGGGCACGCGGCGCTCATCGAAGCGCTCAACCGCGTGAAAGATAGCTTCAATTCGTATCCGCTGGACCGCCTTGCGCAGGCGGCGGCCCAAGCGGCTTACGAAGACGATGCGTACTTCCGCACCACGTGCGCGCGCGTGGTGGCAAGCCGCGTGCGACTGACGCAAGCGCTGCAGGCGCTGGGGTTCGAAGTCGTGCCGTCGATGGCGAACTTTGTCTTCGCCCGGCATCCGGTCCACGATGCGGCCACGCTCGCGGCGCGCCTGAAAGAGCAAGCCATCTTCGTGCGCCACTTCAAGCTCGCACGCATCGACCAGCATCTGCGCATCACCGTCGGCACCGACGATGAATGCGACGCATTCTTAAATGCGTTGCGAGGGCTGCTGAAATAAGTACGCGGGCGTCTGCGGCAAATTGCCACCGGGGTCCGCCCGTGGTTCGGTGGACAGCGCCCCGTGCTGATGGCTGCAGGCCTCGCCCACACGGTGCATGCGCGTCAGGGCGCGACGTGGATGGAGGGCCGCGAAAGTCAGCGATTACTGCGCACAGGTATGGGGAACATTGACCGTACGCAGATGCCGGCGGCCAATTGCTGTGCCAGAATGCACGAGCGGGTAAACGGCGCGCCGACGCCGTCCGCTGTCCCCTAGGGCGAGCCTGAGCACTGCGCGGGCGGCACGGGACGCCAGACAACACACTCCCACAAAAGGAATCAGCATGTCCAATCGTCGTCAATTCCTGAAGAGCATCCCCATTGTGGCCGCCGCGGGCGCCGTCATGTCGATGTCGGACCTGGCACTGGCTGCACCGATGGTGGCGGAAACCGATCCGCAAGCCAAGGCACTGGGCTACGTGGCTGACACGACCAAGGCCGACAAGGCCAAGTTCCCGAAGCACACGCCGGATCAGCACTGCGGCAACTGCGCCCTGTACCAAGGCGGTACGGCTGCGCAAGGCGGCTGCCCGCTGTTCGCCGGCAAGGACGTCGCCAACAAGGGCTGGTGCAGCGCCTGGGCGAAGAAGGCCTGAGCGAAGCAGCCTCGCCCCATGAAAAACGGACCCCGCAGGGTCCGTTTTTCATGGGCACTCGCTCTACAATGCCTGCCATGCCGTTCACATTCACACCCACTGTCCTCGTCATCGATGACGAACCGCACATCCGGCGCTTCGTGCGCGCGGCGCTGGAAGAGGAAGGCTGCGAAGTCCACGAAGCCGACCGCGTCGAGCGCGGCCTGATCGAAGCGGGCACGCGTCAGCCGGATGCGGTGATCCTCGATCTCGGTCTGCCCGATGGCGACGGCATGCAGCTGATTCGCGAGTTGCGCACCTGGACGGAAGTGCCGGTGCTCGTGCTTTCGGCCCGCGTGGATGAGCGCGACAAGATCGAAGCGCTGGATGCGGGCGCGGATGATTACCTGACCAAACCCTTCGGCGTGGGCGAACTGGTTGCGCGCCTGCGCGTGCTGTTGCGGCGACATGCCAAGCGCGGCGAAGACGGCGGCAGCGTCATCCGCTTCGGCGAGGTGGAAGTCGACCTGGCGCGCCGCCTGGTCAGCCGCAACGGCGAGGCGGTGCATCTCACCCCCATCGAATACCGGCTGCTGGCGGTGCTGCTCGGCCGCCGCGGCACCGTGATGACGCACCGCGAGCTGCTGCGCGAAGTCTGGGGCCCGGCGCATTCCGACAGCAGCCACTACCTGCGCATCTACATGGGCCATCTGCGCCACAAGTTGGAACGCGATCCGGCGCGGCCCGAACACCTGCTGACCGAAGTCGGCGTGGGGTACCGGTTTACGGCGTAAGCCGGCTCACTGTTCCTTGATGCAGGCGGCGCGCACGATGCGGCCGTTGCTGTCGTATTCCGCGCGGATGGCCGCGGCAAATTGCTCGGCGGTGCCGCCGGCCGGCACCACGGCGGCCTGCGTAAGACGCTCGCGCAGATCGGGCGCAGCCAGCGCCTTGTTGATCTCTGCATTCAACCGGGCAATCACGGGGGCTGGCGTCTTGGCCGGCGCGAACACGCCGAAGGTCGACGCCATATTCGCCTTGGCGTAACCCAGCTCGGTGAAGGTCGGCACATTCGGCAGCGCATCGAGCCGGTGCGGCGCGCCCACCGCGAGCGGGCGCAGCTTGCCGCTCGTGATGTGTTGCATCAGGGTCGGGCCGACGTTGGTCGACATGACTTCAACCTGGCCGCCCAGCGCATCGGTCAGTTGCTGGCCACCGCCCTTGTACGGGATGAGCGTGATATCCACACGCGCCTGCGACTTGATCTGCTCCAGCGCCAGATGCCCCACCGTACCGAGGCCCGATGTCGACCAGCGGATCGAACCTGGCTTGGCCCGCGACTGGCTCAGCATGTCAGCAAAGCTCTTGCCGGTGAACGAAGGCGTGCCCAGCAGGATCATCGGTGCGTACATGACATTGGCCACGGGCGCGATGTCTTTCTGCGGGTCGTACGGCAGCTTGCCGAAATGCGGATTGAGCGTCAGCGGGCTCACCGACGAAAAGCCCAGCGTGTAGCCATCCGGAGCCGCCTTGGCTACGGCGTCCATGCCGATGCTGCCGCCGGCACCGGCCCGGTTTTCCACCACCACCGGCTGGCCCAGTTGCGCCGACAGCTTTTCACCGAGCGCACGCGCCGCGTTGTCGGAAATGCCGCCGGTCGGGTACGCGACGATGATGCGAATCGGCTTGGCCGGATAGTCCTGCGCTTGCACCGGCGCAGCAGCAAGCAACGGCAGACCGGCGCACAGTAGCGCAGCAGAAGCAATCAGACGACGGCGGGCAGTACGTGCGGAAGTCATGGCGCAATGTCGGAGGAAAGAAACGGAAAGAAACATTGTAGGCCGATGCCCAGGCAAGCTCGCCCCGGCGAAGTACAAAAACGGCAGGCAAAAGAAAAGGCGCCCGAAGGCGCCTTTTCCGTTCCCAATCGAGTGACAGCGTCGATTAGAAGATGTGGCGGATACCCACGCCAACGCTCGTCTGGTTCGACTTGCCAACGCCGGTTGCGTTGCCGCCACCCGACAGTTCCGGCAGAGCTGCGTCCTTGACCTTGTTGTAGTCGACCGTGCCATACACTTGCGTGCGCTTGGACAGGGCGTACTCGGCCAGCAGAACACCGGTGTAGCGCTTGCCGTCGTTGCCGGCGGTCAGAGCAGCGTTGTTAATGCTGTCGTAGTAGAACGCGCCCGTCAGAGCCAGGGCCGGGGTGATGTTGTACGTCACGCCCAGGATGCCGACGTGGTCACGACGCTTCGTGGCGCCCGGGGTCAGGCCAGCGCCCGAGGTGGCGTTGCCGTAAATGTTCAGGCCAAAGGCGCTGCCGCCGACGCAGTTTGCCGAGCTGTTCACGCAACCCGTGGCGTCGCTGCTGTCGATGTAGCCTGCGAACAGCTTGGCCGCAGCGATGGTGTAGTTACCACCGATACCCCAAACGGTTTGCTTGTTGCCAGCAATATCCTTGTGCTGCTGTGCGAATGCGCCGATGTAGGCCGGGCCAAATTCATAGGCCACCGTGCCGCCAACGTACGAGTTCTGGCTTGCTGCACCCGGAACTTCGCCAAAGCCGTAGGCCAGGCCGACCGACAGGCCGTTCCACTTGCCTTCGTACTTCAGCATGTTCGATTCACGCAGACCGGTCAGGCCGTAGTACATCCACGAGTTGCCGTCGTAGTTACCCACGCCCAGCGGGTCGAAGTTGCCGCCCGTCGTGAAGCCGAAGTTGTATTGACGGCCCAGGGTGATGGTGCCCAGGTCCTTGTTCGACAGACCCACGAACGACTGACGGTTGAACAACGTACCAGCGCTGCTCATCTTGCCGGTGGCCGAGTTGAAGCCGCTTTCCAGCACGAACAGAGCCTTGGTGCCGCCGCCCAGGTCTTCCGAGCCCTTCAGGCCCCAGCGGCTGTTCGACACAGCGCCGCTTTCCATCTGGGTCACGCTGTTGCCAGCTTGGTTGGCGTTGTTGATGTAGTGAATGCTGGTATCGACAATACCGTACAGCGTCACGCTCGATTGGGCGTAGGCAGAACCTGCGAACAGGGCGCCAACTGCAACCAGAATGGCAGACTTTTTCATGTGGGCTCGTAATAAAAGAGTTGTCTCAAACCGCCCGACCCCGTGTGCATGAGGTTGGGCTCCTCCGTTTCCTTACTTCCGTGTCGGAAGTGCCGCGCAAATTTAACAAAAGCCCATATGCGCGGCAAAGCAATTCACGGAATCGTTCTACCAAGTGTGGTAAGCGCGCATCGCTCTTAATGCACTGCACCAAATCGGCCTATCGCAAGGCTTGCGGGCTGGAGATGCCCTGCTGTGGTGCATCAAAGCCGAGCACGGGCTTTCAACCGATCTCTTGATTAGACAAAAAGGTTGGGGAATGTCCGGAGGCGCTACGCCATTGGCGCGCCTTTGAACGCCGTTCGCGCTGACTTGCATCATTTCGGCGCCGACAACGAACCGTTCGTCGCACCACCGTGGATACGGTATGCCCCCTGACCTAGGCTGTAGACCGTGGCAAGACAGCAAATGACCACGCCTAAAACAGCACCGAAAATCAGTTGAAGAAGGAGTTCGCCATGCGACTCAAGCAGATGGGGTTGGCCGCCATGCTGGCGGTCGGGGCCCTCGCGGCGGGCAGCGCTTGGGCGCAGGCCACGCGCGTGGAAGTGTTCGGGCAGGATGCACGCGCCGAACGGTTCGACGTCTATAGCGACGGTGCCCGCACCGGACGCTTCGACACGTATACCGAGGGCGCGCGCAGCGGCCGCTTCGATCCGTATTCGGACGGCATGCGCAGCGACCCGGCCGGCCGCTCCCGCGAAGCCGGCGGTACTGTCTACGGGTATCCGGTTCCGAATTGATGCGCCCAACGGCATAACGGCATTCGCCGCGTTCGCCGCGTATTGAGCAGTTACGGGCCGGTCTCCAGGCATCCTCCGTTTTCCGCCTCTTGGCCCACTCTGGCCCCGCTGGTGATGCGCCAGCGGGGCTTTTTCATATGCTCAGATGAGCTTGTCGAGCATGATCGGCAATTCGCGCACGCGCCGGCCGGTGGCGTGATAGACGGCATTGGCGATGGCTGCCGGCACGCCCGTGATACCGATTTCGCCGATGCCCTTGGCGCCGAGCGGGTTGATGTGCGGGTCCGCCTCATCGAGCACGAGGATGTCGATGTCGGGCACATCGGCGTTGACGGGCACGTGGTACTCCGCCAGGTTGTTGTTGACGATGCGACCGTAACGCGGGTCCAGCAGACTCTCTTCGAACAGCGCCATGCCCATCCCCCAGACGATGCCGCCCATGAGCTGGCTGCGGCCGGTCTTGGCATTGAGCAACCGCCCCACGCCGTAGCTGCCGACGATGCGCGAGACGCGGACCACGCCCAGATCCGCATCGACATGCACCTCGACAAACACCGCACCGAACGAGTGCATTGAGAACTTCTGCTTTTCCTCGCCCGGCTGCACCTTGGCGGTCACCTCGATGGGACGGCCGTAGCGGGCGACCACGGCAGCCACGGGCTCACGCGCGCCGCTGCGTGCGCTCAGGAAGCCGTCGGCCACGGTGACTTCGTCTGCAGCGAGCCCGTGCAGCGGCGAGTTGGCATCGGCAATGGCAGCGGCAATCAACGCATCGCGCACCCGCGTGCCGGCGGCCTGCACGGCGGGCGAGACGCTGGCGGCGCTCTGCGATCCGCCCGACACCGGCGCCTCGGGCATGCGCGTGTCGCCCAGGCTGAAATGCACACGGTCGACCGGCACGCCCATGGCATCCGCCGCTACCTGCGTCATCACCGTGTAGGTGCCGGTGCCCAGATCCTGCGAGCCCGATTCGACCTGCGCCGTGCCATCCGGCAGGTAGCGCGCGGTGGCGGCCGCTGCGCTGCGGTTTGCGGGGTAGGTGGCCGTGGCCATGCCCCACCCAATACGTGTGTTGCCCTTGCGCATGCTCCCCGGTTGGGGATTGCGACGCGCCCAGCCAAAGCGCTCGGCGCCGGCGCGGTAGCACGCCGCCAGCGATTTGCTCGACCACGGGAGGCGTTTTTCCGGGTCCTGTACCGCATCGTTGCGCAGGCGCAGCTCCACGGGGTCGATGCCGAGCGCGTAGGCCATCTCGTCCAGCGCCACTTCCAGTGCGAACGTACCGGTGGCTTCGCCGGGCGCCCGCATGAACGTCGGCGTGCCGATGTTGAGGCGCGCGAGCCGATGCGTTGTCCGCTGGTGGGGCGTGTCGTAGAGCATGCGGGTCACGACGGCGCAGGGCTCGGTCCAATCTTCGATCATCGACGTGGTGGTCAGCGAGTCGTGAGAGATGGCGGTGAAGCGGCCATCGCTGGCCGCGCCCATGGCGATGCGCTGCTCGGTGCGCGGGCGCCCGCCGACAGGGCCGAACATCTGCGGCCGCTCCAGCACCAGCTTGACGGGCCGCCCCACTTGGCGCGCGGCCATCGCCGCCAGCACCACATGCGACCACACCGAGCCCTTGCAGCCGAACCCGCCGCCCACGAACGGGCACACCACACGGAGTTTGTCAGGCGACAGGCCAAGCGTCTTGGCGACGGTGCGGCGCACACCCGAGACGTACTGCGTGCTGTCGTACAACGTGAGCGAATCGCCCTCCCACACCGCGATGGTCGCGTGGGGCTCCATGGGGTTGTGCGCTTCCATGGGCGTACCGTAGACGGCCTCGATGCGCTGCGCTGCCTGCGCCATGCCGGCAACCACGTCGCCGCGTGTGGTATCGGCCGACTGCCCCTGCACCTTGCCGGGCGAGTGCGCATCGGCGCGGGCGGTTTCGAAATCGAGCCGCGCCGCCTGCTGCGCAACCTCCACGCGCACCATGCGCGCTGCGGCCTGCGCATGTTCCAGCGTGTCGCCCACCACCAGCGCGACGGGCTGGCCGTTGTAATGCACCTGATCGTCCTGCAGCAGCGACAGCACGCGCCCGGCCGGCGGTTCCAGCGCGGGCTTGCCACCGTTGGGCAAGCGCGGTGCGCTCTCATGCGTCATCACCAGCAGCACGCCGGGCATGGCCTGCGCGACATGGGTATCGACCCGCGTGATCCGACCGGCCGGCACGGTGCTCTGCACCAGCACGGCATGCACGAGACGCGGCACCTGGAACTCCGCTGAATAACGCGCCTGGCCCGTGACTTTGAGCAGACCGTCGGTGCGGTCCAGCGGTTGGCCGACGTTGCTCATGCCACACCTCCTGTCGGCTTGGCGGGATTGGCGGGATTGGCCGCGATGGTGAGCGCCCGGGCCACCGCCCGCTGTGCGAGCGGCACCTTGAAGCCGTTGTCGCGCAGCGGCCGGGCGCCCTGCACGGCCAGCGCGCCCGCCTGGGCAAACAACTGCGCATCCACCGCCTGGCCCACCAGCATCTGCTCGGCCGCATGCGCCCGCCACGGCTTGTGCGCGACGCCGCCGAGCACAATGCGCGCCGCCCGAATCGTGCGCCCATCGGTCTGCAAGGCCAGCGCCGCAGCCACCGATACCAGCGCAAACGCATAACTGGCACGGTCGCGCACCTTCAGGTAATGCACGTGCGAGCCGAACACGGGCGGCGGCAGATCGATGGCGACGATCAACTCGCCGGGCCCGAGTGTCGTGTCGATTTCGGGGTGCGCTTCCGGCAGCCGATGGAACGCGTCGATCGGGATACGCCGCTCACCGTGCGCGCCGTGCACCACCACTGTGGCGTCGAGCGCGGCCAAGGCGACAGCCATGTCGGACGGATGCGTCGCCACGCAGGCCTCGCTGGCGCCGAGGATGGCGTGCATGCGATTGAAGCCCTCGCGCGCGGCACAGCCGGAACCGGGCTGCCGCTTGTTGCACGCCGGGTACGCCGTGTCGTAGAAGTAATGGCAACGCGTGCGCTGCATCAGGTTGCCGCCGTTGGTGGCCATGTTGCGCAGCTGCCCCGACGCACCCGAGACAATCGCTTCGCTCAGGAGCGGATAGCGCGAGCGCACCAGCGGATGCGCCGCCGTGTCGGCATTGCGCGCCATCGCGCCCAGGCGCAGGCCACCGTCGGGCAACGCGCGAATCTGCGCCAACGGCAGGCGGCTCACGTCCACCAGCCGCTGCGGTTGCTCGACGCCGCCCTTCATCAGGTCCAGCAGATTCGTCCCCCCGCCGATGTAGCGCGCGCCCGGCTCGTTGCCCAGGCGCACGGCGGCCTCGACGGAAGATGCAAGGTCATAAGCAATCGATTGCATGACGGCTCCTCAGCCAACGTTGCCGGACTTGGCAGCCACCACGCGAATCGCCGCCACGATGTTGGGGTACGCGCCGCAGCGGCAGAGGTTGCCGCTCATGCGCTCGCGTATTTCGTCTTCGGTCAGCGCAACGGCGCCGTCATTGCCGAGCGCCGCGGGCGACGTGACGGCGCTCGGCATGCCGCGGCGCGCCTCTTCCAACACGGCGACAGCCGAGCAAATCTGCCCCGGCGTGCAATAGCCGCACTGGAACGCGTCGTGTTCAAGAAACGCCGCCTGCACCGGATGCAGCGCCGCACGGTCGACCACGCCGTCGTGCGCGTGCGCCAGGCCCTCGATGGTGGTGATGGCCTCGCCTTCGTGCATGATCGCCAGCGTCAGGCAACTGTTGATGCGCCGGCCGTTCACAAGGACGGTGCATGCGCCGCACTGGCCGCGGTCACAACCTTTCTTGGTCCCCGTCAGCCCCAGCACCTCGCGCAGCGCGTCGAGCAAGGTGACACGCGGCTCCAGCGACAGTGCGTACGGCTTGCCATTGATATTGAGCGAGACCGGCCGCGCTGGCGCCAACGCAGCGGGGCGGGCCGCGCCCTGCGCCGGAGGGCGAGCGCCGGCGGACTCATGCGGCAGCGCAAACGCCGATGCCGCGGCCACCGCGCTTTGCAAGAAGCCACGCCGGCTGGGGCGGGCGGGTGATCCATCCGATTCGCGGGAAGGGTCGTTTGGGGCTGCGGAGGGATGTTCGGACATGACGCGCGCTCCACCGGCCGGGCGGCCGTCGCTGGGGACATGCGTCAGGGGAAAGCAAGCGGAATACCCGGCACCCGGGCGGTGGGAAGCCGCGGGACAGCGGCTTCGCGCAGGAGATGTGCTGCGGCGCGTGTAAGGCTTACGCGCCGCGTTGCAGTGCAGTTATTTGGTGAGGCCGACGCGATCGCGCGACACGTCCATGACCATGCGCGTCAGCAGGTACAGGCGCGGCACGATGGAGTTCAGGTCCACATATTCGGCGTCGTTCGAGTGCGCGCCGAAGCTCGCCAGTCCAAAGCGCTCGATCACAGGCGCCTTGGTCTTGGACGCGGCAAACGCGGCATCGGTGCCGCCGCCTTCGGCCTTGTCGTCAATCTCCAGCGTCTTGCCGAGTTCGCCGTAGATCTTCTGGGCGTGCTCGGCCAACGCGCGCGACGCCGGCGTGGCTTCCAGCGGCGGGCGGCGGCGCTCGAACTTGGCTGTGACCTGCGTATCCGGGATCAGTTTGTTCTTGATGCGTTCGTTGACGGTCTCTTCCAGCTTGTCGGCATCGGCGGCGCGCAGCAGACGCACATCGGCCTGCGCGGTGGCGACGGCCGGGATCACGTTGCGGTTCGTGCCTGCCTGCGCCACTGTCCAGTTCACCTTCAGGCCCGTTTCGGGCTTGGACAGATCGCGCATCTGCAGCACCTGGTGCGACAGCTCGTACAGCGCGTTGCGGCCCTGCTCCGGCGCGCCGCCCGCGTGCGAAGCCTTGCCCTTTACATCCAGCAGGATCGCGCCGATGCCGCTGGTGGCCAGCGACAGCTTGTCCGACGTCACGCGCGTGCCTTCGCACGAAAACACGGCGTCCTGCTCGGCGCCCAGCTTGGCCTGTATGGCCCGCGCGCCGGGCGAGCTAATTTCTTCATCGCCGTTGATCAGCACCGTGAGCGTGCCGTATTGCTTGAAATTGACGGCCTGCAGAATCGACACCGTGTGCAGGATGACCGCCACGCCGTTCTTGTCGTCGGCAATGCCCAGACCGTAGGCGCGGTCGCCGTCGATGCGGAACGGCTGCTGCGCGAGCATGCCCTTGAGATACACGGTGTCCATGTGCGCAATCAGCATGATGTTGCGCTTGCCCTCACCCTTGAAGCGCGCCAGCACCATCTTGCCGATCTTCTCGGGCGTGTCCGCCATGCGGTAGGCATGGTCGCTGGGGTCGATCAGCTTGACGTCGCCGCCCATGCCGCGCAGGCGCTCGGCGACCACGCCGGCAATCTTGTCCAGGCCTTCGATGTCCTTGCTGCCCGATTCGATCGAAACCAGCGTCTTCATGGTGTCGATCAGCGCGGGTTTTTCCTGCTGGGCGCGCTTGTAGATTTCTGCGGGCGGCACAGCGGCGGCGTGGCCGGCAGCCAGCGCACCGACCAATGCGACGACGGCGAGCACGGCAGGGCGCAAACCCTTGGGCAACAACGGGGCTCTCATGGATGTTTCCTCACCTGTTCTTAGTTATGGTCTGCAACAAAACGGCGATTTTCTCACGCCAGCCTGAGGATTGCCCGAGGGCTATCCCCCCTTCGGATAGGCACATGACACCGCGCAAAGGAATACTGATAGAGATGCGCAAAACGAAAGCGCGGCGCTGACACTCTCGCTACAATTGCTGCCATGCAATACATCCATGTCGTCAACGGCGATGTTGCCGGCGCCACGCTCAAGCAGGCGCTCGCACAGGCTGGCCGCCCCGATTCCGTAGTCGTGCTGCGCGACGATCTCGCCGTCGGGCCGCTGGTCGACGTCGATAGCGTCGCCATGGCGCGCTCCGGCTTCTGGCAGCGCGTGGCGCCCAACAGCAATATCGACTTCGCCGCCGAGATGCGGGGCGCACTCGCGTCACTCGCCGACCTGCGCGATGCCACCACGGAAGTCGCCATCTGGCACGGCCAAAGCGCATCGGACCAGCTCATGCTGCGCCGGGTGGCGTTCCATCTGCACCAATCGCCCCAACGCATCAATGAAGTCGGCATGGATGTGCGCGAACTTGAGGCGCCCAACGGTCAGGGCCCGCTGACCACCATCGGCATGTATTCGGGCGCCCGGCTGGCGCGGCGGTTTTCGACCATCGCCCCGGTGTCGGTGCTGCGCATCGGCCGCCTGGCCTACGAATGGCAGCAGACCGTGCGCGAGAACGCCGACACGCGGCTGTGGAAGGGCAACACGCTGGTGCCGGTGTCGTACGGCACCGTCGATGAAGTGATCCTGGAGCACGTTCCCACCGACTGGGCCAGCGCACGGGACGTGGTCGGCAGCATCATGGGCGCCATCGACGGGCTGCTCGCCAGCGACTGGTTCGTCTTCTGGCGCTGCCGCGAACTGGTCGGCAACGGGCAGTTGCTGCTGCGCGGCGAGGCCGATTCGCTCAGCACCTGCGAACTGCGTCGCAATGTGAGCGTGGCCGTGTAGGCGCCGCCCGGACCCTGGACCTGCCCCGAGGCGCGCTACACAGCGCTCCTTTTTCTTTGTTCGCGGTCAGCGGCTGAGGTCAGCCGTCTCGGCGCATGCCTGCGCGCGCGGGGCAATCGATCGGGGTGTCCGCGTCGCCACCGTCGACTTCGTTGGCGAGATCGCTATCGGGCTGTGTGCCTTCCACGTCGCTGTGGTCGTCGCCCTCACCCCACGGCATGGCGGATTCGCGCAGGCGCTTGCGCTGGGTGCGATCGCGCTGGAACATTTCCGCCAGTTCGTCGCGCCCCTGCTGCGCGAGCGACACCAGCTTCTTCTGATCGCGGTAGACCGGGTAGACCTGCTCCATTGAATTGAGCGTGTGGCGGCGGAACGTCTGGGCGATGCGGTGCGCTTCGTAAGGCTCCTTCCCCAGCCCCTCCAGTACGCGGCGGCTCAGCATGAGCGAGCCTTCGAACATTTCACGCTCGATCACCTCCACGCCTCGGTCGCGCAACTGGTAGACGTGCGACACGTTGCGCGCCCGCACGTACAGCTTCAGGTGCGGGAAGCGCTCGCGCACGCGGTCGACCACCTCCAGGTTGGTTTCCATGTCGTCGATGGCGACGACCATCATGCTGGCCTTGTCGGCGCCGGCAGTTTCCAGCAGATCCATGCGCGTGGCGTCTCCATAGAAGACCTTGAAGCCGAAGCGGCGCAGCATGTCGATCTGGTCGGGGTCGTGATCGAGCACGGTCGCGCTATAGCCCTGGCTGTAGAGCATGCGGCCGACAATCTGCCCGAAACGCCCGAACCCGGCGATGATGACCTGGTTGTCCTGCGGATCGATGGTGTCGGGCGCGCGTTTCTTGCCGTCCATCATGCGCGGCACCAGCACCTTGTCGTGCAGCAGGAGCAGCAACGGCGTGGCGGCCATCGAGAGTGCCACCACGAGGTTAAGCGCGGCGGCCGTCTCGTCGCCCAGCACGTTGCCGGCCACGCCGGGGCCGAACACCACAAACGCGAACTCACCGCCCTGTGAGAGCAGGAACGCAAAGAGCCACGCCTGCCCACGCGCAATGCCAAAGCGGTTGGCGAGCAGGCGCAGCGCGCCAATCTTGACCGCCAGGAACACTGCAACCAGCCCGATCACAGCCCACGGCTGGCGCATCAGCACGCCAAAGTCGATCGACATGCCCACGGCCAGGAAGAACAGTCCGAGCAGTAGGCCCTTGAACGGCTCGATGTCGGTTTCGAGCGCGTGACGGTATTCGGAATCGGCCAGCAGCACGCCGGCAATGAATGCACCCAGCGCCATCGACAAACCGACGCTGTGCATCAGCAAGGCAATGCCCACCACCAGCAACAGCGAGAACGAGGTGAACATCTCCCGCATGTTGGTGCGGGCAATGGCGCGCAGCACGGGCCGCAGCAGGGTGCGACCGCCAAAGATCACGGCCGCCACCACGCCCACCGCCTTGGCCGCCGCCACCCAGCTATGGCCGCCGGAGGCATCGCCGGCGTCCGTCGCCAACAGCGGCAGCAGCGCGATCATCGGGATGGCCGCAATGTCCTGGAACAGCAGAATGCCGAAACTGGCCGTCCCGGCCGGCGTGCGCATCAAATTACGCTCGGTCAGCGTCGCCAGCGCGATGGCCGTCGACGACAGCGCCAGCCCCAGGCCGGCCACCACACCCGCACGCCAGGGGTGGCCCACCGCCATGACTGCCAGCCCCACGGCCAGCGCGCACACCATGAGCTGCAGCCCGCCGTATCCGAAGATGCTGCGCCGGAGCGACCACAGCCGCGCCGGCTCCAGTTCCAGGCCGATGACAAACATCATTAGCACGACGCCGAATTCGGAGAAATCCAGAATCGACTGCACATTCGTGATGAGCCGCAGGCCCCACGGCCCGACGATCACCCCGGCCAGCAGATACCCGAGCACGGAGCCCAGCCCCAGCCGACGCGCCAGTGGCACTGCCGCCACGGCCGCTGCCAGGTAGATGACGAAATTGACGAGCAGATCGTGCGATTGCATGGGCAAGGAAAAGATCGGAAATGTCAGGCGACGGCGTCGGCGTCGGTCGGGAGCCAGGGTTGCAGCGCGGCGCGGACCTGCGCGATATGGGCGTCGATGACGTCAGCAGACGCATCGTCGGCGTCGTGCAGCACATGCGGCGGCTGCCATTGCATGCCGCACAGCGCTGCCGTCTGCTGCAGCGGCAGCAGGAACATGTCGAACGTGTGGCCGTGAATGCCGTCGGCGTTGTAGGAATGCGCGCGGCCGCCCGTGGTGGCGAGCACCATCAGATGCTTGCCGCGCAGGGCCGTGCCGCCCGGCCCGTAGGCCCAGCCCATCTCGAGCACGACGTCGATCCACTCCTTGAGCAGCGATGGCGTGGCGTACCACTGCACCGGAAACTGGAAGACGATCAGCTCCGCCGCTTCCACCGCTTCCTGCTCAGCACGCACGTCGATGTCGAAATCGGGGTAATGCCAGTACAGGTCGTGCATGGCCACGCCGGGCAGATTAGCCAACGCACGCGCCAATGGCTTGTTGGCACGTGAACGGCGCGGCGCGGGATGCGCGTAGATCACAAGAATGCGCGAGGGCGTCATGGAAAATCAGGAGGCTGGGGCGGCTTGATGGTGCATCTTCGCACGGCTATTGTTGAGCGGCGTTACAGGCGGCGGTCGTACTGCGGATAGTGATGTAACGCGCGCGGCACCTGGAAAGCGCGCTCCCCAGCGCTTTTGCGCGGCGCAGCATTTACGTTGTTACTACACCACACTGCTGGAGACCGTGCTCAGCTGCGCTAAATCAATGATTTATCGGGAAATCCTGTGGAAAGTCTGACGCGAGACTTACGGGGAAACCCTGATTGCACTACAATAGCATGGTGCATTGCACAACACTCAGTTGCACCCCACTGAGTGCCCCGGAGGCGCCATCCGAACCTCCGACTCATCACTTCGCTGCCTTCCATTGAAAGGCGCGATCAGAACAGGAATCGTGTCGTGAACCCGCTCGAACTGAGCAAGGCCATCGGCGTCGTCACTCAGGACGACATCGACAAAACGGAAGCTGCGCAAGGCGCGCCGCGTTCCACCGTGCTGGTGCGCGAGCTTGCTGCGCACCACCGGTCGCGCCTGCTCAAACACCTGCTCGCCCTGGGCGAGGAAGACCGCCTGCTGCGTTTCGGCCAGGTGGTGCGGGATCACGTCATCGAGGCGTACGTCGACAGCATCGATTTCGACCACGACAAGGTCTTCGGGGTCTACAACGAGCGCCTGGAGCTGACCGGCGTGGGCCACCTTGCCTACCTGCGCGACAACCCGCAAGGGCGCGTGGCGGAGTTCGGCGTGTCGGTGTCGGAATCGGCGCGCGGCAAGGGCGTAGGCAGTGCGCTGTTCCAGCGTGCCGCCATGCACGGCCAGAACACCAAGGTGCGTACGCTGTACATGCACTGCCTGTCGCGTAACGCGGCCATGATGCACATCGCCAAGAAGGCTGGCATGCGCGTGCAATACGCCTATGGCGAGGCCGATGCCTACCTCGAATTGCCGCCCGCCGACACGATGAGCCTGTTGACCGAAGCCATCGACGAACAGGTCGCCGATCTCGACTACATGCTCAAGCGCAACCTGCGCGATGTGCGCCGTTTCGGCCAGCGCTTCTGGCGCTCGCTGGTGCCGCAAAAGCGCGCTGTGTAAGCGCATCGCTCTGCAACAAACGCCCGGCTCGCCACCGGGCGTTTTTGTTTGGTGTTGGGCGTTGCTCGCAATCGCTCGCCTAGGGCAATTGCGCGCTTGTCAGCCGCGCGGGTGCTTTCCCTACGATGAGGATGCGGCACCCCTCGCTCTCCAGCGGCGGCCATCTGCGTCGCCCGCGAGCCGATGCCGAGGCAAGAAGGAGACGACGATGAAGACACCATCCGCGCAATCGATGCTGCTGGCTGCAGCCGCGCTGCTTTGCCTGGGCGCTGCGTCCGCTGCCGCCCAGGACGCCGCCATGGGCGACATGATGATGATCAACCCCTCCGCCCTGAAGTGGGTCGACGCGCCGCCCGGCTTGCCCAAAGGCGCCAAGCTTGCCGTGCTCTACGGCGACCCCGGCAAGGACGGCCCCTACGTCGTACGCCTGAAAACGCCAGGCGGCTACAAGGTGCCGCCGCACTGGCACACCCAGACCGAGAACCTCACGGTGATCTCGGGCACGCTGTACCTGGGCAGCGGCGACACCATGGACATGGGCGCCGCGCACGCGCTCAAGACCGGCGGTTTTCACAACCTGCCCGGAGGCATGCACCACTACGCATTCACCAGGGCGGCGACGGTGGTGCAGATTCATGGCACGGGGCCGCTCGATATCAAATACGTCAACCCGCAGGACGATCCCTCGCCCAAGCAGTGAAGCCTGGCACGCCACCGATGCCAATTGCCAGCCACCGGCAAGGTACATCAACAGCCGTTAACACGCGGCCGCCGGGCGCTGGCTACCATGCCCCTCCACAGGTCAAGCAGCCACGGAGGGGCAGATGATCACCAAGGCCCAGGCCAAACCGAAAACCGATTTCGAGCGCTGGCAGGATTACATCCATACCTCCACCCAGCACCCCGACCGCTGGAACGGCTACGACTGCGACATCCAGGCTGCGGTGGCGGAATACAACCGCTACCTGATGGGCAACGCGGGCTATCTGCCGCTGGACTGGCAGGTCGTCAAGGCGATGGTGTGGGTCGAGACCGGAGCCGATTCGGAAGCGTGGGCGACCAAGCCGCTGCAGATCGGCAACCTGGGTGACCCCGGCTTGAATACCTTGCTCCGTGGCGAAGAAGGCAGCGACCTCATCGTCCCCCCGGCCATCCGCACCCGGTTGAACGCCGGCCTGGCCCGAACGGTGCCCGCGTGGAACATTCGCGCCGGCGTCGGCTACCTGCTCACGCGCATGGCCAAGTTCGACGTCCGAAGCGTGCGCGATGCCGACGACAAGGTCTACGAAGTCGCCGTCAAGGCAGGTGACAGCCTCGACAAGATCGCCCGGGCGCAAGGCTCGACCCTGGCGGAGATGCGCGCGCTCAATCCGAATGCCGCAACACTCAAACCCGGACAGGTGGTCAAATACCGCAAGGCCGCCATGCGCAAGGTGATTACCGGCTGGCGGCCGGTGACGACGCAGAACATTGCCGTGCTGTACAACCACGGCGACTCCGCATACATCCGGAAACTCGATTACGTGCTCACGCTTATCCCGAAGATCGGAACCGCCGCATGCAAGTAGGCCGCCTCCTCATCGCCGTGTCGCTGCTGGCCGCGCAATCGGCCATGGCCGCAGATGCGCTGACCGGAACCTTCCGCGGTGACGGCCGTGCCTGCTACGGCGCCTTGTTCCTGCGCTCGAACACCATCGAATGGAATGCCAGCTTCTTCAAGTGCGGCCCCACGCGCTACAAGGTAATCGAGCAGGACTTGTCCGGCGACCACCCGCACGCGGCGTTCAAGATTGAAGACCGCCGCAAGCGCTGCGGCCTGGCCGTTATCGAGGTCTCGCGCTACAGCGAGTTCTCGTGGAGCGTAAAGGGCTACCCGACGATGGAGGCGTACCAGAAGCGCGAAGAACCCGGCTGGAAAGACTCCGCCGATCCCGCACGCCAGGTCGCCCTGTGCGGCATGCGCAAGGAATAGCGCAGCCAACGCGCCGACGCCATGCAGGCGCTCCAACGCTTCGCCCTGGAGAAACACAGCGGCCCGTATGAGCAGTGGCCCATGCGCACACGCGTGATCGTCGACGGCGTGCTGCACCCGACGCTCGCCATCCCCGGTTACGAGCTGCTGCGGCAATATCAGACGAATCTCGGCTTCGCCCTCATCACCAATTACGACTGCCCGTTTGAAGAGGCCGTCTCCATCACCCTCGTCACCCCCGATCTTTCACGCGCGATCAGCACCGGCACCATCGGTGCGGCGTACTACACGTTCTGGCTGGACGACGTCGAATGGATTGACGCGAACCACTTCCGCCTCACCTGCGAAGACGCCGTGGGCGATTGGCTGGTCACGCTGCGCGCCCGGCATATCCCGGTGTTATCTCCGGCGGTTTTCATCAAGCGCCGCGTGGCGCCACCGACCCAGCCTGCGGCGTAGAGTGGAACGCCGCCCTATGCTGCTCGCGGTTACCCAATAGACCGCCAAGCGCCGCAGTTTTGGCCTCATGTGTCGCGCTCAAACACCTGAATTCGCTTGCATGAGAGTGACACCTCGCCGTCAAACAGCGGCGCTCGGGGCTCAAAGGTCCGCACTCCGCCCAAAGACATCCGACCCATCGGCCCTCCGAAGCCCACACCTCGCTATCAAACATACGAAGTCATCGAGGCGAGGCTGGCGTCCCGCCGTCAGAGGGTCGAAGCCGTCCGTCAAGGGCCGAAAAATTCGACCTCTGACTGCGGAATGCGAGTGTTTGAGACTCGCGCGCCGCCCGCAGCGATTCAGGCTCGAACAAGGAAGGCCCACGATCGGACCGCTGAGGTGCGTGATTCGCGGTTTATGCCTTTATGGCGCAACTAGCCAATCCCTCAAACCACCACCGGCAACGCAGTCGTATCCTTGATCCGCTCCAGCGCAAAACTGCTCTTCACATCGATCACTGCCGGGTGGGCGAGCAGCTGGTCGCGGATGAAGCGCGCGAAGTGCTCCATGTCTTCCACGAACACCTTGAGCAGGTAATCCATCTCGCCGGTCATGGCGTAGCACGTGACCACCTCGGGCCACGTCGCCACGGCGGCGCGAAAAATATCGGACGGGCCTTTCCCCTTGGGCGCACCGCCCTGCTTCTCCAGCCGCACGTTGATGTACGCCGACAGCCCCAACCCGATCTTGGACGGGTCGAGCAGCGCGGCGTACTGGCGGATGACGCCGGATTCCTCCAGGCGGCGGATGCGTCGCAAACACGGGCTGGGCGACAGATTCACCCGCTCGGCGACTTCCAGATTGGTGAGGCGGCCGTTGTTCTGCAGGACTTCCAGGATCTTCCGGTCGATCTTGTCGAGTTCCACTTTATTCATTTTGTTGCTCCGCACCAATTAATTCGGCAATTTTCTTGCGCAAATTTAGCAAGGTGGGCACAACTTCGCAATTTTTGCTTGGATGGAGACACCTACACTGCGAGGATCGTCAAAGACCTGTGCGCTCCAGAGCGCGCCCCCACAGGAGACCAACCATGCAATTCACGCCTTGGGAAAACCCGATGGGCACCGCCGGCTTCGAGTTCATCGAATACGCCGCGCCGGACCCCGTTGCCATGGGCAAGCTGTTCGAGAACATGGGCTTTACCGCCATCGCGAAACACCGTCACAAGAACGTGACGCTGTACCGCCAGGGCGAGATCAACTTCATCATCAACGCCGAGCCCGATTCGTTCGCGCAGCGCTTTGCGCGCCTGCACGGCCCGTCGATCTGCGCGATCGCGTTTCGCGTGCGAGACGCCGCGTTCGCCTACAAGCGTGCGCTGGAGCTGGGCGCCTGGGGCTTCGACACCCACAGCGGCCCGATGGAGCTGAACATTCCGGCCATCAAGGGCATCGGCGATTCGCTGATCTACCTGGTCGACCGCTGGACCGGCAAGAACGACGCCAAGGCCGGCGACATCGGCAACATCAGCATCTACGACGTCGATTTCGTGCCCATCGCGGGCGCCAACCCGAACCCCACCGGGCACGGCCTGACCTACATCGACCACCTGACGCACAACGTCTACCGTGGCCGGATGAAGGAATGGGCCGAGTTTTACGAACGCTTCTTCAACTTCCGTGAGGTCCGCTACTTCGACATCGAAGGCCAGGTCACGGGCGTGAAGAGCAAGGCGATGACGAGCCCGTGCGGCAATATCCGCATCCCCATCAACGAGGAAGGGACGGAGAAGGCCGGTCAGATCCAGGAGTATCTGGACATGTACCACGGCGAGGGCATCCAGCACATCGCGCTCGGTTCGACCAACCTGTTCAACACGGTGGACGCGCTGCGCAGCAAGGGCATCAAGCTGCTGGACACGATCGACACGTATTACGAACTGGTCGACAAGCGCATCCCCGGCCATGGCGAAGACGTGGCGGAACTGAAGAAGCGCAAGATCCTGATCGACGGCGCACCGGGCGACCTTCTGCTGCAGATCTTCTCGGAAAACCAGCTCGGTCCGATCTTCTTCGAGTTCATCCAGCGCAAGGGCAACCAAGGTTTTGGCGAGGGCAACTTCAAGGCGCTCTTCGAGTCGATCGAACTCGACCAGATGCGCCGCGGCGTGCTCAAGGCCGACGACCAGCCGGCCTGAAGACCCTCAAGCTTCAGGCGTGCTGACCCCGCACCCCGATGGTTCGCCATCGGGGTGTTTTTCATGGGCGTTGCGGCATGCGCGCATGCGGCACTGACACGGCCCCGTAACCAAACCAACCCGCACCGGTCTTGCAATGCATTGAGGATCGGAGGGGCGCAGGCAATAAAAAACGGCGCCCGAAGGCGCCGCTTGCGTGCGGAGATTCAGACGAGGCGTCACTCGCCCTTCGTCGCCGACGGGCCACCGGGCATGGCCGCGGCCGCCGGGGTGTTCTTCTGCGCCTTGCGGGCGTCGTGACGGGCCTTCATGTAGGCGCGGATCTCGTCTTCGGTGATCTTGCCGTCATGGTTGGCGTCGATCTGGTCGAAGTTCTTGGCCAGACGCGGCATGCCGGCCTGCACTTCGTCCTTGGTCAGGCTGCCATCGTTGTCCTTGTCGGCCGCCTTGAACTTGGCGTCGAAGCGCTGCGCCATCTTTTCGTGCATCTCGCCCTTGTGGGCCTTGTGCCAGGCGGCCAGCTCGTCCTTGCTCAGTTGGCCATCGTGGTTGGTATCGATCTGGTCGAAGTTCTTTTCAAGCCACGCGTGGCCCTTGGCCTCGTCGCGCGAGACCTGGCCGTCGCCGTTGGTGTCGATGGCCTTGAAGCCACCGTGGTGGCCAGGCTTGCCGGCGCGGGCGTCGCTCTGCGGCGCCGCCGGTGCCGTGGCCGCCGCCGGCGCTTGCGCGCTGGCAGCGGGGGCACTGGCATCCTGGGCCCGGGCGTTCATGCCCGACATGGCGAGGAACAGGGCCGAGGTGGCGAGGAAGGCTTGTACAGCACGTTTGTTGGTCATGGTCAGCTCCTTTTCACATGGACTGTGTAGCGGATTAGAACCCGACGATCCCGGCGCGTTGCCGGCTTTTACACGCTGTTACCCCGATGACATGCCCTGTAATATGCGCCCGCCAACGCATGGCGAGCCGCGCCTGGCCTATTGGTCGGCGCCCGGTTGGGGGGTGTCCCCCTTGCGTGCAGCGGCTGCTGCGCGGTGGCGGGGGCCGACGATGCCGCCGCCTTGGCCGGCAGGCTCGTCCCCGGTGTTGATCTGCGCGGGCGCGATGGGGAGCATGGCGCCCGGCATGGTGGTGTTGGCCGGGTTGTTGGCAACTGACGGTGCGGGCGGCATTGCGGGAGTGGACAGCGGTGCCGCGGCACCTGCGGGGGGCAGAGGCATGGCCGGCGCATTGCGATTGGCCGGCGAGACGCCCGCCACGGCGCTGGCCGGCAGCGGAATCTCCTGGCGCGCGCCATTACGCTCGATCACCACCGAGCGCGCCTTGATTTCCACCAGCTTGAGATTGGACGACAGCGACTTGCCGGCGCGCACGGCCTGCGGCGCACCGCCGTCCACCGACACGATGGCGGCGCCGGAACCATCGGCCAGATCCGCCACCACGCCCATCACCTGCACATCGCGCGGGCCGTTCTGCGGGCCCCCGCCAAAGAGCGTGACGGCCGCGCCGGTCTCCAAGGCATCCGTTTGGGCCACGCGGGCCTCACGCGGCGCGCCCAGCGAGCGCAGCGACGACAGCGTCAGCACCCAGTGCGTCAGGAGCGCACAGAGGGCAGCAAACAGTACGAGACTGAGCAGGCGGGACGACTGTCGAGCGTTCATGAAATGGGGCGAGGCACCGTAGGAATACGCCGATTCTATCCGCCCTTCATGCCGGTTCGGTGAACAGCTTGGAGGGGCGGCTCTAGCGCCAACGCAGCACGACCCCGCCGCGCAATATAAGGTCATATCTCACGGATATACTGTGTCTCTTCCCTTATTGCCAACTCTGTCGCCATGATGCAAGGCCAACTTCGCTCTTCCTTCCGCCAGCGCGCCCTCGCCCGGCTGCCCCATCGGGCGGCGCGTGGCTTCACCCTGATCGAGATCATGGTGGTGGTGGTGATCCTGGGTATCCTCGCCGCGCTGGTGGTGCCGAAGATCATGAGCCGCCCCGACGAGGCGCGCATCATCGCCGCCAAGCAGGACATCGCTTCCATTTCGCAGGCGCTCAAGCTCTATCGGCTAGACAACGGCCGCTACCCGACCACCGAGCAGGGCATCAGCGCGCTGGTCACCAAACCGACCACCGAGCCGATCCCCAACAACTGGAAAGGCGGCGGGTATCTGGAACGCCTGCCCAAGGACCCGTGGGGCCATCCGTATCAATATCTGAACCCGGGCGTGCGCGGTGAAGTGGACGTCTTCAGCTTCGGCGCCGACGGCCAGGCCGGCGGCACCGGCAATGACGCCGATATCGGTAACTGGGACAACTAAGCCGCCGCAGCCGCCCCCGCGCCATGTTCGGCCCACCACGCCGCCGCCGGCACATCCGCGGCTTTACGCTGCTGGAGTTGCTGGTGGTGGTGGTCATCATCGGCATCGTGCTGGCCGTGGTGGCCGTGAACGCTACGCCCAACCCGCGCTCGCAATTGGCCGATGATGCGCAGAAGCTGGCTCGCCTGATCGAACTGGCACAGGAAGAAGCGCAGCTCACATCTCGCCCCGTGGCGTGGGAGGGCGATGCGCAGGGCTGGCGCTTCTACGAATCGACGCCCAACGGCTGGCGCGTGCTCAGCCGCGACGTGCTCGCGCCGGGCCACTGGCGCCAGGGCATGGACAACGTACAGATCGTCGCAGGTGCCGCTGCGGTGCCGGGCGCCCCACAGCGCCTGGTGTTCGGCCGCGAGGCGATTGGCTTGCCGTGGCGCGTGGCGCTGACCTCGCAAGGTTCCCGCGTCGACGTGGTATCCGACGGCGGCCCCCGCGTGCTGACGGAGATGCAAACGCAATGACGCGCAGCCTTCGTCCCACGCGCACGCGCGGCTTCACCCTGCTCGAAGTGCTGGTGGCGCTGACCATCGTGGCCGTGGCGCTCACCGCCACCATGCGCGCCATGGGCAGCATGACCACCGCCAGCGATTCTCTGCAGACGCGCATGATCGCCACCTGGAGTGCCGAGAACCACCTCGCCAACCTGCGCCTGGCTCGCGTCTTCCCAGACCCTGGCGCGCGCGGCTTTCCGTGCCCGCAAGGCGATACGCAACTGTGGTGCGAAGAAACCATCGCCAGCACCCCGAACCCGGTGTTCCGCCGCGTGGAGGTGTCCGTCTATCCGGATGCATCCAAGTCCGTGCGACTGGCCTGGCTTGTGACTCTATTGCCGAACGATGCGCGCAATGTCTTCTAACCGTTCGTCGCGCGGCTTCACCCTGCTCGAGCTGCTGGTGGCGATCACGCTGCTGGCCATCCTGGCCGTGATTGCTTGGCGCGGGCTGGACAGCATGACGCGCACGCACGAGGCGCTGGCCCAGCGCGACGAACGCATCGAGGCACTCAAGACGGCCTACGCCCAGTTCGATGCCGATTGCACCCAACTGGCCGATCCGAACACGCTGTCGCGCTCACCGGTGGAGGTCGACGCCAACCGCGTGCTGATGGTGCGCGACCGCCGCGACGACAGCCAGCCACCCGCGTGGCAAGTGGTGCTCTACCGCATCGTCGACGGCCGGCTCGAACGCCTCCAGACCCAACCGATCACCAACCGCGGCGACCTGCGCAATGCGATGGACAACCTGCGCCAGGGCGGCGTGGGCGCGGCGCGCTACCTGCTCGCCGCCAACGTTGACAGCATCAGCGCGCGCGCGTGGATCGAACCCGGCGGCTGGATGGAAAACACGGGCGCGCTGTCGGCGGCACTGTTCCCGGCCGGTAGCAACACCACCACCCTCACCGGCTTGCCGTCGGCTTCCACGCCCAGCGCGTCGGCGCCCTCGGCCAACAGCCCCGGCGTGGTGGTGCCGGCCGCCTCGGTGCGCGCGGTGGAACTGGCGTTGCTCGTGCGCATGACGCCGCAGGGCGCGCCGCAGCGCTTCACGCGCATCTGCATGACGGGGCTTTGACATGGCGCGATGCTCCCGTCGATTGTCTCAACGTCATCCGCAGCCCGGGCGCCAGCGCGGCGCGGCCGTCATTACAGCGCTGCTCGTCGTTACGCTGGCCGTGGTGATCGTGTCGGGCATGCTGTGGCGGCAGCAGGTGGAGATCCGCGCGGTGGAAAACCAGCGCCTGAAATCGCAGGCCACGTGGATCGCGCGGGCGGGCATCGACTGGGCGCGCCTCATCCTGCGCGACGACCAGCGCCGCACCGGGGCGGTAGACCACCTGGGCGAAATCTGGGCCGTGCCGATCCAGGAAACCAAGCTGTCGGACTTTCTCGGCAGCTCGCTGCGCACGGACACGGCCGGCGAAGAGTCCTACCTGTCCGGCCGGATCTTCGATGCCCAGGCGCGCTTCAACCTGATGAACCTGCTGATAGCGCGGACGCTGGGCGGCCGCATGATCATTACCGGCCGCGACAAGAACGCCATCAAGGCGTACGGCCTGCTGCTGCAGTCGCTCAACATCGACCCGAGCCTGGCCAATGTCACGGCGACGTACCTGGCGCAGATGTTGGGCGGCTTCCAGTCGATCGAAGGCATGCAGGGCGGTCAGCAAGGCGGCGAAGACAGCGGCGGGGGCGGGAGCGCCGGCAGCACCGGCAACGGCCCGCGACCGCTCGACGACGTGGCCAGCCTGCTGACGATCCCGGGCTACACGGCGGACATGGTCGCCAAGCTGCGCTCCTACGTGATCGTGCTCCCCACCCGCACGCAGATCAACGCCAACACGGCCAGCGCCGAAGTGCTGGCTGCCGTCATCCCGAACCTGAGCCTGGACCGCGCCCGCTCGCTGGTGCAGGCGCGCGACCGCGCGTACTTCCGCAACATCGGCGATGTCACGAACCAGTTGCGCGGCATCGCGCCCGGGGTCGACACCGCCGCTGCGGCCAATCTGCTGGACGTGCAGACCCACTACTTTCTGGTCTACGGGATGGCGCGTCACGAGCGGGCCCGCATCGGAGAAGTGGCGCTTGTTTCACGTGGCGACCCAGTCAACAATAACGCGACCCGCATCGTCTGGGTCCGCCGCATCGACGAGATTCCGTCATGACGGCGGCGCAACACCCCTCCACGTGCGTACGCGCCGCTTGTAGACAGACCCCGGCCTTCGCCGTATTGTCATCCGCATCGTTCAGCATCGCGGGTCTTGCGCAATCCGGCGCTAGCGTTGGCAGTTCGCATTCACACTCTCAAGATCAATAGAGGAGCGGTTTGACGACCTCCCTGTACGTGCGCCTGCCGCACCGGCCCATTCAATCGCCCGAACGCTGGTCGGCGGGCGCGCTTGCCTCCGTGCCCTTCGCGCTGGTGCGCGAAGAAGGCGCACAAGGGCCGCAGCGCGTTCAGCGCGAAGGCACGTCGCGCACCGACGAGTTGCCGGCGGCCGATCGCCTGATCCTTTTGCTGCCCGCCGCCGATGTGCTGCTGGTGCCGGCCAACGTGCCGCCGCTGGCGCTGCCCAAGCTGCGTCTTGCGCTGCCCAACCTGGTGGAAGAGCGCCTCGTGCAGGACGCGCAGCAATGCCATATCGCCCTTGGGCCCCGCTTGGGGGATGCCCCGGCCCGTGGCTGGCGGGCACCCCGCGAGCCGCAATCGCGCGCACTGATGATTGCCGACCGCGCGTGGGTCCGCTTCATCCTCGATACCTTTGCTGGCCACAAGCACCGCACCTGCCATCTGCTGCCTGCGCAGCTTTGCGTGCCGTTTGAAACGCCTGTCGCAGCGGCAGCGCCGGTTGCAGAAGCGGCAAACGCCGTCGAACGCGCGGAGCCGTCGCTCGATGCTTCCGTTGCCGCCGAGCCTGCAGTCGAATTGCCCGCGGCTGAAGCCGTGGCTGGGGTCACACCGGCCACCATCGCGCTTGACGCGGCGCCGTCGTCCGACCCGGACGCGCCCGTGGCCGTCGACATCACCGTACGCACGGGCCGCGCCGAGGGCTACGGCCTGCGGCTGCTGCCGGCCAACGTCGGCAACTGGCTGGGCATTGCGCCCGCGCCGGCCACGCTGATGGTGTCGCCGGCCCTGCGCGAGTTGGCGCCCGGCCTGTCGGCCGACCCCGCCACCGCCACGCTGGACTGGTCCACCTGGGCGGCCGGCGCCCGCGACGCCCTCGCCTCAGGCGAAGCCGATCTCTGCCAGTTCGACTTTGCACGCGGCGGCGTGGCCGGCATGGACTGGAGCCTCTGGCGCCTGCCCATCGCGCTGGCCGTGCTCATCGTGGTCGTGCAGCTCATCGGCATGAACGCGCGCTGGCTCACGCTGCGTGCCGAACAGAAGCGGCTCGATACCGCCATGCGCGCGCAGCTGCAGACGGCATTCCCGAATACGCCGGTGATCCTCGACCCGCCCGCGCAGATGCGCCGCCAGGTCGAACAACTGCGGCTGGCCGCCGGCAAATCGGCACCGGAAGACTTCCTGCCGCTGGCCGATCGCTTTGCCCAGGCGGCCACCGGCCTCGCGCCCGATGCGCTGCTCGCGCTCGATTACCACGGCCGCGCGCTCACGGTCACGCTCAAGGACGGCACCGACACCGCCAGCCTGCGCACCGCCGCCCGCAATGTCGGCCTGAACATGGACACCGCCGAGGCCCCGCGCGGTGCCGAGGCGACCGTACCGGGCTCGCGCTGGACGGTCTCCATCGCCCAATAACGCTTCCTCCATGGCGACTTCCTCCCCCTCCTCTTCCCGATCGTCATCCCGTCGCCTGCCGCGCATCGGCGTGCCGGACTCGGTGCGCGACGCGGCCACGACGTTCTGGATGCAGCGCGAGCCGCGCGAACGCCGCATCCTGGCTGGTGGCGGCGTGGTGCTGCTGCTTGTGATCGTCTACCTCGTGCTGTGGGAGCCGGCCTTCGAGGGCCAGCGCCGCATCGAGAAAGCCCTGCCGCAAATGCGTACCCAACTCGCCGAGATGGAAACGCTGGGCCAGGAAGCGCGCGGCCTGTCGGCCATTGCCGCCGCGCCCGTGCCGCGCGGTGCGGAACTGCAGCAGGCGCTCAACACGAGCCTCACCAACCACGGCCTGAAGGCCACGCGGATGGCGATGTCGGGCGAGAGCGTGCAGGTGCAACTGGACAAGGTGCCCTTCGGCGCCGTCGCCGAATGGCTGCAGGAGGTGCGCCAGGCGCAGCGCATGAAGGTGATCGACACGAACATCAAATACGTGGGCGCGACGGCCCTGGTCAACGTGACGGCGACGCTGCAAGGCCCCGCCGCCGCTGGCCGCTGACGGGTCCGATCGTGCCGATGGGGATTGAATCGCTGCCGCCGCTGCGTTTGCGCCGCCGTGCCGGGCCGGACGAGCGCACGGGCCTCGGCTGGCGCGTGCTTTGGTGTGGCGTGGCGCTGCTGGCCGTGGGCTTGACCGTGGTGGCGCAGTATCCGGCCGCGTGGGTGGCCGAGCGCATCGCCGCTGCCACGGGGCACCGTGTTCTGCTGGCTGACAGCCAGGGCAGTCTCTGGCAGGGCAGTGCAACGCTTGCGCTGACCGCCGGCAACGGCGGCGCCGATGCAACCGTGCTGCCGGGCCGCCTGTCGTGGTCGATCGACATGCTGCCGCTGCTGACGGGCACGCTGCGCGCGCACCTGGCGCACGATCGCGCGCTGGAGAAGCCGGTCACGCTGACGGTCACGCCGGGGCATTGGGACGCAGAGGCCGGCGCGGTCGCGTTGCCGGCATCGTTGCTGGAAGGCGTTGGCGCGCCGTTCAACACGCTCAAGCTGGATGGCCGTTTGCGGGCGCAGTGGACGCCGCTCTCGGGCCAATTCGGCCGTGGAAAGGGCCAGCCGAACACCGCCCAGGGCGCGCTGACCGTCACGCTTGAGCAGGTATCATCCAGCCTCAGCCGGGTACGGCCGCTGGGCAGTTACCAGGCGGTGGTGTCGTTTGGCGGCGTGAGCGGTGCGCCGATGCAGTTGTCGCTGTCGACACTGGCCGGGCCGCTCACCCTGCAGGGCCAGGGCACTCTTGGCCAGGGCGCGCATTTTGACGGGGTGGCCAGTGCCACGCCGGAGTCGGAACCGCAATTGATTGGCCTGTTGAGTCTGCTGGGCCCGCGCGACGGGTCGCAGCATCGACTCCGCTTTTGATCCTCAAGCCGGCGCGCGAGCCAGCGTGCCGACAACCATGAACGAGACCATGTACAACGCCTCTTCCCGACTCACCGTTCGCGCCATCGTCCTGGCATGCTGCGCAACAATGGTGGCCGGCTCGATGCCAGTCTTCGCCGCCCCGCCCAGCGCGGCATCCTCCCAGAACGGCGCCGCCGGCAACCCAGGGGATGAGGTCTCGCTGAATTTCGTCAACGCGGATCTGGACTCCGTCGTCAAGGCCGTCGGCCAGGCCACCGGCAAGAACTTCATCGTCGACCCGCGCGTGAAGGGCACCGTCAACCTCGTCACCGAAAAACCGGTGACGCGCTCGCAGGCGCTCGAATCGCTGGGTTCGATCCTGCGCATGCAGGGCTACGCGATTGTCGAGGGCAACGGCTTCACCAAGGTCGTGCCGGAAGCCGACGCCAAGCTGCAGGGCTCGCCCACCAGCGTAGGCGCGGCAGGCTCACGTGGCGGCGAACAGGTTGTGACGCAGGTCTTCCGCCTGCAGCACGAATCGGCCAACAACCTGGTGCCGGTGCTGCGCCCGATGATCGCGCCCAACAATACGATCACCGCCTACCCGGCCAACAACACGCTCGTCATTACCGATTACGCCGACAACCTGCGCCGCATCGGCCGCATCATCGCGTCGATCGACACGCCCGTGGCCGGCGAGACCGAGCTGATTCCGCTGAAGAACGCCGTGGCCATCGACGTGGCGGCCACGCTGCAGAAGCTGCTCGATCCGTCGGCCGGTGGTGCAGGCGGCGCGGCCGGTGCCGGCGCGGCGCTGTCGGACCCGAGCCTGCGTACGTCGGTCGTGGCCGAGCCGCGTTCGAATAGCGTGATGGTGCGTGCGTCGAGTGCGGCACGTCTGGCGCAGGCCAAACAACTGATCGCCAAGCTCGATGTGCCGAATGCACGCCCGGGCAACATCTGGGTGGTGCCGCTCAAGAACGCCAACGCGGTGCAGCTGGCGACGACGCTGCGCGCGATCGTCGCGGCCGACGCCACGCTGTCGGCCTCCGCATCGACCGGCCCGGGCGGCCAGAGCGCCGCGCAAGGCGCGACCTCGCAGCCGGCGGGCGGCGTGAGCAACGTGCAGAACCAGAACACGCAGAACACCAACTACGGCAGCGGTTCGGGCAGCGGCTCGGGCAGCGGCAGCTCTTCGTTCCGCGCCTCGTTCGGGCAGAACAACACGCCCACCACCGGCGGCATCATCCAGGCCGATCCGGCCACCAACGCGCTCATCATCACCGCCAGCGAGCCGGTCTACCGCAACCTGCGTGCCGTGATCGACGACCTCGACGCGCGCCGCGCCCAGGTTTATATCGAATCGATGATCGTTGAGGTGACGGCTACCAAGGCGTCGCAGCTCGGCATCCAGTGGATGGTGGGCGCAGGCGGCCCGAATACGTACGGCGGCGGCGGCACCAACTTCGGCACGGGTTCGGGCAACCTGCTCACGCTGGCCGGCACCATCGCTACCATCACCACGGGCGGCATCGGCAGCACGGCGGCGCAGACGGCGCTGTCGAGCGTAAACGTAGGGCAACTGAACGGCGGCCAGTTCGGCGTGTTCAACAAGGCCTCGGGCCTTGGCGCGCTGCTCTCCGCGCTGGGCTCGGACGGTTCGGTCAACGTGTTGTCGACCCCGAACCTGATCACGCTCGACAACGAAGAAGCCAAGATCCTGATCGGCCAGAACGTGCCGATCACCACGGGCTCGTATGCGCAGACGGGCACGTCCGCTTCGGTCACGCCGTTCCAGACGTTCGACCGCAAGGACGTCGGCATCACGCTGCGCGTCAAGCCGCAGATCACCGACGGCGGGCTGGTGAAGATGCAGATCTTCCAGGAGTCGTCGGCCGTGGTGCCGGGCACGCAGAATGCGACACAGGGCCCGACCACCAACGTGCGCTCCATTGAAACGAACGTGCTGGCCAACGACGGCCAGGTCGTCGTGTTGGGCGGGCTGCTGGAAGACAACTATCAGGACGGCGAGCAGAAGGTGCCGGGCCTGGGCGACATCCCCATCCTTGGCGCGCTGTTCCGCTCGGAAAACAAGACGCGTGTGAAGACGAACCTGCTGGTGTTCCTGCGCCCCATCATCCTGCGCACGGCCGATGCCACGGGCGCGCTGTCGGACAACCGCTACAACTACATGCGCGACACGCAGCAGGGCTTTGTCTCGCCGAACATGCTGCCGACCACGTCTGACAAGGACACGCCGGTGCTACCCACGCCCGAGGCCATGCGCCCGGCTGACAACTACGGCGATGTGTCGATCGTGCCGAAGGGCCCGGCCGGTACGCAGGTGCCCCCGGGCGCCCCGATGCCGATGCCGCAAGGCACCACGCGCAGCCAGCCGCGCCTGCAGAATTTCGCGGCGCCCACCTCGGGCGGTTACGACGGCAACGCGCCGCGCAATGGCGGCTGACAACGGACAACGAACCATGGCCACGCACGCTTCCACCACCGACGTCAGCACGCTCGAGCCGCCCTCGCAGTCGGCCGTGCGGCTCGTGCCGTATGCGTTTGCGCGCGACGCCAGGTTGCTCGTCGCCCGCCAGGACGTCGACACGCTGGAGGTGTGGGTCTGCCCTGAAACCTCGCGCACGGCGCTGGCTGAACTCGGCCGCGTGTTTGGCGCGCTGCATCTGGTGACGCTCGACACGGCGGCGCTGTCCACCGCCACGCAGACGGCCTACAACGCGCAAGACGGCAGTGCGGCCCAGGTGGTGGGCGAAGTGGAAGGCGAAGTCGACCTGTCGCGCCTGATGCAGGACATCCCTGCCGTGGAAGACCTGCTCGAATCCGAAGACGACGCGCCGATCATCCGCATGATCAACGCCCTGCTCACGCAGGCCGCGCGCGAAGGCGCCTCGGACATCCATATCGAGCCGTTCGAGAATGCATCCGTCGTGCGCTTTCGTGTCGACGGCACGCTGCGCGACGTCGTGCGCCCGAAGAAAGCGCTGCACGGCGCGCTGATTTCGCGCATCAAGATCATGGCGCAGCTCGACATTGCCGAGAAACGCCTGCCGCAGGACGGGCGCATCACGCTGCGCGTGGGCGGTCGCCCGGTGGACGTGCGTGTGAGCACCCTGCCCACCGGCCACGGCGAACGCGCCGTGCTGCGTCTGCTCGACAAGGAAGCCGGCCGGCTCGACCTGGGCAAGCTCGGCATGGGCGCCGGCACGCTGGCGCGCTTCGATCACCTGATCAACCAGCCGCACGGCATCGTGCTCGTCACCGGCCCGACGGGTTCGGGCAAGACGACCACGCTGTATGCAGCGCTGTCGCGGCTCGACGCGGCGTCCACCAACATCATGACGGTGGAAGACCCGATCGAATACGACCTCGACGGCATCGGCCAGACGCAGGTCAATCCGAAGATCGACATGACGTTCGCCAAGGCCCTGCGCGCCATCCTGCGCCAGGACCCGGACGTGGTGATGATCGGGGAAATCCGCGACCTGGAAACCGCGCAGATTGCGGTGCAGGCCTCGCTGACGGGCCACCTGGTGCTGGCGACGCTGCACACGAATGATTCCGCCTCCGCCGTGACGCGCCTGATCGACATGGGGATCGAACCGTTCCTGCTGTCTTCATCGCTGCTCGGTGTGCTGGCGCAGCGGCTGGTACGCCGCCTGTGCGTGCATTGCCGCCGCGAAGAAGTGCTCGAACTCACGCCTGCAGAAGTGGAAGCCGTGGCCGGCACGCCGATCGCAGACGGCGTGGCACCGGCGGCACCGGCACGCAAATCGGTCTGGCATCACGTCGGCTGCGAGCGTTGCAGCAACTCCGGCTACCAGGGCCGGACCGGTGTCTACGAACTGCTGACCGTCACACCCGAAATTCAGACGATGATCCACCGCCAGGCCGCTGAATCCGAGATCAAGGCGTTCGCCATCGGCCAGGGCATGCAGACCATGCGCATGGATGCCCAGCGCTGGATCGACACGGGCGCTACGTCGCTGGAAGAAGTGCTGCGGGTCACACGCGACTAAGGCGCGATTACACGAATAGCGCATGCCAGCCTTCCGTTACGAAGCCGCCGACGCCGCCGGCAAGACCGACAAGGGCGTCATCGAAGCCGACAGCGCCCGCCAGGCGCGCACGCTGCTGAGGGCACGCGGGCTGACACCGCTGCTGGTCGACACGCTGGGTGCGCAGGCCACCAAGCGCGGCGGGTCGAGCTTCGGCAAGCGGCTCTCGGCGCAGGAAAACGCACTCGTCACGCGCCAGCTCGCCAGTCTTCTGGTGGCGGGCCTGCCGCTCGATGAAGCGCTGGCCGCGCTGGCCGATCAGGCCGAACGCGCGTACGTCGGCGAACTGCTCGCGGCCATCCGCGCCGAGGTGGTGGGCGGCAGCTCGCTGTCGGTCGCGCTGGCACAGCATCCGAAGGATTTCCCGGATATCTACCGCGCCCTCGTTTCAGCGGGCGAACACTCCGGCAACCTCGGCCTCGTCCTTTCACGCCTGGCCGACTACATCGAGAGCCGCAACGCGCTCACATCGAAGATCAAGCTGGCCTTCACGTACCCCGCCATCGTCACGGTGGTGGCGTTTGCGATCGTGATCTTCCTGCTGTCATACGTGGTGCCGCAGGTGGTGAGCGTGTTTGCCAACACCAAGCAGAAGCTGCCGACGCTCACGATCATCATGCTGTGGCTGTCGGACTTTGTGCGGAACTGGGGCTGGCTGGCGGCGATCGTGCTGGTAGCGTTGGGCTTGCTGATCCGCAATCTGCTCAAGCAACCGGCGTTGCGGCTGTCGTGGCACAAGTGGCTGCTGACTGCACCGCTGTTCGGCAAGCTCGTCCGCGGTTACAACACCGCGCGGTTTGCCAGCACGCTGGCGATTCTGACCAGTGCCGGCGTGCCGATCTTGCGTGGGTTGCAGGCTGCGGGGGAAACGCTGAACAACGTTGCGCTCAAGACCAACGTCGAGGATGCATCCACGCGCGTGCGCGAAGGGACTTCGCTGGCGCGGGCGTTGGCAGCGCAGAATCAGTTTCCGCCTGTGCTGGTGCATCTGATCCGCTCGGGTGAGGCGACGGGGAATCTGCCTGCGATGTTGGAGCGGGCTGCGCAGGGCGAGGCGCAGGAGCTTGAGCGCCGGACGTTGTTTCTCACGGGCTTGCTGGAGCCGGCGCTGATTTTGACGATGGGTGTGGTGGTGTTGTTGATTGTGCTGGCGGTGTTGATGCCGATTATTGAGATTAATCAGTTGGTGCACTGAGGTTTTTGGCTCGGTGGTCCGCCC
>NZ_JASATD010000022.1:0-73479 GCF_038440115.1 Ralstonia sp. OTU4908 | reverse complement strand
TTCACATAATTTGCATTATGTCAAATAGCTTCCGGGTGCGAGAGATTGAGCAGCATCAACGTTTTGCGGTCGATTTACCCCATTTTGCGGATACACGCTGCATAAGTTCGACCGATATAGGAAAGCCGGGTCACAACCGGCAATCCCGCACAGTCGCCCGGCCACCGTGCCGGGCTTTTTTACGGATAAGAAAAATGAAAAGCCACGATCACAAATGGGGGCATTTGAACGAGTTCGAGCGTTACGCGCACGCCCCGGAGGAACCGCTCGCCCGCTACCTGCGCGTACGCGTCGAAACGCTGCGCGCCTGGCGCTCCGGCGCACGGCCTTTGCCATGGTGGGTGCCCGAACTACTGCGCCTGCGGCAGATGGAGTGCGACCAGATGATGCGCGCCGCCGGCTACCGCCGCATGGGCATCGCCCGCGACGGCCAGACCGCCCAGGTCTATCGCTTCGCGCCCATCGTCGCCAGCACGCCAGCAGCGCCGATATCGGCCATTGCCGATGCGCGCATGCGTGCATGAAAAAAGCCCGGCACATGGCCGGGCTTCCCCTTTCCCCACTTCCCCTGCTGTCAGCGCTTCTTGCGCTTGCGAAATTGGCCGTTCGCCTTGCGCGGCGGTGTGCGTCGCTTGGTCACGATTCGCCCTCCTCGATATTGAGTTTCGCCTCAATGCGCGTGAGCCTACGCTCGACGCGCATCACGTACTTGAGCATCGCCCCGGCCACCGTCAGCGATGGTGCGGCGATAGCCAGGAGCGGTGCCCACTCCACGCGTCAGCCCTGGTTGCTGTTGCCGGATTCCGGCAGGAACACGGCCAGCGCCGACAGGATCGAGCCGACGACGGTGGCGGCGGCCTGCACCTTGGTTTGGCTGGCGCCCAGCGCTACCGCGAGGCCACCCAGGCCCGCCCAGGTGGACGGCTCGCGCAGACGTTGCAGAAAGTTCATGGTGTTTTTTCTCCCTACCCCATTGGGGCGTAGCTGTAAGGGTCGGCGGTGCCCTGCTCCATCTGTCCCGCCCACGTTGAAACGGCGTTCGGCAAGTTCGCCAGCGGCGAGCCGTATTCCGTTGTGTATTGGTCCCAGCGCCGCACGTCGCCCTGCGATGGGTGCCCACCGTTGGCCGCGTTTGGCGTCGATACCAAATCTGTGTTCCAGACTCGATCAGCGACAGGCGCGACCGACTCCGAGAGGTAGTTTTCTGCCGCGCCCACCGCGAGGCCCGCGTTCGTCGTCAGGCTATCGAACGCGCTGCCAATCCCACTCACGGCCGCGCCGGCTTGGCGCTTCAAATACCAGACGCCCACGGCGATCACTGCGACGCCGAAGGCCATGCCGTAGAGGTGCCCGCGTTCAAACATGTCCGCGCCTTACTGGATCGTCATCCGTTGATCGCTGGTGTCCGGCACCGTGGTCACGGCCGGGTTGCTGGCTTGCTTCGCCTTGGCGTGCTTCCACAGGTAGTAGGCGATGGCGACGCCGGCCACGATGGCGATGGTTTTTCGATTCATGGTCAGTAACCGTATTGGGTCGGGTCGATGTTCACGGGCGAGCCGAAGGTGTAAGCGCCGTTGTCGCTGCCTAGTTCACCGAGCGTGAAACCGGGCTTTGCGGCCTGCTCCAGCGGCCCATTTCCGATGTCGAAATTGCCCACCGTCAGCGCCGAATCACCCGGCGCGAAGATGCCTTGCACCATGCCGCGCCCCGCAGCGCTTCCGCCCGTCCACAGCGTGTTGCCCAGGTCGCCCAGGTTCGATGCGAGGCTCGACCACGCCGGCAGGCTCGAACGGAAACCGCTGATCGGTCGCGGCGCGCCTGCTGCGCCCTGTGCAGGCGCTGCGGCGACGGTTCGCGGACGCATGAATTGGAATGCAGCGAAGGCGAGGCCCACGAGTGCAATGCCTGTCAATACGTCGTCGTTTTTCATGCGATGGTGCCCCCTGCGTTCTGGTATGCCGCGAGCAGGTTGCCCACAGCGTTTTCATGCTGGCCGTAGCCCGCGCCCGGCAGGCTCGCCCATTCCTTGGCGCACTTGCTGATGGCGCTGGCGATGTTGCCTGCATAGACGTCGGAGAGCGCGCCGCGCTGTCGGATCAGTTCCGCGCATGCTGCGTCCTGCGATGCCGGCGAGAAGTCCGGCAGCGACAGCTTGCGGCGAACGCCATCCCACGTCGGCGCGATGATTTGGTATCGCCCGGCCGCCGTGCTGTAGTTGCCGATGGACGGAATCCACACGCGCTGACGCGGGTGGTCTGCGTAGCTGCTGAAGGTGGCGCCGCCGACGATGATGTTGTAGCCGTCGTCGCCTCGCCCCTTGGTGCCCTCGCTCACGGCAATCATGTCCATGAAGGCGCGCAAATTGTTGTTGGTCATATCGGCCGTGGTCGTGTCGAAAAATGAGAACAGGTCAAACGTGCTGCTGGTGTCGCTGGCCGTGCTATCGGCTCCCGTCGTCGGGTCTATGCTTGGGTCCGAACCCGTATCTGCGTTGGGGTCGGTTGCCGCGCTTGCACTGCTTGCGTAGACCCCGCCCAACGCCGCCGCCGCGGCGGCCAGCATCAGAAACACGACGCTCTTACCCGACATTCGCCCGTCACCCCTTGCTATAGAGCTTGATGCTGAATCCCGCCGAATCGGTCAGCGTGCCGCTTGTGTTTCGCGTTGTGACGTAGAACGACGACGTTGTGTTTTGCGAGTAATTGACCATGGGCGTCGCGCTATCCTGCGACGTCACCTGTACGTCGATGTTGTTGGTGTTGAATGCACCGCCTGCAATCGATACGAGGTACAGCCCTGTCGATGAGTGGGTCACCGACGCGAACGGCGCACTTGAGTACTTTCCGCCCTGGTAACTGATAACTGGGCTTGCTCCGCCCGTGATGAGTGCCGCCGCCATCGGCCGCTCCGGGCTGGGCGGCCACACCAAATCACCGTCGTATGGTTCAAGCGCCGCAAATCCGTAGCTTCGCGCGCTGTCCACAACCATGTTTGTCGCGCCGCCCAGGCGCGCCCCACGCACGGCAATGTTCCCCGTCCATCCGCTCGCCACGTTGAATAGGTTCGTTGTCGGAGCGCCACCATTGACGCCCGCCCCGTTCACCGATGCGCCCGTTGTGAGCAGGAAGCCGTTGGTGACGCCCTCCACGTGCAGACCGTTAAGGATCAGGTTGACTCGGTTGTCAGCCCGCACGCCCGTTACGTTGGTTGGCGACGCGTTGCTGGTGCCGATTGTCGTGCGCTCGAACGTGACGTTCAGCCATCCTTGCGACGACGTGTTGGTGACGAACACGCCCGTCGAATTCGAGCTTGTGTTGTCCGGGAAAATCTCGCAGTCGATGAAGGGCAGCACTGCTGCGCCGCCGTAGCCGATTTCGTAATAGACCCCATAGTTCATGAAGTCTTTGAGCAGCACGTTCCGCAGGCCGCTCTTTTCCTGCCAAGCGTTCGAGTACACGGCATAGGTAATCGCCGCGATCTTGTTGGCGCTGATGCGCAGGTTTTCGATCCGGCTATCGAACATCGGCGACGTGCCGTTGGTCGCCGTAAACATTTGGTTTCCGGACCACGTTCCCGTGTTCGCCTGGATCACGGTGTAACCCGCGCTTACCCCGCGCAGGCTGGTGTAGTTCGGAATGCTGATGCCGGCGGAGATGAGGAACCATCCCCGCCCAATGCTCACTGTCCCGTCTGCAACGCCCGTCCCGCCCGATGCCGTGGCCGCGACGGCCGCGAGTGCTTGGTTAATCGGTATCTGGTTGTCGGTCTTGGTCGCATCACCCTTGGCCCCCCACCATTCCGCCCACACGTGCGTGAGGTTGTACGGCAGCGAAATAAGCGCACCGGAGTTGGCGAGGTTGAAAATTTGATACGAGTTTCCTGCCTGGAAGTTCTGCGAGAAGGTGACGGTCACGCTCGCGTCGGGCTTAATCACTGCGCCCGGATCGAATACGACCGCCGATGCCAGCGTTACGTTGGACGCAATTCGGTACGTTCCCTTTGTCAGGCGCAGCGTCTGACCCGCCGTTGCTGCTGCTGCATCGCACGTGGCAATCGCAGCCTTGTCGTCGGTGGTGCCGTTTGCCGCTGCCCCGCAATCTAGCGCGCTGACGTTCTCGTCCAGCTTGCTTTGTATGGTGCGCGCGGTGTTTCCGATGCTCGCTTGATAGGCGACCCCGCGCGCGCCCACGTTGGGTGCGTCCACGAGGCGACCGCCCAGGCCCGAAACCATGTTCGATGCCAGAGCGCCCGACATGAAGGCGCCACACAGCAGCCCTGCCAGCGCTCGATTGAAGGTGTTTTTGCTCATGGCTTTTTACGCAACGGTTTGGATGTTGGCCGTCGTGCTGCTGTCCGATACGGCATACCACGCAGCTTGCGGCGCGTCTGTCTCGTTCCACACGTCGCCCACTTGCAGAACGACAGCCGCGTTTGCAAAGGTGGTCGCTGCTGCCGCTGTAATGGCGAGTTTTCCCGGCCCAACATTTCGCACGCGCAGCCCCTTGCGTGACGCGTTTGCCGCGATCAACGCTGCACCCACGCCCGTCACGGCTACCGGGTTGACATCGGTCGGCGCGCTCGCGGGTGGCTGCACTTGCACGGGAATTGCGGGCTGACTCGGGTCGATACCGACCGTCACCAGAGACACGTCCGGCGCCGAAGAAGCAATAGATACGATGCTCGCCGACCCGCTGCCCACAATTGCCGTCGACAGGCGAGCGCGCACCTGCGGATAGCCCGCCACCGGCAGTTGCCAGGAGTGCAGGCTTGCGCCGACCAGCGAAAACACCGTGTCGGTCAGATAGCTGTCGGTGCGCGGCGCCTTGAGCGGGATCCAGTTGATACCGTCATACACCTCGAACGCGATGGCGCCGGCCGTAATCGTGCCCGTGGGCGCGATGGTTAAAATCACCGTATCGAAGCCCTGCGTGTTGACGGTTTGCGCCGTGTTGAGCGCAGTGCCTGAGTTCCACGTCGCGCTTACCGGCGCGGTGTATGCATCGATCACCGGCACCGGGTTGGCGTTGGTGTTGTTGATGCCCACGTTGCTGGCGGTCAGCGTCGCGCCCGCCACGTTGACCGTTCCATCGACCGACACATGCAGCGCGCTAGGGCCGTTGACCACGGGCACGCCCGGGTTACTCACCGTCACAGACTGCTGCGTGATTTGGATATCGATATCGCCGTCGCTGACGATGAATTCGAGGTTCGTGTCGACCGTGGCCGTGATGACTACGCCATCGAATCCGAGCACCGGCCGCGCTTTCAGTCCGGCCCCCACGTCCTTTAGCTGGTACATGGTGGCGCCGTTCTGCATGAAATCGACCTCGACGCTGTTGCCCTGGTCGCTGCTTTGGATGATGAAGGTGTTCCCGCGATACGCGAGCGTGGTCGCTACCCCGGCTTTGAAGAGTTTTTTGTATGTCTGCATGTCAGGCGGCCTTCTTGAGGATTGGACCCAGCGCCACGAGCCCAACGACGACGAGCGCGCCGATGACGACGACGCGCTGGTTTCCCGTCTTGCTGTCCTGGTATGCGGCCGCAACCTGATCGCTCGCATTCTTGTACGCGTCGGCCATCGCCTGTTGCGATCCTTGGAGCGTCGACAGCGCTCCCGAGAGTGCCAATTCGGCGGTGTGCTGCGAGGCGCTTTGCGATGCGGTTGCCATCGACGTCACGTCGGTGAGCGCATCGTGTGCCAGCCCGAACGACGCTTGCGTCGCGCCGTGGTCGACCAACTGCGTGTTGATCGTCACCGACCCTCCACCGGATGCAGAGCCGGCCACAGATCCGTTGTCCGCGTAGATTTTCTGGTCGATGTTTTGGTTGGTGGTGTTCGCCTGGCTGGACGAATCGCCGCCGAAGTTGCATGGCGTGGGCGGCAAGCCCATCGCCATCAACTGAATCTGTGCCCGCGTGCGGATCATTGAAGCACCTTGCGCATGATGACGCCGTTACCGGCACGACCCGCCGGCACATAGCCGTGCGCGCCCGCCTTGCGCATCAGGCCCGGCCGGCGCGTCAGGAACGCCACCGATGCAAAGCCCTCCGCCTGTTGTTCGATCACGGCCAGCCCGGCGCGCGTCAGGTCGAAACCCGCGCGCCCTGCCGCCGCCAAGATGAAAAGTTCGTCGCCCTTGGGCTGCACCGCCCACGCGAACACCGTCCGCCCTTCCTGCTCCATCACGAAGCAATGGCCTGCTCGCGCAAGCGCTTCGGCCGTTTCCTCGGTGGCAGCGTGGCGCTCCGCCAGCGCGAGCAGAGGCAGAGCCTCCGCCGCGCCGACGTGCCGGACGCTTACTTGCGCAGCGCCAGCCATACGATGGCCCCGACTGCAACGAGCAACATCAGGTTGTTGTGCGCACCCGATGCGCCCGCGCTGCTGGTGATTGCCAGCGCTTGCGACGCTGGCGAGCCGCCCACGACGAAGGCGCCGGTGCTGAAACCGGACGCCATCCCGCCGTAGGCGCCCGATGGGCCGCCACCCCCAGCAGAAAAGGAGAGAGGTGGAAACATGTCAGCCCTTCACCGCTTTGAGCACGATGTAAATCAGCCCGCCGAACACGAGCAGATTTGACAACCGCGCTTGGTTGAAGGACACGAGCGGCCCCTGCCCAATCGGGTAGGTGCGCCCGTTGGCGCCCACGTAATAGCCACCCGGTGCGCCGGCCCATTGGTGATTGATGGAATCCAGCGCAACAGCGGCGCCCAGGGCGTCGCTCAGTGCTTGATTCCAGTTCAACCCGGACCCGCCCGCATCGAATTGCGATGCCGTAGTTGCCACCTGGGAGGTAGGCGACGGCGTTGCCCCGACCGCGAATTGATAATCGCCGCCCGGCGCGTTTCCGCCGGTCAGCGAGTCATCAACTCCGACGTTCAGGTCCGAGCCGCCGCTGTAGTCAAAGAGGCCCATGGTGGCGCCTCCCTTACTTGCGGTTCACCGGGTCGACGATCCGGTTGTAGACAGTCAGGTTGACCGGGCCGCCGCTGGTGGTCAGCTTCAGATACGTGTTTTTGCCGGCCACCGTGTTGAGCAGCTTGGCGCGCAGACCTTGCAGGAAGTAGTCCAGCACGGTCATGTTGGCCTGCTGCACGCGCAGATATTGCGACTGCACGAGCGCCAAATCGGCCGGCGTTGCTTCCGTGATGATGACGCCGTTGTTGCGCAGTTCGATGGCCGAAATTGCGCCCGATGCCGGCGACTGGTAGGCCCACGTCACGGTGCCGTCAGTGATTGCGCCACCCGTTCCGTTCGGACCGGAGCCGGTGGACGCCGACGTGCCGGCCACGGTCGCCTTGTACAGGTTGCCGTTGGCATTCACCAGCGCGCCGACCGCATAGGCCGTGGACGTTGCCCACGTTGCACCCGCGTTCGACTGCATCAGGAAAATGTCTTTGACCAGCGCGCCGTTGTTGCCGGTCGGCAGCGGCATGTACTGATCGCCCGCAGCCGGGAACGCGTATGCCGCTTTCTGCTGCTTGAGGATGTACGGATTGCCCGAAGGCTCCGACACCTGGGCGCGCGCAATGGCGCCGATGCCGCCAGGCGCCGATGCGTTGATGCTGAATTCCAGCGTCAGCATCTGGAACAGGTTCGACGGCAGGCACGTGAGCAGGATTTCCGCTGCCTGACTGGTCGGCCCCTTCGGCGTGCCGGCGCTCTTGGCGCCGCGCATCGTAAAGTCCAACACGATCTGGTTGGTCGCGTTGGAAATGCCTTCGTACAGGTTGTGCGCCAGCAGATCGGCGCCGGTCGTTTCGTAGACCGGTTTGCCGTCGATCTTGAGCACGATGCGGTCCATGTGCGTGATGAGCAGGCCGCCGCTCAACTGGATGTAGAACGCTTCGTACGTCGGGCCGAGAGCCGGCTTCATGACGGCCACTTGGCCCGCGACGATGTTCTGAAAGTCAATGACGCGCTCGATACGCATGTCGTTTCCTTGGTGGTTACGGGAGTGCTGCGAGAGCGCGGCTTACTGGCCGCCGGGCAGATACGTGCCGATCACCGGCACCTGCATCACGTTCTTTTGAACGAACGAGCAGATTGCGTAGACGGCCAGCACTGCGAGAGCGCCGTGGATGTGCTTCTTGTCCATGGTGGTTAATTCCCCTGAGACGGTTGAGTGAGCGCCCAGATGGAGTTTCCATCGACAAGCGCTTTGAACCTGGGCACCTTGGAAATGATCCACGCGGCCACCAGCACGCCGACAGTCGTCGCGATGACTTCCTGCGCTAGGCGTTGTTTGGTCGGTAGGTATTCGCTCATGCCACTAGGCTCTTGGTTGGTGAGCCTTCAATGTGGGCGAGCGTCAAGGAAAACAGCAACGCCTGGAAAACGCCGCGTTATGCTGCTTTTTCCAGGCGCGCGGCAGGCGCCGCAGGCTGTTTTTTTGTGGTTTTTTTCAACGGGTCTTGCAAAACAACCACACCGCGTTCGACTTTGTTGGTGTCGACGTAGCGGTGCAGGTAGTGGCCGAGCGGTAGGCCGATGATCTCTTTCCAGTCGCAGAAAAGCACGTCCGCCATGGCGACGGCATCACGCTTCGACCCGACGCCGTAGCTCCGGATTTCGCTGCAATTTCCCAGAAAATCCTTGTCGACCTGGGCCGGTCGTTGCGATGTTCCAATGAGGAACATCCCGCCGTGCCGCCCTGCCGTCGACAGGTTTTTCCAGGGTATCGGCGCCCACGATGCCATGGTCACGCGCGATAACTCCTCGACGATCACCATCCACCCGTCCAACTCCCAGGCGACGCGACAGAAACGGTCGAATTGCACCTTGATGACCTTGGGGTCAAGGCTTGGCTGCATGACGATGCGTTTCTGCCCTGCCTTGAGCGCCGCCACCAGTTCGGCCACGCTCGACACGCGCACGCCGCCGATGACCTGGGCGTATTGGTCGGTTGCTTCGAGCGGCGACCACACCAGAATTCCCTTGCGCCACTTGCGGCAGAACGCTTTGACGAACGTCCCCTTACCCGAGCCCGAACGTCCGATGACGCCCATGATTCGGCATTTGTTTGCCGTACTGCGCGTCATGCCGCCACCGGCTGTGCCAGCGTCACGTCTGGCTGCTCGCTGGGCGGCACCGGCTTCGCCATGACTGCCGGCGCGCCCTTGGACGCCTCGCGTTCGTTGATGGTCTGCACGACCTTGACGGTGCCGAACGCAAGCGGGAACGCGGCCACGGCGAGCCCGATGAGCGGGTGTGACAGCAGGTTGCCCGCCCCACCCCACCCGTAGACCTCATCGCAGCGCGCCAGCGCGTCGCCCAGGTTGTCCATGCGCTCGCGCGTCCAGACCGGTTTGGCTTCCGGCAGCGCCGACGTGACGATATCGCCGGCCGCGCGCACGGCTTGCCGCCACCCCTCCGCGTTTTCCTGCTGCTGTTGCGCTTCCTGCGCCTGCTGCGCGGCCGTCGCCTGGGCGGCCGCGTCAGCGCTTTCCGCTACCTCTTCGGCAGCGATTCCATCCAATACGGTCGTGTCCATCAGAGCCCCATGAAGATGCTGCGTTTTTTCGGCGTTTCGCTAGGTTTTTCAGGCGTCACGGCTGGGGCTGGCGGGGCTGCACTTTCCGGCGTTTTCCCGGGATTTGCAGCCGCGTCATCCTCATCCACGTGGCGCTCGATTGATTCCAAAAAACGACGGTTTTTTGTCGGCTTGGTTTGCCGAACGTGAGCCCCGCACGGCCCGCACCGGTAATAGGCCATGCCGGCCCGGTCGGTGTAGACCTGCACGGGGTCACCGCACTGCTGACAGGCGCACTGCCCGACATAGGTAGCCATGACCCCCCCTCCCTCGTTCTGGTTTAGGACTGCGCGCCGTTGGCGCTTGCGTTGTCGGCCGGCGGCGTGGCGGGCGTGCCCGACACGAGCGGCAGGCCCGGCAGCAGGTCTGTCGCGGCGCGGACGGCCGTCGATTCCAGTTCGATCAGCCGCTTTTCCAGCGCGGCAATAGCCGCTTTCGACTCGTTCACGAACGCCACAAATTCGTTGTGCACGGCGTTGTTGCTGGTGATGCGCTCGACCAGCGCTTCGCCTGCGGCTTCCAGTTTTTCGAGAATGCTCATGACTCTTTCCTTTCGATTGCCCGGCAAATATCGATGAGCAACACCCCTAGCCGGAATAGGAGCGGTGCGAGGCCCGCGCCCATCCCGAGGGGGAGCGCTTTTGCCGCTTTCGTTGCGTCGGTGGTCCACTCTTCGACGCGTTTTTCTAAGTCCATCCTGCTGCCTTTTCGTATTGTGAAATCCAAGCAGTGTCGATTTCACATGGTGGAATCGCAGCGGCCACCCGCTGCGTACAGTTATTGACACGAGTCCAAGCGCCGTGCGCTGCGCGCCCGGCGTGACGGCTCACGACCGTCCAGGCGTGGCGCACGGACTGCACGAACCAATGCACCAGACGGCGCTTGTTCGGCACGATCCCATCGCGGTAGGTCTCCCACCCTGCGCACTCCACGCCCACCACTCGCGGCGCTGCCTGCTCGCCGTAGCGCGTTGTTTCGCCGGTTTCTTCGCGGGTGAGATGGATAGCCAGATCGGCACGCTTGACCAGCACGCCGCCCTGCGCACTCACGTAGGCAGCGAACGAAGCAGACTTGACCTCGCCGGTTTCGACGTTGGCCGTGCGGTTCACTGCTGCGTGCGCCTTGACGAGAAAATCCGGCGCGCCCTTCGGCAGTTCGGGCACGCGGCGCAACTCGCGCCACACGCCAATGGGCGGCCCGCCGACCTGCTGAAACTGGCGAATGCGCCATGTCGCCGCCCAGGCGTCCACGCGGCGCGATGCCGTCATGCAGTCGTTTCCGTACAGGTCTTTCTCTACTCGGTAGCCGTCGATGTTTTTGGACACATATTTCGCGATGTATCCAGCGGCACTACCCCGGGACCAGTCGATGGACACAAAACGGCAGCGATGCTCGGCCGCGCCAGCTTCAGTGCCACTGTCGCGCAATGCGTACTCACGAAAGCCTTTGCGCACCATGCCTTGCTTGCCCGGTTCACAGAACACCAGCAGGTGCCAGTGAGGGGTTCCGTCATGGTTTGGCTCTGCGATTCGGAAGCCATAGAGCTTGATTCCCCTGCGGTCCAGCCACGCGCGCAGCTTGGCCCACATGTCCGACAGGTAGGCGCGCGCCTCGCCCGGCGTTGTGCCGTCGTATTTGCGATTCGGGATCACCTTGCCGTGCTTGGTCTTGGTGAACTTGTGCATGCGACTCGGGCACGTGACCGTGATGAATTCTCCGGCATGGCCCAGGTCTCGCGCGATGACTTCAAAGCCGGCAATGCGCGTCATCAACTCTGCGCGGCGGATGGCCTTGTCGGCCACGCCCTTTGCCGCCAGTTCGGCCAGCGTGGCGCGGTAGCCCTCTTCGTTCTCCGCTTCCACCGATTCCAGCAGGTCGGCGTTTCGCTTCACCTGCTGCGCCCGGCGGTTGAGACTTTCCTCGCTCACGTACAGGTCACGCGCCGCGTTCACGTAGCCCAGGCCGATTGCGGCGCCCTCAAACTGGCGCGCGTGCAGGCGGCGCAGCTTGCCGCGCCACCACAGTTCGCACGTCATGCGCGCCACGGCCGGCGCGTCGTCGCATTTCTTGCCGGGTGGCTCGATACCGTAGTCGGTGCAGATGCGCGTGAGCGCCGCGCGGCGCTCCGCCTCTTCCGGGAATGCCTGCCCCAAGTCCTGGCACATGGCCGCGACCTGGGCCGCGCGCTCGCGCAGGTCCACATCGTTCGCGTCCAGCGGCAGGCGCACCGCGTCCATGCGCTCGATTGCGTCCAGCAGCGCCGCATTGCCCTCGCGCCGCTTCTCGGCCGGCACATCGTCCGACGCATCGCCGCCGCGCGTGTTGCGCCACGACTTCAAGAAGCGGGAACGCCACCGGGGCGGAAGGCCTGCAACTAGGCCGTCCGCCCAGGTGGCGTCCGAGGAAAGGCGCTGCAATGGCATCAGCGCGCCGGATTGATTCGCGGCTTGTGCCGCTTGAGGATCGCCAGCACGTTGGCGATTGCCGCGTCGGCCATAGCCTGCGACATTTCATTCGGTGCCGGCGGCCTGGGGATCGATGCAGGCAGGTGCGCCGCTGCAGCGCCGTCACGCGTGCTGCCCGGTCTGTATCCTCTCGCCATGGTCAGACCCTCTCCATTTCGTCGCCGAACAGCCACATGTTCAAGTTCGAGCTTGCAACGAGGTACACCCACCCGCCGACTGTCGCCCGCACTTCCTTGACCGTGCACGTGGTGTAGCCGAATGACTTGACCAGCACCGTGTCCCCTACCGCGAAAATCGCGTTGCTATGGTCGAATCCCAGGTCATCCATGTCAGGCCCCCAGGAAGTGAAAAAACCGCTCCACCAGAACGGCGAGCGAGCGACGGCGGCGGTAGTACGGGCCATCGATCGTGAAACCGCCCAGGGCGGTTGCGTGGATGCCTGGGCGCTTCATTCTTCGCACCCCTTGTTGAAGTCCGCTTCGATCTGCGCGCGCAGCATGGCGGCCGGGTTTCCGTCGTTCTGCATGGCAACCATGAAGATCACCGCTTTCCGGTGCGCCTCTTCCTCGCTTCCGAAGAATTCCTGCTTATCTTCGGGATGGTCAAACCAGAACTGGGCGAACGTTTTGTGCCCTGTTACGTTCCAGTAGCCAGCGATGAACATCACGCCCATCCCATCGACGTAATTCGTAAAGCGCTGCGCCGCAACCTTGGAAATTTGTAACGTCATGTGACTCCCCTTTCGTTCCTACCCCTTGGAAGGAAAGCCCCTTTTGAGGGGCAGACAGCGCAACCGGCTAGCGGATCAGGCCAGCACCGGCGGGGTAGAGTCCGGTCGGTTGCGCGTCTGGGGAGGAATGTAGTCAACCAGTCGGGGACTGTCAACCGGCAAGGAACGTTCCCTTACAAGTTCCGTTGCTCGTCCCGCAACGGTTGACTATGCTTCGCCTTGGGTAGATTTCTGGGGTAAGTCAATGCGCCGCATGCTTTCGGCCGCACTTCTTGTGCTGCCGTCTCTCGCTCTCGCCGGCACGACAGCGCAGTACCGTTCTTCGGTTGTGATTTACGACACCAACACCGACAAAACCCAATATCTCAATTGCGATATTAATTTCGGTGTTTCTGGTGTTTCGGCCAAGACGGCGCGCTATGTGTTGGATTGCCCTGACCATCCCCAGGTGACCCTGACCGTAGGCCCCAGGCCGTTTGCGGTCTTCTATCACAATGGGTCGAATCTGAACTTCCCTATGACCGTTTTAAAGGCTGACGAGAATTGGGTTCGCTTCAGTTTCGGCAACTTCATTGTGAAGTTTTATCCGCCAAAGGAGTAAGGCATGAAAACCACTCTCGATTTTCTTGAGGCCGTGAGCCGCAAACTCGGTGGCGCGTCTGACTACGCCATCGCGAAGGAACTGCAAATCTCGCGGTCTGCGATCAGCAAGTACCGCCATGGGCAGGCAGGCTTTGATGACGAAACTGCGCTGAAGGTCGCTCGCCTGCTCGATATCGACCCTGCCGCCGTTGCGACGGCCGCGCACGCGGAGCGCACCAAGAACCCGGAGGTTCGCCAAATGTGGGCATCTTTGGCGGAGCGGTTCGCGGTAAATTTTGATCCGCGCCGCAAGCAAATCCGGGTAGGTCGGAGCGTTGCTCTAGCCTAGCCTGCGGCGCTTTCCCCGGAAGCTTTTTGCATTATGTTAAATAAAAGACACAAGCAAAAACCAGAGCTGCGGCACGCAGTGGGAGCTGTCCGACGTCGTCATCAAGGATGAGGGCCAAGGGCCGCTGTTCCGCTGTGCGCTATGCGGCGCGCGCAACTATATTCAGGCCGCAAGCCTGCCGATCGCCCTTGCCGGCCACGATCTGATCGCGCAGGCAAAAACGGGCAGCGGCAAAACCGCTACGTTTGCGCTGGCCCTGCTCGCACGGCTCGACGCGCTGCGCAAGCTCAAAGCCGGCACGATGAAGGGCGAGAAGGTCAGGGTTCGGCTGATGGACGAATGACGCCGGTACGCGGCCGCAGCGTTTGACGACGCAGATGGCACGTCGAAGCACGGCAGCGTCGCTCGGCACCCCGGCACATCCCTGAGCCTCAGTGCGTGTCGGCAGCGGGCTCAATCCCCTTCTCTTCTCAAAAAAAAGCGCGGCGATATCGCCGCGCAGCCAAAGTGCTGTAGGGATGGGCGCTTAGTGTGGTAGACCTTCCCCCTGCGTTTCCGGCAGGAACCACGGCAATACAAGCCCGAGGACGTAGACCGAGCCAAGCGCCAGTGCCGCATTGGCGACGCCACCGAACGAGTGGATCAGCGAGCCGGCGATGATCGGGAACACCCAGGCGATCAGGCGCGCAGCATTGAAGACGAAACTGCACGCCGTCGAGCGTACGGTCGAGCTGAACAGCTCTGCCGGATAGATCGCCATCCACACATAGGCGCAGCCCAGCGTGAAGAAGCCGTTGATGGGCGCAACGACGGACATCGATTCAACCGAGGTCGTCATCGCGTAGGTCACGTAGGTCGTCGCCAGTGAGCCCAGGAACGTCAGGAACAGGAAGCGGCGGCGGCCAATGGCGTCAACGATGAAGCCGGCGGCCATATAGGCAACAATGGCGCCAACCGTGTAAAGAATCGTGATCTTCGAGCCCCAGCCGGCCGGGTTGGCCAGACCTTGTTCCTTGGCGAGTCCGATGGTGAAGGTCGGCAGCCAGCTCGAGATCGCCCACCAGCCGACGGTGGTGACCACCGAAAGCAACAGCGTGACGAACGTACGGCGACGAGCCTCCGGTTCGCGGAACAACTGGGACAGCGTGAAGGGCCGCTTGTCGCTGCCGCCCTTGCCTGCCGCGCCGGTGGCGCTCCAGCGCTTTTCACGCACGGCCTGCTTCCATTTTTCCGACTCCTCGACACCGCGGCGGATGTACAGCACGAAGAACGCGGGCAGTGCGCCGAGGGCAAACATCAGCCGCCAGGTTTCCTGGCCCATCGGGAGCGACGACGACAGACCAAACCAGATCAGCGCAGCAATCAGCGTGCCCCAGCCAAAACCGGATTGCAGGAAGCCGGCGCCCTTGGCGCGCGCCTTTTCCGGCCAGGTTTCGGCAAGCAGGGAGATGCCCGTGCTCCATTCGCTGCCCATCGCCAGACCGGTGATGAAGCGCAGCGCGCACAACTGCACGAACGTCTGCGAGAACGTGGTCAGGCCCGAGAACAGCGCGTACAGAAAGATCGACCACAGCATCATCCGCTTGCGCCCGACATAGTCCGCCATCACGCCGCCCACCAGGCCGCCGATCCCCCAGCCGAGCAGAGTCACGCCGATGACGATGCCGGCGTAGAGGGCCGGCGTCGCCAGCTGTGCGGGTGTGAGCAGCGAATGCAGCATCGGGAATAGCACGACGACGAGCGCGAAGGCTTCGTAGCCGTCGAAAATCCAGCCCAGAAAGCTGCCGGTCAGCACGCGCCAGTGCGTGGGGGTCAGGTCTGCATGCCAGGGCTTGCCCGCAGCGACCGCTTGTTGGGTTTCCATCGTTGTCTCCTTTGGAAGATAGGGATATACGGCTGCTTTTTGTGTGTTGTGCCGACTTATGCTGGTGAGTTGAATAGCCAGGGTTCCGCGGTGCGGCGCGCCTGCTCGAATGCGGCGATGGCGCTGCGGTGCTGCAGCGTCAGGCCGATTTCATCGAGCCCGCGCAGCAGGCAGTCTTTTCGGAAAGGGTCGATGTCGAAGCGGTACACGTTGCCGTCCGGCGTCGTTACCGACTGCCCGGCCAGGTCGACCTGCAGCCGATAGCCGGGCGTGCGTACGACGGCCCCGAACAGGCGGTCTACCACGTCGGTGTCCAGCACGATCGGCAGCAGCCCGTTCTTGAAGCAATTGCCATGGAATATCTCGGCAAAGCTCGGGGCGATGAGCGCGCGGATGCCCCAATCCCGGAGCGCCCACGGCGCATGCTCGCGGCTGGAGCCGCAACCGAAGTTCTCGCGCGCCAGCAGGATCTGCGCGCCCTCATAGCGGGCCTGATTGAGCGGAAAATCCGGCACGCGCGGGCGCGTCGAGCAATCCTGCTCCGGTTCACCGCGGTCCTGATAGCGCCACTCGTCGAACAGGTAAGGCCCAAAACCGGTCTTGCCGATCATCTTCAGGTATTGCTTTGGCAGGATGGCGTCGGTGTCGATATTGGCGCGGTCAAGCGGCACCACCAGTCCGTCAATCGAATCAAAAGCCTGCATCGTTGTTCCTCCCCAAAACATCGGCGCCAAGTTCGCTGACGGCAACGAAATGCCCCGCGATTGCTGCGGCAGCCGCCATTGGCGGGCTGACCAGATGGGTGCGCCCGCCAGCGCCCTGCCGCCCTTCAAAATTGCGATTGGACGTTGATGCGCAGCGCTCGCCCGGCTGCAGGCGGTCGTCGTTCATGCCCAGGCACATCGAACACCCCGGGTCGCGCCATTCAAAACCGGCATCGACGAAGATGCGGTCGAGCCCTTCGGCCTCGGCCTGGCGTTTGACCAGTCCGGAGCCCGGCACCACAAGCGCCTGCACGATGTTGGCCGCAACGTGCTTGCCGGCCACCACACGCGCCGCGGCACGCAGATCTTCGATACGTGCATTCGTGCACGAGCCGATGAAAATCTTGTCGAGTGCGATGTCGCGCAGCGGCGTGCCCGGCTCGAGTCCCATGTAGGTAAGCGCCCGGGTGATGCCTTGCCGCTTGATGGGGTCGCTTTCCTCGGCCGGGTCGGGCACACGGCCGTCGATGGTGACCACCATCTCGGGCGAGGTGCCCCAGGTGACGTGTGGGCGAATCGTGGTCGCGTCGAGTGCGATAGTCCGATCGAACTGCGCCCCTTCATCGCTGCGCAGCGTGCGCCAGTACGCCTGCGCGGCGTCCCATTGCGCGCCCTGCGGCGCACGCGCCCGCCCGCGAAGGTAGTTGATGGTTTTGTCATCCACGGCGACCATGCCGCAGCGTGCTCCGGCTTCGATGACCATGTTGCACAGGGTCATGCGTGCATCCATGCTCATCGCAGAGATGGCCGAGCCGGCAAATTCGATGGCATACCCGGTGGCGCCCGCGGTGCCGATACGGCCGATCAGCGCAAGCGCCACGTCCTTGGAAGTCACGCCGGGCGACAGGTCGCCCTCCACCAGCACGCGCATCGTCTTCATCTTTTTGACGATCAGGCATTGCGTGGCCAGCACGTGTTCGATTTCGGACGTCCCGATACCGAATGCCAGCGTGGCGAATGCGCCGTGCGTGGTGGTATGCGAATCGCCGCAGACGATCGTCATGCCTGGCAGCGTGGCCCCCTGCTCCGGCCCGATCACGTGCAGGATGCCCTGACGCGCGTCCTGCATCGGGTATTCGGTAATGCCGAAGCGCGCGCAGTTGCTGCGCAGCGCCTCGACCTGACGCCGCGCGATGTCATCGGTAATGCCGGCGGCGCGGTTGGCGGTCGGCACGTTATGGTCTTCGGTGGCCAGCACCGAGGCGGGCCGCCACGGGTGCAACCGGCTGATGCGCAGTCCTTCGAACGCCTGCGGGCTGGTCACTTCATTGACCAGATGCAGGTCGATGTAAAGCAGCGTGTGGCCATCGTCGGTATCACGCACGGCGTGGCGTTGCCACAGCTTTGCGAACAAGGTCTGAGGTGTCATGTGCGATCCCGCTGTCAGATGATGCCTTCGGCGCGCAGGCTGTCGAGCGCGGCAGCATCGAGTCCGAGCGCGTGCAGCACCTCGTCGGTGTGCTCACCCAGTTCGGGGCCGACCCAGCGCGTGCTGCCCGGCGTGGCGGACAGCTTGGGCACGATGCCCGGCAAGTCGATAGGCTGGCCATCGGGCAAGGTGTGGCGCTCGATCATGCCACGCGCCGCATATTGCGGATCGCGTGCGATGTCGGCGGCGGTATAGATGCGCCCGCTCGGCACATCGGCTTGCTCCAGCACCTGCAGCACAGCGTCGATCGGATGACGCGCGGTCCATTCGCCGATCACCCCGTCGAGCAGATCGTTGTGCTGGACGCGCTTGGCGTTGTCGGCAAAGCGCGCGTCCTCCGCAAACTCCGGCAGGCCGATGGCCTGCATCAGGCGCTTGAAGATGCCGTCGCCGTTGCCCGCGATGATCACGTAGTTGCCGTCGGCACACAGGTAGGTGTTGGAGGGCGAAATGCCCGGCAGGCTTGAACCGGTGCGCTCACGCACGTGCTCGAACATCGCATACTCGGGGATCAGGCTTTCCATGATCCCGAACACCGCTTCGTACAGCGCCACGTCGATGAACTGCCCGGTGCCGCGATTGGCCTTGACGTGATGCATGGCCAGCAGCGCGCCAATCACGCCGTAGAGGGACGCCAGCGAATCGCCCAGGCTCACGCCCACGCGTACCGGAGGCCGATCGGCGTAGCCAGACAGGTAGCGCAGGCCACCCATCGACTCGGCAATCGCGGCAAATCCGGGCCGCTCGCGGTACGGGCCGCTTTGCCCGTAACCCGAAATGCGCACCATCACCAGCTTCGGGTTGATGGCCGAGAGTTGCTCCCAGCCCAGTCCCCAGCTTTCCATCAGACCCGGGCGGAAGTTCTCGATCACGACGTCGGCATCTTTCACCAGATCGCGGACGATCTGCTGCGCGCGTTCCGACTTGAGGTTGAGCGTGACCGATTTCTTGTTCCGGCTCTGCGAATACCACCACAGGGATGTGCCATCGTGCAGCTTGCGCCATTTGCGCAGCGGGTCGCCGTTGACCGGGGTCTCGATCTTGATGACCTCGGCGCCGAACTGGGCCAGCAGCGTGCCGGCATAAGGGCCGGCGATCAGCGACCCCAACTCGATCACCTTGATGCCTTGCAGCGGCAAGGGTTGATCTGGCTGTGCCATGTTGTCTCCTCTTAACTCCATATCGTGCAGCGCACAACATTGCCGCGCTCGATGAATGCATCATGGACACTTCTCGCCAGACCAAAAAACGCTAAATAATCAAGCGAGCCATCTCCAAAGGAGAAGGCTTCAACACGAAGGGGGAATGGACGACCATGCGTTTCGACCTGGAATCGCTGCAGGTATTGGTCTCGGTAATCGAGGAAGGCAGCCTGGCGGCGGCTTCCGAGCGGCAGCACATCGTGCCTTCGGCCATCAGCCGACGCATTGCGGAGCTGGAAAGCGACGCCGGCACCGCCCTGCTCTATCGGCACAGCCGTGGCGTGGAGCCCACTCCGGCGGGCTCGGCGTTGTACTACCGGGCCAAGCGCCTGATCGATCAGATGCAGGAAATCTCGTCGGAAATGAGCGAGTACGCCCAGGGCGTGCGGGGGCACGTGCGCATGCACGTCAACTTTTCGACCATGGTCCAGTACCTGCCGGGCGACCTGTCCTCGTTCCTGTCGATCAACCCCGACGTGAAGATCGACCTGATGGAGAAAAGCAGCAGCCAGGTCCTGCGCTCGGTCGAAGCGGGCACCGCTGACATCGGCATCTGCAGCCAGCCGGAAGCTGCACCGGGGCTGGAAGTACGGCCGTATCACGTTGATAGGCTCGTGCTGATCGTGCCGCACGACCACCCGATCGGCGCGGCGCGCCACCTGCGCTTTGCCGATACCCTGGACTATGACTACGTGAGCATGCCGCTGGGCGCGTCAATCTCCACGCTCTGCGCGCAGAGCGCCGAGCAGGCCGGCAAGCAGCACAAGATCCGCATCCAGGTGACCAGCTTCGAGGGGCTGCGCAACATGGTGGCGGCGGGCCTTGGCATCGGCCTGCTGCCCAAGGCCAGTGTCAAGCCCTATCTGCGCAACAGCACGCTGCGCATGGTCGAGCTGGATGAGACGTGGGCACAGCGCCCGCTGTCCGTCATCACGCGGGGCTACGCGGCGCTGCCGGTGCCGGCCCGGCTGCTGATCGACCATCTGGTATCCCAGGCCAGCGCAGAAAACTAGCGCGAGCCATCTGGTTCGGAGAAGGCTCACGTCCTGATTCTTCAATTGCGCGCTGGCTGCCTGCGCAACACACTGCAGTTCCAACATGTCCAGCACGGGGAACGCAGTGGTACTCAACGGTCAAGGGAAAAGGGTGTTCATCCAGGAAGTCGCCACGCGCGACGGCTTTCAGATTGAACCGCGCATGGTTCCGACCCAAGACAAGATCGCGCTTGTCGACCGGCTGAGCCAATGCGGGCTGAGCAAGATCGAAGTCACCTCGTTCACCTCGCCCAAGGCCATCCCGACGCTGGCCGACGCGGAAGACGTGATGCGCGGTATCGCGCGCGTGCCCGGCGTCACTTACGCCGCGCTCGTGCCGAATATGCGAGGCGCCGAACGTGCGGTGGACTGCGATGTCGACGAGTTGAACCTCGTGATGTCGGTAAGCGAAACGCACAACCTCGCCAACCTGCGCATGACGCCGGGGCAGTCGTTCCAGCAGGCTGCGCAGGTCGCGGCGGCATTCCGTTCGAGCCGCACGTCGCTCAACCTTTCGCTTTCATGCGCGTTCGGCTGTCCGATGGAAGGCCAGATCCCCACTGACACCGTGCTGACCTGGGCGGCACGGGCCGTCGAAGCGGACATCGGCGGCATCACGCTGTGCGACACCACCGGCATGGCCTGGCCCAGCCAGGTGTTCGCGCTGTGCAGTGCATTCCGGCTGGCGTTCCCCCAGACCACGCTGACCGTGCACTTGCACAACACGCGCGGCATGGCACTTGCCAACGTGCTGGCCGCGCTGCAGGCGGGAGTCGATCGCTTCGATGGCGCGCTCGGCGGCCTGGGAGGCTGCCCCTACGCGCCCGGTGCCTCGGGCAACGTCTGCACCGAGGACATGGTGCACATGCTTGAACTCCTGAACTACGATACTGGCACCGACCTTGGCGCCCTGCTGGACGCTTCGCGACTGTTGCCGGGCCTCATCGGTCATGACACCAACGGTCAGGTCGCCAAGGCCGGACGCACCCACGATCTGCACCCCACGCCCGACTATGTTGAGACGGCCCGGCAGCACGCCCTGTCGAAAGCACCGGCTTGAGTTTCTTGACGGGCCGGTCGTCATGGGTTCCGTGCCGTTCGGTATGATCCCGCCTGTGATCATTTGAATACAGGAGGACACCATGGGCGAAGCCAAACGACGCGGCTCTCAGGCCGACCGCATTTCTCAGGCGCACGCCCGGCTGGACGCGCTGCGTCCTGAAAAGCTGGTCTGCGGCGCCTGCCAGACCGCCTTTACCGAATTCGAGGGGATGGAGCCGCGCGACATGCCCGGCATCCACGCCATCTTCGGCGGCGAATGTCCGAACTGCGGCGAGAGCGTGATCTCGTTCAACGGCGAGCCCGAAGCCGTGGCCGCCGCCATGCTGGCGTACAAGGACGCCATGGAAGACGCCAAGCTCGGCGCGCAGACGCAAGAGGGCAAGCACCTGCCCTACGTCGACGAAGAAGACAAGCCCACCCAACACTGAAGCCGCCATGCAGAACACGCCAACGCGCCGCTACCGTCACTACAAGGGCGGCGAATACGAATGGCTGTGCGAGGCCACGTACGAACCCGATCCCACCATCAAAATGACGGTCTATCGCGCCGCCAACGGCACGATCTGGACACGGCCATCGACGATGTTCCATGAGATGGTCGAGGTCGACGGCCGGCAAGTGCCGCGCTTTGCGCTGATCGACTGAATGTCGGCGGAAACTATCTCTTTGTGAGCGGGCCTGCGGGCCCGTTTGACGTATTGGCGTGAGCTACGTGATGGTCACGCTCGTCAACCCGCCGCAGCCCGTTTCTGACGCTTGAACCAGGCATGCTCGCCAGGCGCCCGGTCGCGGAGTTCGAAGGTGATGTGCACGCGGCGCGAGGCCTGCAGGTAGACGCCGCACGTCAGCGTCAGTGCCACCGCAACGGCAACGCCGTCGATGAGAGTTGAACGCGCCCCTGGAACGCCGCCGGCCATGAGCATCAGTCCGATCAGCGGCGGCAGCAGCGCCATGTGCACAAGCATGGCCGGGCGGAATGCGCTGTCGTGCGTGGTAGCGAGCACCAGGACCGTCACGCAGGAAATCAGATAAAGCAGCGTAGTCAGGTTGATCGCCCCGCTGCCAGGCGCGTTGGCATTAAATAGATCGGCGCCGGCCAGTTGCAGCGCATCCATCGACAGCCCCTGCCAGAACACCCACGTTGGCCCCGCGATGGCAATGGCCAGCACCCACGGCAGCCATCCGGCAATGCCGTACAGCGGATGTTGGCCCGCTGCGATCGGGTCGATGTCGACCCAGCGATGCGTCAGCATGATGCACCCCCAACAGTGCGCGTCCGTTCTGATGACGGTTGCTTTCGGCAAGCGCCGGCGGCGTCTGCCTCCCCTGCTCTCTAGCTTAGGTCGCCGTCCAAGGCACGCAATGCAGGAGGAACCCTGAGCGCACAATCGGATTGCGCTGCCTCAACTGTCGGCCCACTATCGGCGGAACAGCCGGGGGCGGTCCGGATCGTAAAGCGGGTCGGGCGTAATCTGCGTCAGTTGCAGGACGCCGGCGGGGTCGAAGTAGAAATGCATCAGCGACGGCCAGACGTCGTCTGCCTTGAAGCGGTACGACCAGACCAGCCGGTCCATGCGTGGGAAATACGCGGTTTCGACCGGCTGGCCGAAATGTCGCAGCACGTCATCGCGGGTCCAGACGCCGATCTTGGCCTGGGCAAACTCGAGGCTGCTCAGGACTTGCTTGAAGGCGACGAGCTTGCCGCCGGCATCAAAGTCGGCCGCGTAGGTGAACTGCCCGTACGGTTTGGTCGGATAGAGCCAGCGAGTGCCTCCATCGAGCGGATAGGTTTCGCGCGGCGGTCCGAATTGCGCCTGCACGGCGGGCTCGTCCGCACCCACCAGCCGCTGCCCCTTGGTGACGGGGGACTCCAATGCTGCACATCCTGCCGTCGCCGCCACGACAATCGCTACCGCCAGCCAACGCATCGCCCGCATCACAATGGTCCCTGTTGCACTGATTGAAGCGCGTAGTTTACCGCTGCGTTTCAGCAGTGCGCGCGAGTAGCGGCGCGATGTCGACGTGGGCCGCGGCCAGCCGCGCATCGGCGTGCGGCAATCGCGGAATCGTGCCCAGATGCGGTGCGTTGATCCAGCGGCGCAGCGTGGCGACATTGTCGTCAAGCCCCGCCATGGACGGGTCGACCACGTTGCCGACCCAGCCGGCCAGATGCAGCCCGCGCGCGGCAATCGCCTCGACAGTAAGGGCGGCGTGATTCAGGCAGCCTAGGCGCAACCCGACAACCAGCACCACCGGCAAGCCCAACGCCACGGCCATCTCAGCCGTATCAAAGTCCTCCGACAGCGGCACGCGGAAACCTCCAACGCCCTCCACCACAACGGCATCCGCCAACGATCTAGCGTGTGCGAACGCATCGAGAATCGGTGGCAGCGTGATCGTCACGCCTTCGCGCGCCGCAGCCAGATGCGGAGACATCGGCGCGTCGAGCAACCATGGGCAAACGGTGTCGAGCGGCAGATTGACTGACGCGGCGGCGCGCAGTTGCTCGACGTCTTCGTTGGTGCGCGTGGGCGCGCCCGCCAGCGTGCCTGCCGCAATCGGCTTGAGGCCCGCGGCACGGTAGCCGGCGTCGGCGAGCCGGGTCAGCAATGCCGCGCTGACGAGCGTCTTGCCGATTTCCGTATCCGTGCCGGTGACAAAGCAATCGAAACGTGCGGACATGTCAGGCTGCCTTGGCTGGCTGCAGGGATTGGCCAGCCGCTTCCAGCGCCTGCGCCAGGCGCTCGATGTCGGCATCGGTATGTGCCGCTGACAGCGTGATGCGCAAGCGGGCCGTTCCTGCCGGCACCGTCGGTGGACGAATCGCGGCGATGCGGATGCCTTCGCGTTCGAGTGCGGCGGCCAGCGCCAAAGCGGGTGCGTTCTCGCCGATCACGATCGGCTGGATGGCCGTTGGCGATGGCATCCACTGCCAGCCGAAACGTGCAGCCAATCGCTGCGCGTGCGAAGTCCACACGGCGATGTGGCGGTCGAGGCGGGCGCGGCGTTCAGCGCCCTCTTCGCCTGCAATCAGGTCCAGCGCTGCTTCCACGGCAGACGCAATGCCCGGCGGCGTGGCCGTTGTGAAGATGTACGTGCGTGCGCGCTGCACCAGCCAGTCAATCACCAGCCGATGTCCGACGATGGCCGCGCCCGAGCCGCCGGCAGCCTTGCCGAACGTGCCGACATAGATGATGCGCTGTGAGTGCAGCCCGAAATGAGACAGCACACCCGCACCGTTCTCGCCCAGCACGCCCAGGCCATGGGCGTCGTCCACGATCAGCCAGGCGTCGTAGCGTTCGGCCAGCGCAAGCAGTTCGGGCAGCGGTGCGATGTCGCCATCCATGCTGAACACGCCATCCGTGACGATCAGCTTGTTGCGACTGGTGCTCGCGGCCAGAAGCGCTTCCAGCGCAGCGAGGTCGACGTGTGGATAGACCTTGATCGGCGCCCGCGACAACCGCGCACCGTCGATGAGCGAAGCGTGGTTCAGCGCATCGGAAAAGATCGTGCATTCGTCGGCCGGGCGGATGCCGCCCGCCTGCGCCATGGCGCTCACCACAGCCAGATTGGCCATGTAGCCGGTGCAGAAGAACAGCGCATCTGCCTCGGGAATGTGTTCGGCTTGCACTGCAGCCATCCGTGCTTCCAGCCGCGCGTGCGCGATCGAATGGCCGCTGACCAGATGCGACGCACCGCTGCCGAAGCCATATTGCTGTGTGCCGCGCGTCATCGCCTCGGCCAAGGCGGGATGGGCTGCCAGGCCGAGATAATCGTTGCCGCAAAAGCCGAGAATGTCGCGCGGCGCTTCACCGGGCACGCTGATGCGCTGGCTGCGGTCGGTCGGGCTGTACGCGGTGCGGCGCACACGGCGCAGGTGCGCGGCGTCGATGGCGTCCAGGCCCGCCTGCAGGTCGTCAAGCAATCGCATAGGTGTGTCCTTCTGTTTCGCCGGTCGCTTGGGCCAGCGTGTCTTCAAGCGTCTGCAGCGTGCGTTCGACCAGCGTGTCGGTCTCTTCATCGCTCAGCACATATGGCGGCAGCAGATAGACGGTGTTGCCGATCGGGCGCAGCAGCAGCCCGTGCGTGCGCGCCGTGAGCGCAAAGCGCTCGGCAAAGCGTGCACCGGCCACGTCCGGGTGCACGTCGAACGCGGTGATCATCCCGGTCTGGCGCAGATGGGCAAAACGCGCATCGTGCGACAGTGGCGCCAGGCCCTGAGCGATGCGTGCCGCGGTTACGCGATTGCGCGCAAAGACGTCTTCTTCAGCAAACAGATCGAGCGTGGCCAGTGCCGCGCGGCACGCCAGCGGGTTGCCGGTATACGAATGCGAATGCAGGAAGCTGCGTACCGGCGCATCGTCGTTGAACGCGTTGTAGATGACATCGCGCGAGAGCACGATCGACAGCGGCAGATACCCCCCGCTGATGCCCTTGGACAGGCAAAGCAGGTCCGGCCACACGCCAGCCTGCTCGCATGCGAAGAATGTACCGGTGCGGCCGCAGCCAACGGCAATTTCGTCTGCAATCCAATGCACGCCAAACTCGTCGCACAGCGCACGCACGCCGCGCAGATAGCTCACGTCGTGCATGGCCATGCCGGCCGCGCACTGCACCAGCGGCTCGATGATGACGGCGGCGATGGTGCCCGCGTTGGCGACGAGGCAATCGCGCAGTGCGGCCAAGGCGCGGTCGGCCACATCAGCGGCGGTTTCGCCGGGGCCGACCAGACGTGCGTCGGGCGATGGCACGCGGTGCGACTGCAGGATGAGCGGGTCATACGCATCGCGGAAGACCGCAACATCGGTCACGCCCAGCGCGCCGAGCGTTTCACCGTGGTAGCCGTGTTCCAGGCAGATAAAGCGATTGCGGGCGCCCCGCCCTGCATTCCGATGCGCGTGGAAGCTCATCTTGAGCGCAATTTCCACGGCAGAGGCGCCGTCTGAGCCGAAGAAGCTGTGGCCCAGCACGCCGCCCGTCAGATCGATCAGGCGCTCGGCCAACTCCACAGCCGGGCGATGTGTGGCGCCCGCCAGCATGACGTGCTCCAGCGAATCGAGCTGCGTCTTGAGCGCAGCGTTGATATGCGGATTGGCGTGGCCGAACAGGTTGACCCACCACGAGCTGGTGCCGTCCAGGTAGCGCTTGCCGTCAAAGTCGATCAGCCACGGGCCCTGGCCGCGCGCGATCGGCAGCGGCGGCATGGCATCGAGCCGTGCGTTCTGCGTGCACGGATGCCAGACGGCCGCGCGGCTGCGCGCCTGCCACGCCGTGTTGGCCGAGCAGGCACCTTGCGCGCCGGCAGCCGGCACAGGAATGGGGGGATACGCCATACGAACCTCCAGTCAACAACACCGGCCCGCATCATGCTGCAAAGCGGAACCGGCACATGGCGGCGTATGGTAGGTGCCTTGCGGATCAAACGACAAGCGGACAGATCGACGCTTTTTGTCGGCGAAATCATTGCCAATGCACGATGATGAGCGCTTTATCCGCAGATGTGCCGTGTCCTGCTTCGATCTCGCAGGGAAAAAATTTTTGCGAGGCGCGATTTTTATGGCTTATGAGGCGCCTTTTCCCGCCCGGCCTTACCGTGGCGCCATATCAGCCGCGTGTGATATTCAGAATGTACTGAAAGTACGGCTTGCTTCATTGCTCCGTCCTAGGGATAACCCTATACTCGGGAAAACCCTAGATAACGCACTGAGAGAAAACATCATGATCCAGCAAACCTATTACACCCCCAAGTTCGCCGGCCAAGCCCAAGCCACTCGTCGCCCGTCGCTGCTGCGCGCAGTGTTCAACTATTTCCGCAAAGGTTGGGATAACAACCTGGTGTACGCTGAAGTGGTTGGCAAGTCGGGCTCGTACCTGGGCTAAGACAGGTACGCCATCACGGCACACATGACAAAACGGCGCATTGGCGCCGTTTTTGTTTTGGAGCGCGCTATCGCTGCGCCGGCCTCAAGACAAGCGCCGCCGCCGAGCCGATCACAATTCCCCAGAATGCCGAGCCCAACCCGAACAGCGTCAACCCGGACGCCGTCGCCAGGAAGGTGATGATCGACGCCTCCCGGTGCTCGCCATCTTCGATCGCCCCCATCACGTTCGAGGCGATAGCGCCAATCAGCGCCAGCCCGGCCAGGATGGCCACGAACGGCTTGGGCAGCGCCGCAAACAGCATCACGATGGCACCCGCAAACGTGCCGCCAATCAGGTAGAACACTCCGTTGGCGATACCGGCCACGTAGCGCCTGGACGGGTCGTCATGTGCATCCTTGCCAGTGCACAACGCGGCAGTGATCGCGGCGATCACGATGGTGATGCCGCCGAAAAACGCCACGCTGATCGATGCCACGCTGGTGGCCGTCATGATCGGCTTGGCCGGGATGTCGTACCCGGAGCCGCGCAGCACCGCCATGCCGGGCAAAAACTGCCCCGTGAGGCTGACGACGACGAGCGGGATGGCCAGGCTCAGCGTCGAACTCAGGGCCCAGTGTGGGGCGATGAAGACCGGATGGGTGAATTCCAGCGTGACACCGTCAAAATGCGTCAGCCCCAGGGGCATTGCCAGCGCAATCCCGGCCAGCAATACCACGACGATGCAGTAGCGCGGCCACCAGCGCCGGCCCACCACGTAGATGGCGATCATGGAAAACGCCAGCACCGGCATGGCAGAAGCCGCGGCAAACGCGTGGGTACCGAACTGGAACAGGATGCCCGCCATCATGCCCGCGGCGATGCCCTTGGGAATCAGCCGCATGAGCCGGTCGAACGTGCCCGACACGCCGATCAACAGAATGACGACGGCCGCCGTGATGTACGCCCCCACCGCTTCATTGAGCGACAGCCCCGGGAACAGCGATACCAGCAACGCCGTCCCCGGCGCCGACCACGCCGTTACCACCGGGGCTTTCCACCGCCAGCTCGCGTAGATGCCGGACACCGCCGCGCCAATGGAGATCGCCCAGACCCACGACGCCACCATCGCATCCGGCACATGCGCGGCCTGCGCCGCCTGGAAGAAGATGACCAGCGGCCCCGCATACGAAATCAGCACGGCCAGGAACCCCGCCGCGACGGCCGAGAGGGACCAATCGGACAGCGCCCCGCGCGAGGCCGTTTGCGTGCTCGATGGATGCATCGCTGGTGGCAGATCAGCGCGCGATGACCGAGGCCGACCGCTGGTGGTTGATGAACGCCACGGCAATCGTCGCAATCACCGCCGGCACAGCCATGGCGAAGAAGTTGTGGTGCAGCGGTAGCGCCATCCCCACCAGCATGCCGATGACGATGGGAGCGAGGATGGCCCCGCTGCGCCCGACGCCCGATGCCCAGCCGATGCCCGTGGAGCGGATGCTCATCGGATAGAACTGCCCGGCATAGGCGTACGTCACGATCTGCGTGCCGATGGTGCAGCCGCCGGCCACGGCCACCAGCACGTACAGCGCCTCGGTTGAAGTCTTAATGCCGAGCAATGCGATCGACACCGCCGCCAGCGCATACATGGCCATCAGCACGTATTTGATGTTGAAGCGATCAGCCAGCCGCCGCCGATGGCGCCGAGCATGGCCCCGAAGTTCAGCACCAGCACAAAGGTGAGCGCCGAACCCAGGCTGTAGCCCGCCGACGCCATCAGCTTGGTCAGCCACGAGCTGAGCGCGTAAACCATGAACAGGCACATGAAGAAGGCAATCCAGAACATCGCCGTGCTGAAGCCGCGTCCGTCCTGGAACAGCCTGCCCAGCGGCGCTTCGTTGCCGCGATCGGCTTCAGGCAGGATGAAGGTGTCGCCTGGCTGAGGCGCATCGTTTGGGTTGAGCCGGCGCACGATGTCACGCACCGCATCGAGCTTGCCGGTGCGCAGCAGGAACGGCATCGATTCCGGCATCCAGCGCAGGATCGCCGGCACCAGCAGCACGGGCAACACAGCCGCGATGAACACCGATTGCCAGCCGTAGTGTTCCAGCAGACCCTTGCCCAGCAGCGCCGCCAGCATGCCGCCCACCGAATAGCCGCTGAACATGAGCGTGACGAGGGTGCTGCGCGCCCGGCGCGGCGAGTACTCCGTCATCTGCGCCACGACGTTCGGCATCACACCGCCGATACCGAGGCCCGCCAGGAAACGCGTCACGCTGAAGGTGACCGGGTCCGTGGAGAAACCCGCTGCCGCCGTAAAGACGCTGAACAGCACGATGCACACGGCAATCGCCCAGCGGCGGCCGATACGATCCGCAATCGTGCCCAGAAAGATCGCGCCGAACATCATGCCGAACAGTGCCGCGCTGACCATGAAGCCGGCGCTGGTGGGCGTGACGCCCATGTCCTTCATGATGGACGGCAGTGCAATGCCCGCGATGGCAAGGTCGTAGCCGTCAAAGATGATGATGAGCGCGCACCAGAACAGTGTGATGGCATGGAAGCGGCCGAACCGGGCGTGGTCGGCCACTGCGTGCAGGTCAATCTGACGCATGGGTGGTCTCCTTTGGGGTTTTTTTTGAAGGCGTGAGCGCCTTTCTTATGCTGGGTTGGCTTCTTCGACTGATGGCGCGCTCTGTTGGCGCTTCAAACCTTCAACCCAGGTCTCCGCCGCCGACGGGCAGTACCGTCCCGGTGATGTACGAGGCCTCATCTGACGCGAGGAACAGGATCGCCCGCACCTGCTCGTCGATCGTGCCGTAGCGGTGCATCAGGCTGCTGGCGAGGGTCTGGTCGACGATGCCCTGGTACCAGACGGTTTCCTGCTCCGACATGGGCGCCGCGTTGCGCGGGATCTTGCGCGGCGGTGCCTCCGTGCCGCCCGTGGCGACGGCGTTGACGCGAATGTTGTCGTCCGCATGTTCCAACGCCAGACTCGCGGTGAGCGCATTGACGCCGCCCTTGGCCGCCGAGTACGGAATCCGGTAGATGCCGCGTGTAGCGATGGACGACACGTTCACGATCACGCCCTGCTTGCGCTCGACCATGTGCGGCAGCACCGCGCGGCAGCACCACAGCGTCGGAAACAGTGAACGGCGGATCTCCGCCTCGATCTGCGCCTCTTCATAGTGCTGATACGGCTTGGCCCAGATGGTGCCGCCGACGTTGTTGATGAGCACGTCGATGCGGCCGAACGCGCCAAGCGCAGTCTGCACGGCATGCTGGGCACCGGCGTAGGTTTCGAGATCAGCCGTGGTGGCGTGGGCGTGGCCGCCCGCTGCCGCAATCTCGGCCTGCACTTCGTGGACGAGTTCGGCGCGGTCCACCAGCAGCACGTGCGCCCCCTCTTCTGCCGCAGCCACTGCCACGCCACGGCCGATGCCCTGCGCTGCGCCCGTCACCACGACGGCCTTGCCTGAAAATCGTTGCGTGCTCATGCCGCCTTCGCCTCCGGTACTGCATTGGGCGTGAACTTCTCGTAGTGGAAGCTCTTGGGTTTCACGCCTTGGTCGTCAAAGTACTTGCGCACGGCGTCTACCATCGGCGGCGGCCCGCACAGGTAGACATCCACGTCGCCATCGTTCAGCGCGTTGGCCGGAATGTGCTGCGTCACCCAACCCTTGCGCGGATGATTCGACGCGGCGTCGGCGACGACGGTGGCGTAGCTGAAGTTCGGCAACCGCGCCACATAGGCATCGATCGCGTCGACCTGTACCAGGTCGAGATCACGGGTCACGCCGTAGATCAGATGCACGGGCTGCTGCGAGTTGCTGCGCGCCAGCACTTCGAGCATCGACAGGAACGGCGCAAGGCCGGTGCCGCCGGCCAGGAACAACAGCGGCCGCTGCACATCACGCAGGTAGAAGCTGCCCAGCGGCCCCTGCAGATCGAGCTTGTCGCCCGGCTTTGCGGCTTCGAGCCAGGTGCTCATCACGCCGCCGGGAATCTTCTTGATCAGAAAGCTGATCTTCGTTTCACCGGGCGCTGAGGAGAACGAATACGAGCGGCGCTGGCCGCTTCCCGGCACACCGATGTTGACGTACTGGCCGGGCAGGAACACCGGCGCCGTAGCATCCACGTCCAGCTCGAGCACCACGGCGGCATCGTTGTGCAACTCGACGTTCGACACCGTTGCGCCGAACGTGCTCTGCCCCGTTTTGCAGGCGGTCGACGAGGTCGGCACCGCGATCACGCAATCGCTTTGCGGCACCATCTGGCACGTCAGCACAAGGCCGGTGTTCTTCTCGTCTTCGGTCAGGGCGTCTTCAATGTAATCGTCGCCAAGGTCGTAGGTTCCGCTCTCGGCGCGGCACTTGCAGGTCCCGCAGACGCCATCGGAGCAATCCATGGGCAGGTTGATCTTGGCGCGGAAGGCGGCATCGAGCACCTTCTCCCCCGCTTTGCAATCGATGAAGCGGGTCACGCCGTCTTCGAAGTTCAATGCGACTGTGAAACTGGACATGGAATACCTCACTGCCTCTTTTGCGTGTCCTATACGGGTGTGCTCGTCAGACGTGATAGACGTCGAGCACCTGCCGGATGTAGTCGTTCTTCAGGACGATCTTCTTGGATGCGATCAGGAAGCCGTCGCCCGCGCGGCGCAGGGTGACGAACATCGTGCCGAAGAAGTGATCGGTGGTTTTGTATCGGTGGCTGAGCGTGTGAAAGTTGTAGCGCACGTCGACTTCATCGCCGCGTTCGGCCAGGACTTCCACGTTGGTGACGGTGTGGCTGGTTCGCGGTTCCGGCGTGGACGCGCCGCTGCGCTCGGTCTTGATACGGAAGACGCGATCCTCCAGCCCGCAGCGATTGGCGTAGTACATCAGCGAGATCTGGCTTTGCGGGTCGTCGGTCAGCTGGTCATCGTCATCCCATGCCGGCATCCAGTAGGTGACGTCTTCCGCGTAGCACTCGAGCCACGCGTCCCACTGACGGTCGTCGAGCAGCCGCGCTTCACGGTACAGAGCCGCGCAGACGTTGTGGTAATTGGAGCTCATGCCGCCACTCCTTCGCTTTCTTTCTTCAGAGCGTCGCGCATGACTTGTACCCAATATTCGTGCTGGCAGACGAACAGCCCCTCGTCTTCACTGCGTTCACCCGAGATAAGCGGCTTCAGGCCCATCTTGGTGGCGTTCTCGTCGGGGCCGTGCACCCACAGCGGTGCGCCGCGCGACAGGTCGTTCCACAGTGCAGTGGTGCCGGCATAGCCGTTCTGGCAGGCGCGGAACTCTTCGAGGTCGTCGGCGGTGCCCATGCCGGTGACGTTGAAGAAATCCTCGTACTGGCGGATACGCGTTGCGCGGTCCGTTGCGCTTTCGCCCTTCGGCGCGAAACAGAAGATCGAGACCTCGGTCTTGTCGACACTGATCGGGCGCACCACGCGAATCTGCGTGCTGAACTGATCCATCAGGAACACGTTCGGATACAGGCACAGGTTGCGCGTCTGGTTGACGATGAAATCGGTCTGGGTTTCACCCACGCGCGCCTTGATTTCCTCGCGGTGCGCATAGACGGGCCGCACTTCCGGGTTCATCGTCTGCGTCCACAGCAGGATGTGGCCATGCTGGAACCCGTAGACGCCCGCCACCGACTTGCTCCAGCTGTTCGCATCCACGGCCTGGGTGCCGCCTTCCTTGCGCCGGCCCATCGTTGCGGCGTAGTTCCAGTGCACGGTGCTGACGTGGTAGCCGTCGCAGCCGTTCTCCATCTGCATCTTCCAGTTGCCGTCATAGACGTACGTGGAGTTGCCGCGCAGCACTTCCAGGCCATCGGGCGCCTGGTCGACGATCTGGTCGATGATCACGCGCGCTTCGCCCAGGTACGCCTCAAGCGGCTGCACATCGGCGTTGAGGCTGCCGAACAGGAAGCCGCGATAGCTCTCGAACCGCGCGACCTTTTTCAGATCGTGCGACCCGTGCGTGTTGAACTGCACCGGATACTCGGTGGTCTTCTCGTCCTTCACCTTGAGCAGCTTGCCGGTGTTGGAGAACGTCCAGCCATGGAACGGGCACGTGAAGCTGCCCTTGTTGCCGTGCTTCCGACGGCAGAGCATCGCGCCCTTGTGTGCGCAGGCGTTGATGACCGCGTTCAGCTCACCCGTCTTGTCGCGGGTGATGACGATCGGCTGGCGACCGATCCACGTGGTGTAGTAATCGTTGTTGTTCGGAATCTGGCTTTCGTGCGCGAGATACACCCAGTTGTTCTCGAAGATGTGCTTCATCTCCAACTCGAACAGATCGGGGTGGGTGAAGATGTCTCGGCGGCAGCGGAATATGCCCGCCTCTTCGTCATCCACCACCGCGGTTGAGAGCAGGTGATCCAGTTCGTTGGCTTTGTCGATCAAGGCGGACATGGTTGTCTCCACGTGAGGTCTTGGGTCTCAGGCCTCGGCCGAAGCACGCAGGCGATTCACGCGCTGGTTGTCCTTGCCCTGAACCAGCGGCGTGAGCACGACGTTGAATTCGATGTCCTTGTACGCATCGGTCTTCAGGTCGAATGCGGCGCCGCCGGTTTTCTCAACCACTTGCGGAATCAGTTCTTCACGGGTGGCGTAGGCGAAGTCGTCCCAGATCAGCGGGTCGCCTTCGATGTTGAATTGCGTCGTCAGCTTGCGGTGGCCATCGCTCGTGACGAAGAAGTGCACGTGCGCCGGCCGGTTGCCATGGCGGGCCAGTCCGTTCAGCAGTTGCTGGGTCGCACCCTCTGGCGGGCAGCCGTAGCCCACGGGCATGAGCGTGCGGAATTCGTATTTGCCGTCGGCACCGGTCCGGACCGCGCCGCGCAGGTTGAACGGGCTCTGCTCGCCGGTCGGGTCAAAGTGCGAGTAGAAGCCGTTCGAATTCGCATGCCAGCACTCGACCAAGGCGCCGGCGACCGGCTTGCCGTCCTGGCCGGTTACCGTGCCGTGAATGATCAACGGGCCTGCGGCGGGGTCCGGATCAACGTCGATGCGGGACACGCCATCGCGCACCGTTGCGCCCGCCACGTACAGCGGGCCTTCGATCGTGCGAGGCGTCCCGCCATTGAGACCAAGCGCCTCGTCGGCGGCGTCCATGCGGATGTCGAGATACTTCTCCAGGCCCACGCCGGCAGCCAGCAATGCAGCCTCTCCGTCCTGGCCAAGCTTGTTCAGGTAATTGATGCCGGCCCAGACTTCATCCGGCGTGATGTCGAGATCGTCGATGGCCTTGAACAGGTCCGCCAGCAAGCGGTGGGTGATCTGCTTCAGGCGGGCGTTACCTTCGTTGCCATCCAGGTTGGTAGCGGCCTTCAGCAGGTCCTGCACTTCTTTCGTTTGGAATACGCGCACGTTCATGATGGGTGTCTCCACGTGGTTTTCTAGGGAATGTCTCAAGCGTCGTCGCTGTGAACTGACGACGGATGACGGCACAGCGGTGTCACGGAAATCTCCATGTACGGAAACAGCGGCAGCGCCGTCAGGATGTCGTGCAGTTCAGCATTGCTCTGCACGTCGAAGACGCTGTAGTTCGCGTACTCGCCAACCAAGCGCCAGATGTGGCGCCACTTGCCGCTGCGCTGCAGATCTTGCGAGTAGGCCTTTTCGCGCGCCTTGATCTCGTTGGCGACATCGGCGGGCATGTCGGCCGGCAGGCGGACATCCATGCGGACGTGGAACAGCATCGTGGTCTCCTTGGCGGTGTCTTGGTAAGGCGGTTGTTATTGGCGGCGCAGGCGCGCCAGCTTGTCGCGATCGATCTCGATGCCCAGGCCGGGGCCGGTCGGCACCTGCAACATGAAGTCGCGGTATTGCAGCGGCTCGGTCAGCAGTTCTTGCGTGAGCAACAAGGGGCCGAACAGCTCGGTGCCGAACTGCAGCTCGCCAAAGGTGGAAAACACGTGGGCCGACGCTGCTGTGCCGACTGCCCCTTCCAGCATAGTTCCGCCGTAGAGGCTGATGCCCGCAAGCTGCGCGATGGCGGCGACCTGCATGGCCGGAACCAACCCGCCGGACTGCGCGATCTTCACGGCAAAGACGTCGGCGCTCGCGCTGCACGCCAGTTCGAAGGCATCCAGCGGACCGTGCAGTGCCTCATCGGCCATCATCGGCACGGCGAACTGGCGGGCGAGGCGCTCCAGCGCGGCGCGGTTTTCTGCGCGCACCGGTTGCTCGATCAGGTCGATGCCGCCGGTCTGCAACGCGGCGATGCCATTGGCGGCGTCGAGCTCGCTCCAGGCCTGATTGACGTCCACGCGCACGCTCACGGCATCGCCCAGCGCCCGTTTGATGGCCAGTACATGGGCCACATCGTCTGCTACCGGGCGCAAGCCGATCTTCAGCTTGAAGATGCGGTGGCGGCGCTCAGCCAGCATCGCTTCTGCCTCGGCAATGTCCTTCTTCGTGTCGCCACTGGCGAGCGTCCAGGCCACCGGCAGCGCATCGCGTAGCCGGCCGCCCAGCAGTTCTGACAGCGGCACACCAAGCCGGCGGGCCTGCGCGTCCAGCAGCGCTGTTTCCAGCGCGCACTTGGCAAAGCGGTTGCCCTGGATGGTCTTGCGCACGCGAGCCATGGCTGCCGCCACATTGCGCGCCTCCATGCCGATCAGCAGCGGCGCGATGTGCGTGTCGATGTTGACCTTGATGCTCTCGGGGCTCTCTTCGCCGTAGTTGAGGCCGCCAATGGTGGTGGCCTCGCCCCAGCCTTCGATGCCGTCTTCGCAGCACACACGCACGAGGACGAGCGTCTGCGTGTGCATGGTGGCGACGGACAGTTTGTGCGGACGGATGGTGGGCACATCCACTAGAATTGCCTCGATCGAGCGAATCATGTTTTCCAGGTATCAGAAGAACTGCTATCAACGTGGGAACCAGATTACGCAGCGCGAATTGTCACGTCCAACACTGATTTAGTATCAGTTTCATACTCCAGAGGTATAAGAATGGAGCTGCGCCACCTTCGCTACTTCGTTGCCGTCGCTGAAGAGCTGAACTTCACCCGTGCCGCTGAACGGCTGCACATCGCGCAGCCGCCACTCTCGCGGCAGATTCAGCAGTTGGAAGAGGAAGTCGGCGTGCGGTTGTTCGAGCGCGGCAGCCGCCCACTCAAGCTGACCGAAGCCGGCCGCTTCTTTCACGCGCACGCGCGGCAACTGCTCGCGCAAACGGCCGAACTCGCCTCGATGACACAGCGCGTCGGCCAGATCGAGCGGCGCCTGTCTATCGGCTTCGTGGCATCAACGCTGTATGGGATGCTGCCGAAGGTCATCCGGCGCTTTCGCGCGGAGTACCCGATGGTCGATCTGACCATGCACGAGATGACGACCATGGACCAGATCCAGGCGCTCAAGGACGGCCGCATCGATGTCGGGTTCGGGCGCATCCGCTATGAAGACCCAAACGTGCGACGTATCCTGCTGCGCGACGAACGGTTGATCGTCGCCTTGCCTTCGGGCCATGCGCTGCTGGGCGCCAAGCCAACGGTATCCCTGCGCGACCTTGTCGGCGACACGCTCATCATCTATCCGCGCACACCGCGTCCGAGCTATGCCGATCAGGTGCTCGCCCTCTTCCACGATCGCGCGCTGGAACCCAGCAAGATCTATGAGGCACGGGAATTGCAAATTGCCCTGGGGTTGGTTGCCGCGGGCGAAGGCGTGTCAGTGGTGCCGCGCAGTGTGGCGGGCCTGCGGCGCGAAGATGTCTGCTACATGGAACTCGACGATCCGCAATTGGTCTCGCCCATTATCTTCAGCACGCGGCTGCTCGACGAGTCTGAAGACATTCAGGCCATGCTGGCGCTGACGTACCGGTTGTACGACGAGCAGAACATCCCGTATTACGCGCCCTCGTAAGGCTTGCAATGGCGGCTCCAAAGTTACAAGCCGCTGGACACGACGGCCGCATGGGCTAGATTGAAGCAAGGCGCCCGTTCGCCTGCGATTGGAGCGCAAGCGAGTGAAAAGAATACGCCGCCCCATCATCATCAAATTGGCCGTCGTCGTGGCGCTGGTGCTTGCGATGGCCGCCTTGCTTGTCGCGCACGAATTCCGCACCTCCGCCTGGCAAGCCCGCTACTTCGCGCAACTGGCGAAGTCGCAAACCTTTCCCGTCAAGCCCGGGCCGAACGATTCGGCCCGCTATCCAAACTCCGGCCCCTACGACCTGCGGCTCGGCTATCACGATCTCCCCACCTTTCTGGACCGCCTGCGCTCGCGCGGCTACGTCGTTGCCCAGCAGGCCGTGCCATCCAAGGAGATGGTCGCGCGCATGGACAGCGGCATGAATCCGCCCTATCGCGAGAAGGACCAGGCTGGCCTGGAATTACTCGATGACGATGGCCGCCCGATCTACCGCGTGCGGCACCCCGAACGCGTGTATGACAGTTTCGCGTCGGTGCCGCCGCTGCTCGTCAACTCGCTGCTGGCGATTGAAAACCGCACGCTGCTGCAGACCGAATACCCCAAGCGCAACCCGGCCGTGGAGTGGTCGCGTCTCGCGCGCGCCGTCTGGGACCGTGCCCTGCACGCGGTCGACCCGGCGCATGAATCGCCTGGCGGCAGCACGCTGGCCACGCAAATCGAGAAGTACCGCCACTCGCCCGAAGGCCGCACCGAATCGCCCAGCGAAAAGCTGCGGCAAATGTTCTCCGCATCCGCCCGTGCTTACCTGAACGGCGAAGACACCACTGCCGCGCGCCACCAACTCGCGGTCGATTACCTGAACACCGTGCCACTGGGCGCACGCGCCGGCTTTGGCGAGATTCAGGGGATTGGCGATGCGCTGTGGGTCTGGTACGGACGCGACTTCGCCCAGGTAAATGCATTGCTCGCGGCCCAGTCGGCCGCGCCGCTCGCAGACCGTGCGTTGGCCTACAAGGAAGCGTTGAGCCTGCTGGTCTCGCAGCGGCGGCCGTCGTATTACCTTGAGAACCTGGATGAGCTGGAGACGTTGACCAACGCTTACCTGCGCGTGCTGGCCGCGTCCGGCGTGATTCCGCCCGCGCTGCGCGATGCGGCGATTGCGCAGTCGCTCAAGCAGCAGGCGCTGAACACGCGCGTGCCGCCGCCCCCCATGGAGCACAAAGGCACGAATGCCGTACGCGTGAACCTGGCGGGCATGCTTGGGATCTCGCGCATGTATGCGCTCGACCGGCTCGACCTGACCGCAAGCAGCACGCTGGACGCGCCGTTGCAGCGCGATGTCTCATCTGAGCTGCGCAAGCTGCGCGACCCGGCCCGCGCCAAGGCCGCCGGCCTCGTCGGCGACAAGATGCTGGAGCGCGGCGACCCGGGCGGCGTGACCTACAGCTTCACGCTCTACGAACGCGCGCCGGGCGGCAACCGCGTGCTGGTGCAAGCCGATACGTTCGACAAGCCGTTCGACATCAACGAGGGCGTCAAGCTTGATCTGGGCTCAACGGCCAAGCTGCGCACGCTGGTGACGTACCTTCAGATCGTGGCCGAGTTGCACAAGCGCTACGCCGATCAACCTGTGGCGGCGCTGCGCAAGGTCAATATTCCCGTGCAGAACCCGATCGAGCGCTGGGCTGTCGACTACCTCGCCCACACGCAAGACCGGTCGCTCACGGCGATGCTCGATGCATCGATGGAGCGCAAATACTCCGGTAACGCCGGCGAGTGGTTTGCCACCGGCGGCGGCATGCAGAGTTTCGAAAACTTCGAGAAATGGGAGGGCACCCAGAACTTCACGGTGCGCGAGGGGCTCAAGCACTCCGTCAACCTCGTCTTCGTCCGGATCATGCGCGACATCTCGCGCTACTTTCAGCACCAGTTGCCCAATGCGGGCGCCGAGGCGTTGACCAACCCCGATTCCCCACAGCGACAGGTCTACCTGCAACGCTTTGCCGACCGCGAAGGCAAGCTCTTCATGGGCCGCTTCTATACCAAGTACAAAGGCAAGACCGACCGGGAGCGTGAAGCCATCCTGGTGCAAAGCACGCGCGCCACGCCGGTGCGGCTGGCTACCATCTACCGCAGCATCGACCCGGAGGCCGGACCAGGAAAACTCGCTGCATTCATCCGCAGCTACCTGCCAGGCGCGAAGCTCGATGAGGCCGAACTCACCAACCTGTATGAGAAGTATTCCGTCCAACGCTTCGACCTGGCCGACCGCGGCTACATTGCCCGGCTGCATCCGCTGGAGCTGTGGCTGGTGGCGTATCTGCGCACCCATCCGCAAGCCACGCTCGCGCAGGTGAACGAGGCCAGCGCCGATGAGCGCTTGTCCGTCTACAAATGGCTGCTGCAATCGCACCGCAAGGCCGCGCAAGACAAGCGCATCAAGCAGATGCTGGAGATCGAGGCGTTCCAGCAGATTCACGCGATGTGGAAGCGGCTGGGGTATCCGTTCGAATCGTTGGTGCCCTCATACGGCACGGCCATCGGCGCATCGGCAGACCGGCCGGCATCGCTGGCGGAGTTGATGGGCATCATCGAAAACGACGGCATCCGCCTGCCCAGCGTACGCATCGACCGCCTGCGCTTCGCCGCCGACACGCCTTACGAAGTCATGCTCTGCCGCGACCCCAACGCCGGAGAACGCGTGCTGCCGCCCGAGATTCCACCCTTGGTCAAATCCGCGCTGGCCGGCGTCGTCGAAGGCGGCACCGCCAAGCGTATCTCCGGCACGTTCATCGACAAGAACGGCAAACCCATCGCCATCGGCGGCAAGACCGGTACCGGCGACAACCGCTTCAAAACCTTCAGCCGCGGCGGCGGCCTTATCTCCGAGCGGGTCGTCAGCCGCTCCGGCGCGTTCGTCTTCTATCTGGGAGACCGCTACTTCGGCACCGTCGTCGCCTACGTAGCCGGCGCAGACGCGGCCAAGTACAAATTCACCAGCGCACTGACCGTGCAAGTGCTCAAGGTCTTGGCCCCCACGTTGATGAATCACCTGGACCTGCAAGACGAGGCGCCAGCCTTCAACTGCAAGATGCCCCAGGCCACGGCGCCGGAACAGAAGCTGGATTGACCCTCACCGCAACGACCGCTGCAACCAGATCGCCCCCGCGCAAACCAACGCCACCACCGCGCCCCAGGCGAACAAATCCCCCACCGCCAGCAACGTCGCCTGCCGATCAATCTCCAACGAGATCCGCATCAACTCCGACCCCTGCAACGGATGCGGCCACTGCCAGGCCGGCGTCAGCGCGCTGACGTGCCCCACCAGATCGGTGCGATGCTGCGCCTGTCCGCGCTGCAGCAACAATGTTGCCCCCATCGTCCCAAAGGCCTGCGCCCAAGCCCGCATGATTCCCTTGAACTGGTAGGCATGGCCGAAATCCTTGGCCGGCAAATCCACGTAGGTCAGTCCCGCCACCTGGATCACCACAAACACCCCCACCATGCCTTCGATCATGAAGCCCGGCATCACCGCCGCCACCGAGGCGCCTGGCATGGCCACATGCGACATCCACAGCAGAGCTGTCGCCATCAGCACAAAGCCGATGGAGATCAGCACGCGCTTGGTCGGCAACACGTTCGTCAATTGAAAGTTCAGGATGCCGAGCACCACCGTCACCAGCCCGCCCAGGCTCATCAACTGCGCGGTGGTCTCGTAGCGAAAGCCCAGACCGTTCTGCAGCAGGCTCGACGAAAGAAAGCCCCAGGCGCTCGCAAACATGTAATAGATGGCGTAGAACACCATGCCCATCATGAAGCGCCGCTGCAGCGTGGCCCGCAAGTCCACCCACGGCAATGGGTGGGCCGTCTGGCGAATGCCGACCCAGATGATGAGTGCCACCACCGCAATGATCGGCACCACCTGGGCAGGCGAACCATCGGGATGAATGAAGCGGGCCTGCTGAAAGCCGTGCAGCGCAATCAGCGCCGCCAGCCCAAATGCGATGGCTGAGGGCCAATCGAGCGAGGCGAAATCGCCCTGGCGCTCGTGCATCTTCGGATGCGGATAAAACGCCGCCACCAGCCCGCATACCACCACGGCCACCAGCAGCTGCGCGACGAAGATGGCGCGCCAGCCGAATTGCTCCGTCAGCGCCGCCGACAGCATCGGCGACACGCAGCTCAGCCCGAAGATGCCGTAGATCATGCCCTTCATCATCGTGCGGCGTTCGTGCGCGGGGCTGTGCTGCACGAAGATGCGCGAAGTCGACAGCATCGGGCCGCCGCCAAACCCCTGCACCGCCCGCCCGACGATCAGCATCGTGCCGCCCTCGGCCGCCGCGCACATCAGCGTGCCGACAATAAACACCAGCAGCGACAGTAGCGTGTGCCTGCGGTAGGTCATGTGGTCGGCCAGCCGGCCCATCACCAGAATCGACAGACTTGCCGCTGCTGCATACGCCGTCACGGCCCAGAGATAGACATCCTGTGACGCCAGCACCCCGCCTTCGATATGCGGTCCGGCAATTGAGAACATCAGGTTGGACATGTAGTCCACGCCCGTCGCCAAGCCAATCACCATCCCGACCATGCGCAGTTCCATCCGGCTGCCGACGGTCGATTCGGCGGCCGGGTTGCGCGGTGGGGGCGGCGGGGAAACCGTGTGGTCTGTGCTTGGCGTGTTCATGCAGGGATGGTAATTTGCCTCGAAACCGGCGGAAATCGCCTGCCGACAAATTCATTGTTCAACTATGCGAACGACGGACTGGAACGACTGGGACACTTTCTGCACCGTGGCCACGCTGGGCAGCTTCACGCGCGCGGCCGATCGGCTGGGGTTGCCCAAGTCTTCGGTCAGCACAGCGGTGTCGCGGCTGGAGGGGAAGATGGGCGTACGCCTGTTCGAGCGCAGCACGCGCCGCCTGCGGCTGACCGATGCCGGTGAAGCCCTGCTGCGCGATGCCGGCCCATTGTTCCAGCGGCTGCGCGAAGTCTCGGAAGACGCCGCAGCAACGTTCCAATCGCCCGCCGGCACATTGCGCATTGCCATGCCGTACGAATTTGCCGCCAAGCAGCTCGCCGAGGTGGTGCTGGAAGTCATGCGCGAACACACCGGCTTGCGTATCGAAGTGGATGTCGCGCCACGTCAGATCGATCCGCTTGCACAGGGCTACGACATCATGTTGACCGTGCCGCGCGGCCCATTGCCCGATTCCGGCCTTGTGGCCCAGCGCGTCTTCGATCTGCGCCGCGCGGTGGTCGTCGCTCCGCAACTGCTGGAGCGCCTTGGGCCGCTAACGCACCCGGACCAACTCACCGATTGGCCTTGTCTCGGCACTTCGAATGAAGCTGAATGGCAGTTCCGCACGCCCGGCGGCGAGACAATCAACCTGCCGCTCGACTTCCGCATGCGCACCTCCAACAGCGAATTGCGGATGCAGGCGGCCATCGCTGGCCTGGGTGTCGCCCGCATCACCTCCGTGTTTGCCACCGACCTGATCGCTTCGGGCGCGCTGCAGGAGGTGCTGACGGGATTCCAATCTCCGCCGATGCGCGTGTACGCCGTCTTCCCGGGCCGCCGCCTGATGCCCGCCAAGGTCAAGGTCTTCATGGACGCCCTTCACCGCCGTATAGAGCATTCCCGCCAACACACCGACATGCGGCCCACGTTCGTAGACGAGGCCGCGGCATCCTGGCCGCCCGAATCGCTGCTCTGACTGACAAACCCTCTTTTTATCTACGCAAAGCCATGCGCCCGTTCACCAAACTCCCCCTCTTGATTGCCGCGCTCGCTCTGAGCACCGTTGGATGCTCCCGTGCCGAGGACATCGGCAGCGTCAGCACCAATTTCCGTATTACGGGCTCCGACAAGATCGTCATCGAAGCCTTTGATGACCCGCTCGTGCAAGGCGTGACCTGCTATGTCTCGCGGGCGCGCACGGGCGGCATCAAGGGCTCGCTGGGGGTGGCCGAAGACGTGAGCGAAGCCGCCGTGGCCTGCCGGCAGGTCGGCCAGATCAGCTTCGTCAAGCCGCTGCCGCAGCAGGACGACATGTTCACGCAGCGCCTGTCGCTCGTTTTCAAGACGCTGCACGTGGTGCGCACGGTGGACCGCAAACGCAATGTGCTGGTCTATCTGACGTATTCGGACAAGGTCATATCGGGGAGCCCGAAGAACAGCGTGACGGCCGTGCCGATCCCGGCCAGCCAGCCGATTCCCGTGAAGTGACGCGCAAATCTGGCCGCTAAAGCGATGACCGCACCACGTTGGTGCAGTGCAACACGAGCGTGGTGGCTGAGCAACGGTCAGCCGCTCAGAAAGGGTGCATAGGTAAGCCTACGTATGGTGCATTGCATCATCTGGTGTATAGTCAGGGTATTCCCTAACCGGGATTTCCCTAAGAGGCCAATCATGCAAAACACGAACGACCTGAAGCTGACCGATCAACTCGAACGCGAACTGATCGAGCGCGAAATGTCCGAAGGTATCTACTACTATCGCCGTCCGAGCGGCCAATCGTTCTCGTTCGCCCAGTTCTTCTCGGCAATCGCGAACCTGTTCGGCACGCACCGCACTGCCAAGGCCTAACCCGCCGCGCTATTGTTGATGGGCGTGTGCCCGAGTTAGCTGTATGCAGTACCCGAAGTCTCAGTAGCACCGTGCGCCGGCCGTGTGTCATCACACCCGCCGCCACACCCGCCAGGTCATGACCGCCTGGTGCCAATCGAGGGCCGGATTCCGGCCCTTTGTCATGTCTGCGGCATTTGTCTGGGTTGTTTCATGCCGCAGCATCGCCCTGTCTCCCCCGACCGGCTCACCGCGCCGCAGTTGTCTTCTCGTTCGCCTGTGCTTTACTGAGTAGAGCCGCGACCACCCATATCGAGACCACGCGTGCATCTTCGCAGCCAGGAAGACGCACAGCGTGGCACCCGGCGCCCATCCCCCAAGGAGACTCCCATGGCGATCAGCCTCAAGCTGTCGGTCAACGGTGCGCCTGTCACCGTCAGTGTCGAACCCCATACCCTGCTAGTTCAACTGTTGCGCGAGCACCTGCGCCTGACCGGCACGCACGTCGGCTGCGATACCGCCCAATGCGGTGCGTGCACGGTGCATATGAACGGGCGCGCGGTGAAGTCCTGCAACATCCTGGCCGTACAGGCTGACGGCGCCGAGGTGACAACCATTGAAGGCCTGTCGAAAGATGGTGCACTGCACCCGATGCAGGAAGCCTTTCGTCAATGCCACGGCCTGCAATGCGGCTTCTGCACGCCCGGCATGGTGATGGCGGCGACGGCACTGGTTGCGCAGCACCCGCATCCAGATGAACACACGGTGCGCGAGCAGCTCGACGGCAATCTTTGCCGCTGCACGGGTTATCACAACATCGTGCGTGCTGTGATGCACGGTGCCGAAGCCATGGCCGCAGCCGAAGGCGACGATGCCTCGCTGCAAAGCCTGGCCGCGGCACGGGCTCACGCAGCCTGACCCCAGCGAGGAGACCACCATGAACGCTCCCGCAGAACCCAACAACCACCTGATCGGCGCGTCCGTCAAACGCAAGGAAGACTTCCGCTTCCTGACGGGCGCCGGGCAATACACGGACGACGTTGTCCAGGCGCACCAGTCCTACGCAGTGTTCTTGCGCTCGCCGTATGCGCATGCCCGCATCAAACACATCAACACGGATGCCGCACGCAACCATCCGGGCGTGCTGGCCGTGCTGACGGGCGACGACCTGGCAGCCGACAAGGTGAACGGCCTGCCGTGCGGCTGGCTCATCCACAGCATTGACGGCACGCCGATGAAGGAGCCGCCCCACCCCGTGCTCGCGCAAGGCAAGGTGCGCCATGTGGGTGATCAGGTCGCGCTGGTGGTGGCTGAATCGGTGAAGATCGCCAAAGATGCGGTCGAGATGATCGACGTCGAGTACGACGAACTGGCCGCCGTGGTCGACACTGCCACCGCAGATACCGCAGGCACCGCCGTCCACGACGACGTGCCGAACAACACCTGCTACACCTGGGGCCACGGCGACAAGGCCGCCACTGACGCGGCGTTTGCCAAGGCCGCGCACGTGACGCACCTCGATATCGTAAACAACCGGCTGATCCCGAATGCGATTGAGCCGCGTGCCGTCAACGCCAGCTATTCGCGCCAGGACGACAGCTACACGCTCTACGTCGCCAACCAGAATCCGCACGTTGAGCGCCTGTTGATGTCGGCGTTCGTGCTGGGCCTGACGGAAGCCAAGGTGCGCGTGATTGCACCGGATGTGGGCGGCGGGTTCGGCTCGAAGATCTTCCTGTACCCGGAAGACGTGGCGCTCACATGGGCATCGAAAAAAGTTGGCCGGCCGATCAAGTGGACGGCGGAGCGCTCCGAATCCTTCCTGACCGACGCGCATGGCCGCGACCACGTCACGCATGCCGAACTGGCGCTCGATGCGCAGGGCAATTTCCTCGCCATGCGCGTGCATACGACGGCCAACATGGGCGCGTATCTGTCGACGTTTGCCAGCAGCGTGCCGACCATCCTGTATGCGACGTTGCTTGCCGGCCAGTACAAGACGCCGGCCATCTATGCCGAAGTGAAAGCGGTGTTCACGAACACCGCGCCCGTCGATGCGTATCGCGGTGCCGGCCGGCCCGAGGCGACGTATGTGGTCGAGCGCCTCGTTGAAACCGCCGCGCGCGAGCTGCAGATCGACCCGGCTGAGCTGCGCCGCCGCAACTTCATCCGCACGTTCCCGTATGCCACGCCGGTGGGGCTGACGTACGACACAGGCGACTATGAACCCTGCCTGGACCGCGCCATCGAGCTGGCCGACGTGAAGGGTTTTGCCGCCCGACGCGACGCTTCGCGCGCCAAGGGCCGGCTGCGCGGCTTGGGCTATTCCTGCTACATCGAGGCGTGCGGGCTGGCACCGTCGAACATCGCTGGGGCACTGGGCGCGCGGGCTGGCCTGTTTGAGGCCGGCGAAATTCGCGTCCATCCGACAGGCTCCGTCACGGTCTTCACCGGCTCGCACAGCCACGGCCAGGGCCATGAGACGACGTTCGCGCAAGTGCTGGCCGATCGTCTGGGCGTGCCCATCGACAACATCGAGATCGTGCACGGCGACACCGGGCGCATCCCGTTCGGCATGGGCACATACGGCTCGCGCTCGATTGCCGTGGGCGGCTCGGCCATCATGAAGGCGCTCGACAAGATCGAGGCCAAGGCCAAGAAGATCGCCGCGCATTTGCTGGAGGCGTCGGCGGAGGACATCGAGTTCAAGGATGGCGTCTTCCGCGTGGCCGGCACGGATCGCACCAAGACGTTCGGCGAAGTCGCGCTGACGGCGTACGTGCCGCACAACTATCCGCTCGACAAGCTCGAACCTGGGCTGGACGAAAACGCCTTCTACGATCCGACCAACTTCACCTACCCGGCCGGCGCGTACATCTGCGAGGTGGAGGTCGACCCCGACACCGGCGAGGTGCACATCGACCGTTTTGTCGCCGTGGATGACTTCGGCAACATCATCAATCCGATGATCGTCGAGGGCCAGGTCCACGGCGGGCTTGGTCAAGGCATCGGCCAGGCGCTGCTCGAAGCGTGCGTGTACGACGAAAACGGCCAGCTGCTGACCGGCTCGTACATGGACTACGCCATGCCGCGCGCGAACGATCTTCCCAGCTTTACGGTGGAAACCGCCAAGGGCACGCCGTGCACGCACAACCCGCTGGGCGTCAAAGGCTGCGGTGAGGCCGGCGCGATCGGCTCCCCGCCGGCACTGATCAACGCCATCGTCGACGCGCTTGCGCCGCTGGGCGTGAAGGACATCCAGATGCCGGCGACGCCCCATCGCGTCTGGCAGACCATTCAAGCGGCCAAGGCCTAGGCAAGGAGCGAACCATGTACGACTTCGAGTACCAGAAAGCCACCGACGCCCAGACCGCCGTGACCGCGCTGAAGACGCACACCGATGCCAAATACCTCGGCGGCGGCCAGAGCCTGCTGGCAGCGATGAAACTGCGGTTGGCACAGCCCTCAACGCTGGTGGATGTCACGCGCATTCCGGGCATGTCGGGCATTCGCACACAGCCCGGCGTGATTACGGTGGGCGCGGCCACACGCCATGCCGATGTGGCAGACAGCGCGGAGATCGCCCGCATGCTGCCCGCGCTGGGCGAACTGGCCGGCGGCATCGGTGACAGGCAGGTGCGCGCCATGGGCACGCTCGGCGGGTCGCTTGCCAACAACGACCCGGCGGCGTGCTATCCGGCCGCCGTGCTCGGGCTGAACGCCACCGTCGTCACCGAACGGCGCAACATCGCGGCGGACGATTTCTTCCTCGGCATGTATGAGACCGCGCTGGCTGCGGATGAACTCATCACCGAGGTGCAGTTTCCCGTGCCGGACCAGGCGGCCTACGTGAAATTCCGCAACCCCGCGTCGCGTTTCGCGCTGGTGGGCGTGTTCATCAGCCGCAAGGGCAACAACGTGCGTGTGGCGGTGACGGGCGCGGCCCCGTCCGTGTTCCGTTGCACACCCCTGGAGCAGGCGCTGGCAGCCAGCTTTACATCGGAAGCCGCGCGCAAGGTGGTGGTGCCCGCCGACGATCTGGTGGGCGATCTGCATGCCTCGCCGGAATACCGGGCGCACCTCATTCCGGTATTGACGGCGCGCGCGGTCGAACAGGCATTGGCGCACCACCATTGAGCGCACGCCCAAGGAACGGCATGCCGGTCGATTCCATCGACGACTGCATCGCGCAACTGCAAGGCCAGGGCTATTTCGCCAGCCGCGAGCTGGCCACGGCCCTGTTCCTCGCGTTGCGCATGCAGCGGCCGCTGTTTCTCGAAGGCGAGCCCGGCGTGGGCAAGACCGAGCTGGCGAAGGCGGCGGCTGGCCTGCTCGGCACGTCGCTGCTGCGGCTGCAATGTTACGAGGGGCTCGATACCGCCAGCGCGCTCTATGAATGGGACTACCCGCGCCAGATCATGGCGCTGCGCCTGGCAGAGGCCGCTGGTGAGAAGCCCCGCGCCGACACCCTCTACCGCGACGAATTCCTCCTCAAGCGCCCGCTGCTGCAGGCGCTGCTGCCCGACCCGCTCCATCCCGAGACACCACGCGTGCTGCTGATCGACGAGATCGACCGCGCCGACGAACCGTTCGAGGCGTTTTTGCTGGAGCTGCTGTCGGACTTCCAGGTGTCGATTCCCGAATTCGGCACGGTGCGCGCGCAGGTGATTCCGCTCGTCATCATGACGTCCAACCGCACGCGCGAGGTGCACGACGCGCTCAAGCGGCGCTGCCTGTATCAATGGATTGGCTACCCCGACAAGGCACGGGAGCTGCAGATCGTGGCGCAGCGCGCGCCCGAGACGGCTGCCCGCCTGCAACAGCGCGCGGTCGATTTTGTGCACCGTCTGCGCGGTATCGACCTGTTCAAGGCCCCGGGCATTGCCGAAGCCATCGACTGGTGCCGCGCATTGGCGGCGCTGAACGTGACGGAGCTGGATCCCCAGTCCGTGCAAGACACGCTGGGCGTACTGCTCAAGTACCAGGACGACCTGGCCCGCGTCGACATGCCGACCATCGAGCAACTGCTGGCGGCCCCCGCGCTGCCGGAGTAAGGCATGCAAGCGAACCTGCAGACACAGTGTCCGATGCTGGCGCGCAACGTGACGCATTTCGTGCGGCTGCTGCGCAACGCAGGCATGCCGCTGGCGCCCTCCCGCGCGGTGGACGCCATCGAAGCCCTGAGCCATATCGACATCGGCCGCCGCGACGAGGTAAAAGCCGCGCTGTCCGCCCTGCTCGTCTCGCACCCCGACGAGCGCCCGCTGTTCGACGCGGCCTTCAACGTGTTCTGGCGGGATCCGGATTGGGAGGGCAAGCTGCGCGCCCTGCTGCTGCCCAAGGTGCGTGGCGGCATTCCGGCGGCACGCAGCAACCGCCTGGCCGATGCCTTGCGCGCGCAGCCTTCGACACATCTGCCCCCGGGCCCCACGCCCGATGGCGAACGCCATGACATCGTGGCGCCGCTCGCCTTTTCCGCCAACGAGGCCTTGCGCACGCGTGACTTCGACACGCTCAATGCGGCGGAATGGCGCACGCTGCAACACATGATCCGCCGCCGGCGCGTGCATCTGGCGCAGGAACGGACACGCCGGCTGAAAGCCGCCTCGCGCGGACGCCATCCCGACCTGCGCGCCACCGCCCGCCAGGCTGTGCGCGCCGGCGGCGAGTGGACCGGCTGGAAATACCGCCAGCCCGTCGACCGCACACCGCCGTTGGTGCTGCTGCTCGACATCTCCGGCTCGATGAGTCGCTATTCACGCGCCGTGCTGTACTACTGCCATGCGCTGGTGCAGTCGCGGGAGCGCATCCAGGCTTTCCTGTTTGGCACGCGGCTGACGAATGTCTCCTGGCAGTTGCGCGAGCGTGATCCGGATGTCGCCGTGCAGGCCATCGCCCAGCTTGTTCCGGATTGGTCGGGCGGCACGCGCATCGGTGCAGCGCTGGCGGAGTTCAACCGCCAATGGGCGCGCCGCACGCTGTCCGGCCGTGCCACCGTCCTACTCGTGACAGACGGGCTCGACCACGAGCACATCGACCTGCTCGACGCCGAGATGGCACGCCTGGCACGCTTCGCCCATCGCATCGTCTGGCTCAACCCGCTGCTGCGTTTTGCCGGTTTTGAGCCGCGGGCACGTGGCGTGCGGGCCATCCTGCCGCATGTCGACGTGATGGTGCCGGCGCACCATTTCGACAGCCTCGCTGCGCTGGAGCACGAACTGGCGCATGCTCGCCGCACGCGTCCCCCGCGCCCGCCCACCCCTGCCCCACCGACCGCCCCATGGAACTGACCCAGACCCATCTCCTGCCCGTGCCCCTGCAGACCGCCTGGGATGCGCTGAACGACCCGGCCGTGCTGCAACGCTGCATTCCCGGCTGCGAGAGCATCACCGCTGCCGAGGCAGGCGCCAACCCCGCCTACGACATTGCGATGACCGCCGCCGTCGGGCCCGTCAAGGCGCGTTTCAAGGGGCGCATGGAACTGGCCGACGTGGCGCCGCCGCTCAGCTACACGCTGCATTTCGACGGCCAGGGCGGCGCGGCCGGCTTCGGCAAGGGCAGCGCCCAGGTGCAGCTCACGCCAGAAGGCCCCACGGTCACGCGGCTCTCTTACACCGCAACGGCGCAGGTGGGCGGCAAGCTTGCGCAGATCGGCTCGCGGCTTGTCGACGGCGCCGCTCGCAAACTGGCGGACGAGTTCTTCCAGCGTTTCGCGGCAGAATTCGGCCCCACAGATTCGGCTGGCGTCGACGGACATGCCACTCCGGTCGACGGCATGCCGGCCACACAGGCAATTCCGGACTTGGCCGCTGGCCAGTTGCAGGCCCACGGCGCACCGCCCGGCCACGCACCCGACGTCAGCCCCGCGCTGCAACCGCGCAATCCATGGCCGTGGATCATCGTGGCGGTGGTGGCCGTGGTGGCCGCCTACCTGTTTTTGCACCACGGGGCATAATCGGTCCATTCCCCCGCAACACATCACTCAAGCGCGCGAAAGCGCAGCCAACGCATCATGGACAGCGTCGATCTTGAAGTCTTGAAAACCAGCGTTCGCTGGCTAGAACAAGGGCGGCGCGTGCTGCTCGTCACGGTAGTCAAAACGTGGGGTTCGTCGCCGCGGCCCGAGGGTGCGATGCTTGCGCTGCGCGATGACGGCGTCGTCATCGGCTCGGTCTCGGGCGGCTGCATTGAAGACGACCTCATCGACCGCGTGCGCCGCGAAGGCCTGCATTACACCAAGCCCGAAGCCGTCAAATACGGCATCAGCGCTGAAGAAGCGCATCGCTTTGGGCTGCCTTGCGGTGGCACGCTGCAACTCGTGCTGGAGCCGCTGAACGCTTCCAGCGGAATCGACGCCCTGCTGCGCGCCGTGGAAGCCGGTCAGCTCGTCGCCCGCACGCTTGACATGGCGACCGGCGCCGCAACGCTGCAGCACGCCACCGTCACCGACGGCCTTCAGTTCGACGAAGCGCGCCTCGTGACGATTCACGGGCCGCGCTACCGGATGCTCGTCATTGGCGCGGGACAGCTTTCGCGCTACCTGTGCCAGATCGCCGTGGGCCTGGATTACCAGATCACCGTCTGCGACCCGCGCGAGGAATACAGCGAGGAGTGGTCGATTCCCGGCGTGGCCATGGTCCGCACCATGCCCGACGACACGGTGATGGCCATGAAGCTCGACGAGCGCTGCGCCGTCATCGCGCTCACCCACGACCCCAAGCTCGACGACCTCGCACTCATGGAAGCGCTCAAGACGCCCGCGTTCTACGTCGGCGCGCTCGGCAGCCGCCGCAACAACGCCAACCGCCGCGAGCGCCTCAAGGAATTCGACCTGAGCGATGCCGAGCTGGCGCGCCTGCATGGGCCGGTCGGCATCTACATCGGCAGCCGCACGCCGCCGGAAATCGCCATCTCGATCCTGGCCGAAGTCACGGCTGCCAAGAACGGCGTGTCGCTGCCGACCATCCTGCAGGTCGAAGGCGCCAAGGCGGCGCGCGAGATTGCCGCCAACGCCGCGTCAAGCTGCGCTGTGCCGCAAAGCTGAGTCAACCCTCTGATCGAATGGGATGCCGAAAGGCGCCTGAAAGGTTACATTCTTATATATCGCCGATTGGGCGTAAGTTTGCCGCATCGCATTGTGCGAACCCAGCGGGCCACGAACTTCGTTTCGTGTTCGCGGCATCATTTGGCACGACTTACCTGCCCCTTGCCCCGTACCGGTGCGGCAGCAGCCGTGTTGTTTGCAAACGGGACGGTCCCCCGTTTTGCCCCCCAAGAAAATCTAGTTTTCTCGCATGAGTATTTTGCTGACCGGTGCCACCGGTTTCGTGGGCGGTGCCATTGCCGCCAATCTGGCAGCCAAAGGTTTGCTGGCTGACACGCGCTTTGCCGTGCGCGGCGACACGCCCGCAGACGGGTTAGCGCGGCTGCGCAGCAACCTGCGGCGTTTCGAATTCGCACCCGGCACGCTGAACGCCATTACCGAATCGCAAATCGTGCCATTCGACCTGCGCGAGGCCGGAGCGGCCGAGCTGGGCGATCCGGAAGTCATCATCAACTGCGCGGCGCTGGCAACGTTCTCGAACCATCCGTCGCTGTGGGAAACCAACGTTGAGGGCGTGCTGGCGCTGGGCCGGCTGGCGGCGCAAGGCAAACGCCTGAAGCGGTTCATGCAGATCGGCACGGCCATGTCGTGCGGCCAACTCGCCAATCGCCATGTCAGCGAAAGCTGGAATGTGCCCGCGCTGCAACAGCACGCGGTGCCGTACACGTATTCCAAGGGCATGGCCGAACTGAAGCTGCGCGCAGCGGTGCCCGAGTTGCCGTTGGTGGTGGTGCGGCCGTCCATCGTGGTGGGGCACAGCACGCTGGGGTGCGAGCCGTCAGGCAGCATTTTCTGGATGCTGCGCATGGTGGCGATGCTCGAAACGTTCAGTTGCCGGCTGTCCGACCGCGTCGACATCCTGCCCGTGGACGATTGCGCCGAGGCCATCGTGCAGTTGTCGACCAAGCCCAGGCTGGCGCACGACCTGTATCACGTCAGTGCCGGCGACGCGAACTCCGAGCGCATCGAAACGCTGTACCCGCGCTTCAAGCGTTGCAAGACGCCGGAAGAAGACGCCCAGGCGCTGGCCGGCTACGTGTACCAGGAAAAAATCGCCGAGAAAGCATTGGCGCGTAAATTCCTGAGCTTGACGGGCGATGGCAACGTGCGACTGGTCGCGCGCTGCATCCACCTGTATGCCAAGTTCGCCAGCATGAGCTACGTGTTCGACAACACGCGGCTGGTGCAGGAGACCGGCTTCCAGCCGCGCTCCCTGCTCGCTTATCTCGACCGCTGCCTCGAGACGTCGGACGCCGTGCCGATCCCCGAGCAGATGCGGTGGGACTATAAGTAGCCGTCCGGCCTCCACGGCCCGCACGGCGTGTCATGGCGCCGTGCTATAACCATCGGCGCCCTTCACCAAGACTCCGGTCACCACAACAAGGAGCCGCCGATGACGCTGCAAGCCCTCGCCCATCTCAATATCGCCACGCTGGTGGATTCGTTCATCAGCCTTGCCTCGGCCTTTGCGCTGGGCTCACTCATCGGCTTTGAACGGCAGGTGAGACAGCGGACTGCGGGGCTGCGCACCAATGCGCTGGTGGCCGTGGCCGCATCGGCGTTTGTCGACATGGCGGCGCAGATCGGCACCGCATCGGACACCACCCGCGTGATCGCCTATGTGGTGTCGGGCGTCGGCTTTCTGGGGGCCGGCACCATCATGAAGGAAGGGCTGAACGTGCGCGGGCTGAACACCGCCGCCACGCTCTGGGGCTCCGCCGCTGTGGGTGCGGCGACCGGCTCCGATCTCATTGGGCAGGCCATTCTCATTACGCTGTTCGTGCTGGCCTCGAACATCCTGCTGCGGCCGGTGGTGGATCGCATCAACCGCACGCCGCTGGACAACCAGGCGAGCGAAGTCACGTACACCATGTGCGTCATCTCGACCAGCGAACGCCAGAAGGAGGCACTTGCCGATCTGGAACGCCTGCTCGAAGAAGCGAGCTACCCGATCAGCGATCTGTCGGTCGAACCCTTTGGCGACGACCACGTGGAAATTGAAGCCATGCTGATGTCGACCGCCGTGAACGCATCCGAGCTGGACCGCATCGTGGCGTCGCTGCAATCGCAGCCGCACGTGGCGCAGGCGTTCTGGAATCCGAGTACGACCGAATAAGCGGTCAACCCAACGCGCCGGTCAAAGCTCCTGGCTCGCCGCCAGCGCGAAGATCTTCGCCCAGCGGTGCGCTTCCCGGCGGTTGCGCATCGGGATCAGCCAATCGGCCTGCGTTTGATGCTTCAGGCGCAGCACCAGCGTCCAGGCGCCCTCGCGCTCGACCGCGTCGGCGCCGACAATATCGGCAAAGAGAAAACGGGCGCCCTGCCCGTGCAACTGCAGCGTCCCGCGCTTTTGTTCGGCATCGACCGCGACCTGCCCCCAGCTTGCACTGAGCGACACAATTCGCTGGCCTTTCACGTTCACGCCATGAACGGCGCGATAACGCCGGATGAAAGTAACGACTGCGCCGGCCAGCAGCGCCACAGCCAGCAGCACCGCCGCGCCGCCCGCCACCGCGCCGTATGCCGCGGCAACGCCCGCATACAGCCGGAGCGCGCCGTAGATCAGCAGACCAACCAACGCGAGCGCGGCAATGATGAACGGCATGAGGCGACTCCTTGAATGGACCCGTCGGTTATATCAACCGAAAGGGCGTCCAAGGCAAGCCATTGCCATGCCCGTACGACAACGGCGGTGAAATCAAACTCAGGCGAGGCGGAATGCTGCGATGGCGGCGTTCAGGGCCTGGGCCTGTTCTTCCAGCGATTCAGCCGCGGCTGCGGCCTGCTCCACCAGCGCCGCGTTTTGCTGCGTGGCTTCGTCCATGAGCGTGACGGCCTTGTTGACCTGCTCGATGCCCGAGCTTTGCTCGTTCGAGGCTGCAGCGATTTCACCCATGATGTCGGTCACGCGGCGAATGGACGACACGATGTCTTCCATCGTGCTGCCCGCGCGTTCGGCCAGCGCGCTGCCGGTCTCCACCTTGGAGAGCGACGCCTCGATCATTTCCTTGATTTCCTTCGCGGCTGCGGCGCTACGCTGCGCAAGGTTGCGCACCTCGCCGGCCACCACGGCAAAGCCGCGACCTTGCTCGCCGGCACGGGCGGCTTCCACGGCGGCGTTGAGCGCCAGGATGTTGGTCTGGAACGCAATGCCGTCAATCACGCCAATGATTTCCGACACTGTGCGCGACGACGCGCTGATCTCGCGCATGGTCGCCACCACATCGGTCACCACGGCGCCGCCCTGGCTGGCGACTTCCGATGCGCTGTCGGCCAACTGGCTGGCCTGGCGCGCGTTGTCGGCGTTCTGGCGCACGATGGAGGTCATCTCTTCCATGCTGGAAGCGGTTTCTTCCAGCGAGCTGGCCTGCTCTTCCGTGCGTTGCGACAAGTCTGCATTGCCGGCGGCAATCTGCTTGGTGGCGGCTCCGATCGACTCCGAGCCCGTGCGCACCCGGCGCACGGTATCGGTCAGTGCGGTCTGCATGCGGGCCAGGCCTTCGAGCAGGCGGCCCATTTCGTCCTGACGATCGATGCGCACACGCTCGGTCAGGTCACCCGCGGCAATGCGGTCGAACTGCGCCAGCGCGGCATTCAGCGGCCCCACGATCGCGCGCAGCAGCGACCACGCGCACCACAGCGCCGCCCCCAGCGCGATGACGATGGCGGCCGCCACGATCAGCCGGAAGCGCGCATAAGCATCGCGCGATGCGTCGTAGTTGGCCTTGGAGAATGCGAGTTGCTTCTTGCTCAGGGCCAGGCTCGAATCATTGGCATCACGGAAGGCCTTGGACACGCCCTTTTCCATGATCTTGTCCGCCGTTGCGCGATCCCCAGCACGAAGCGCCTTGATGATGTCGCGCAGGCTGGCGGAAGCCGCATCGCGCTTGGTGGCGACGTCCTTGGCCAGGCGTTCCTCTTCGTCGTCGCGCGGCAGCGACAGGTATTTCTTCCACGCTTCATCGGAGCGGACGATGAGTTCTTCCGTACGATCCAGCAACTGCATCGCACCCTTGTCTTCCGGATACAGCATCGCCTTGTCGAGCGCGGTGCGGGCACGCGTCAGGCTCAGATCGGATTCGCCCAGCGCGAGTGCGGACGGAAACTGGTTGGTAAAGGTCTGCTCATGCGCGCGGTTGGCATCGCGCAGCCCCAGCAAGCCGGCCACGCCAATCAGCAAGGCGAGCAGGAACAGTATGGAAACCGAAAGCACCAGGCGGGTGCGGATGGTCAGGCGAGCGGACATGGGCGCGGCGAGAGTGGCGTGCACGGCTCTTCACGCGGCGCGACCATCGCGCCAGGCGGCCGGCTACCTGGGCACTATCGGCTGCGGAGTCGATCAACTTAAGGGCGAAGAGGCGAATACACTGCTGCGGCCTGCTTCATCTAGGGCGGGTTGATTGTCGAATGCCCGTTGGAAGATGTGCAGATCACCCGGCTTGGGGCCAAAACACAATGCCTGACCGAGCCGCATGCGCATATGCAGCGGCTGGCCATCAGTGAAATGACAGTGAGACGCCGAGCTACATCAAGGATTAGGACAATGCGACAAGCCCGAACCTGCCGCCGTCACGTTACCCGTCGTACGAATACGCCCGCCGATGCCGCACCGCCTCGGCGAGTATGTCGAGTACGGGCGCCGTCTGGGTCCAGCTCAGGCACGCATCGGTGATTGACACGCCGTACTTGAGCGGCACACCCGGTTTCAGGTCTTGGCGGCCCGCCTCGAGATTGCTTTCGACCATCACGCCGACGATCCGGCGCTCGCCCTGCGAGAGTTGCCGCGCCAGATCTTGCGCAACGTCGATCTGACGTTCATGCGACTTGTTTGAGTTCGCGTGCGAGCAGTCCACCATGACCTGTTCGCGCAACTTTGCCGCGCGCAGCGCCGCGCAGGCCGCCTCGATGTGCTCGCTGCCGTAGTTCGGCCCGCCCTTGCCGCCGCGCAGGATCACGTGCGCGTCGTCGTTGCCGCGTGTCTCGAAGATCGCGGCCATGCCCATCTTCGTCATCCCCATGAACGCATGGCTGGCGCGCGCCGCGATGATCGCGTCCGAGGCAACCTGCACGCCGCCGTCCGTGCCGTTCTTGAAACCGATGGGGCAGCTCAAGCCTGAGGCGAGCTGCCGATGGCTCTGGCTTTCTGTCGTGCGCGCGCCGATCGCGCCCCATGCGATGAGGTCGGCAATGTATTGTGGGCTCAGCAGGTCGAGAAATTCGGTCGCGGCGGGCAGCCCGAGCGCGTTGACGTCGAGCAGCAGTTGCCGCGCAGCGCGTAGCCCTTCATTGATGCGGAAGCTGCCGTCCAGGCGCGGGTCGTTGATGTAACCCTTCCAACCGACCGTCGTGCGCGGCTTCTCAAAGTAGACGCGCATCACGATCAGCAGGTCGTCCTTCAGTGCATCGGCCGCAGCCTTGAGGCGGCGCGCGTAATCGAGCGCCTGATCGTGATCGTGGATCGAGCACGGGCCGACGATCAGCAGCAGCCGATCGTCACGGCCGTGCAGGATGTTGCTGATGGCACGGCGGGTGTCTTCAACGAGCGTCTGCGTATCGGCAGGCACGGGCAGCTCGTCCAGCAGCAGCGCCGGGGAAATCAGCGGACGCACCGCACCGATGCGGGTGTCGTCGATACGCGTCGTGTCTTGCGTGCCGTCGGCAACGCCCACCTCGCGATCATGCGATGGGTTGTCGAGGTTCTTCATTGCGATCTCACAGGGGTTTCAAATGGGACTCACGCACCTGCCGTCAATGGCGCGCTATCCCGCACTTACGCCACGCACTTAAGCGGCCTTGTCACCACGCGCCTCGCGGTAGTCCTCAGCAAACTCGGCCCATTGCTTCAACGACACCTTGCGGCCATGCGCCGCCAGCTTGAGCGCCGATTTGCGCCACGCCGTGCCGGCCGCGTAGTCCTGCACCTTTTCCACGAGATCCGTCCCGTGGCGGCCACAGCCGCGCAGATGGCACCAGGCCGCCACGTGCGCCATGGTCTGCAGCGCATCGTCCAGATTGGCGACCACGTTCTTGCCGGAGCCAAGCGCCACACGGTCCGCGGTCGGCTGCAGGCTTTTGACAACGTACGACTTGGGCTTCTCGCCCTTGGCCCCGTAAACGACGCCACGCAGCAGCGCCGGCGAGATGGCCTGCGACAGGCGCTGAATGTCCACCACGCGGCCGGCTTCGCTGTGCCACGGCGCCACGCTGCACGCGTTGCCGAGCGTATCGGCCCAGACGCTCGGAATGGAAAGCTTGATGTCGATCAGCCGCAGCGTGGCGGGGTCGTTCTCCGGGCGCGCAAGCACGGAATAGCGCTCCAGCCCCAGACTGCCGGTGCCGGCAATGCGCCGCGCCACATCGATGGCGATAAAGCGCTGGTTGTGGCTACCCCTGCTGGTGCCATTGCCCTGCTCGCCATAGGCCTGCAGGATGCGGCGTGCGCGGCGGGCCTCATCCTTGCTAGCCCGCAAGGTGTGGCGGCCGTCGATGCGCAGGTGGATTTGGTTGCCATCGCGCTCGGTGCGTTGCGCGAGATAGGCGGCGCGATTGCGCTTGCGCAGGCCGCGCAGCAGGTCGCGCACGATACCGGTGGCGGTGGCGCGCTCCACCCAGCGCGGCTTGCCATCGACCAGCGCCGCGGCGTACGTGTCCAGAAAGCGGCGGCACAGGTTGTTGGCATCTTCGTCGGCCAGTTTCCAGCCATAGGCGGCAACCTGCAGGCTCGACAGCACGCGCACCAGGTCGACCGTAAACGGCGCGGCGAGGGCTTCGTCAAAGTCGTTCATGTCGAAGTAGACCAGGCCGTTGTCGCCCTTGAAGCTGCCGAAGTTTTCAAGGTGGAGGTCGCCGCAGACCAGCGTGCGGGGTGCGTCGTGCAGCAAGGCAGCATCGGCCAGCGAGGCCGCATACAGGTTGTTGGTGCCGCGAAAGAATGAAAACGGGTCGGCGGCAATGGCATCCAGCTTTCGGGTGAGCCTTTCCGGATCACGCCCAGCGTTGTATTCAAGAAGGATACGGGTGGTTTCATGCATGGTCTCGGCCTCGTTGAAGTACGTGGAGTGGAGTGCAATGCCCTCAAGAATTGAAGATTACGCGTTGATTGGCGATTGTGAAACCGCGGCACTGGTTTCGCGCGACGGCTCCATCGATTGGCTGTGTTGGCCTCGGTTCGATTCAGGCGCCTGTTTTGCCGCCCTGCTCGGCACGCCAGACCACGGCCGGTGGCGCATCGCGCCGCAAGGCGAAGTCCGCGCCACGCGCCGACGCTACCTGCCTGGCACGCTCGTGCTGGAGACCGTCTTCGAAACCGACACCGGTTCCGCCAGCGTGACCGACCTGATGACGGCCCGTCTGCCCGGCACCGCCGACGCACGGGACGACACCTCCGACCTCATCCGCATCGTGCGCGGGCTCTCCGGCACCGTCGATATGCGCATGGACCTGACCCTGCGGTTCGATTACGGCGCGTCTGTACCGTGGGTCAGCCGCGTGTCCGAAGTCACGGGCGCCCCGGCTGACGGCCCCTGCGACATGCCCGATTGCGTGCTGCGCGCCGTGGCCGGGCCCAACATGACGACACTGCGCACCGCCGCCCCGATCCGGGGCGAAAACCTTTCCACCGTGGCCGATTTCACGGTAAGCGAAGGCGAAGCGGTCCCGTTTGTACTCACACATTCGCCGTCGCACCTGCCGTTACCGGCATCGATCGACGCGCTGGAAGCCCAGGTAGACATCGAGGCGCGCTGGCGCGCATGGGGAGGCCGCTGCCACGGCGCAGGCGAATGGACCGAAGCCGTAGAGCGCTCCCTGATCACGCTCAAGGCGCTCACGTACCACCGCACCGGCGGTGTCGTGGCCGCGCCCACAACGTCGTTGCCGGAACAGCTTGGAGGCGTGCGTAACTGGGATTACCGCTACTGCTGGCTGCGCGACGCCACCCTCACGCTGCTCGCGCTGATGAACGCCGGCTTCTACGATGAGGCGCGCAGCTGGCGCCAATGGCTCGAACGCGCGATAGCCGGCAGCCCGGCGCAGGTGCAGATCATGTACGGCATTGCCGGGGAGCGCCGCCTGGGCGAATGGACTGTCCCCTGGCTGCCCGGCTACGAGGGCGCTCAGCCCGTGCGCGTGGGCAATGCGGCCGCGCAACAACTGCAGCTCGATGTGTATGGCGAGCTGATGGACGCCCTCTTCATCGCTCGCAAAGGTGGCCTCGACGGCGACGATGCCTCGTGGCGCCTGCAGGTCGCGCTGATGACGCATCTGGAAAGCATCTGGCAAACGCCGGACCAGGGCATCTGGGAAGTCCGCGGCCCCTCGCGCCATTTCACGCACTCCAAGGTCATGGCGTGGGTGGCGTTCGACCGCGCCGTCAAAACCATCGAGCAATTCAACGTTGATGGCCCGGTAGAGCGCTGGCGCGTCGTGCGCGACCGCATCCACGCAGAGGTCTGCGCCCACGGCTACAACGCCGCGCGTGGCTGCTTCGTGCAGAGCTACGGCAGCGACGAACTGGATGCCGCGCTTCTCATGCTGCCGCTGGTGGGTTTTCTGCCGGCATCCGACCCGCGCATCCAAGGCACGGTCAAGGCCATCGAAGAAGACCTGCTCGTCGATGGCCTCGTGCGCCGCTACCGCACCGAAGCGGCGACCGACGGCCTGCCCGAGGGCGAAGGCGTGTTCCTTGCCTGCAGCTTCTGGTACGTCGACAACCTCGTCATGCAGGGCCGCCATGACGAAGCGCGCGCGCTCTTTACCAAGCTGCTGGCGCTGCGCAATGACGTGGGCCTGCTGGCTGAAGAATACGACCCACGCCTGCGTCGGCTCGTTGGCAACTTCCCGCAAGCGTTTTCGCATATCGCGCTGGTCAATTCCGCGCTGGCGCTATCCAAGGCGGCCGATCATGTCAGCCAGCGCACGGGGGAACCGCCGTGCAGCTGACGTCGGGCCGAAGCCGGTAAAATACTGGCCATGACCGAATCGACCGCTTTCAGCCCTATGCCAGACGACGCAACCAGTGCTTCCGACAGCACTCTGTTGGGCCGCCCAGACAGCCCCTGCATCGGCATCTGCTCGACCCTCTTCGACGAGGTTTGCCAGGGCTGCGGGCGCACGCAGCTGGAGGTCAGCAACTGGGTCTTCATGACCGACGAAGAGCGCAACGCGGTCTGGACGCGCATCCTGGCCGAAGGCACCGCCCAGGGCTACAACGCTGACGGCAGCCGCAAGTAGGCGGAGGGCGTCAAACGCAAAAAACCCGGCCGAGGCCGGGTTTTTCATTGGTGCTGCAAGTGGGGCAGATCAGGCCGTCTTGGCGGGATTGAGTTGCAGCGCCTTGTACTCCAGGAACTCCTCCAGGCCGTACTTGCCGTTTTCCCGCCCGTTGCCGGATTGCTTGTAGCCGCCAAACGGTGCCTGCATGTTGAACGGCCCGCCGTTGATATTGACCTGGCCCGTGCGGATGCGCCGCGCCACCCGAATCGCCCGGGCCTCGTCGCCCGACCACACACCGCCGCCCAGGCCGTAGATGCTGTCGTTGGCAATCCGGACGGCCTCTTCCTCGTCGTCGTAGCAGATGACGGTCAGCACAGGGCCGAAGATTTCTTCGCGCGCGACGGTGTCGGTGGTCTTGACGTTGCCCAGCACCGTCGGCTTGACGAAGTAACCGGTGGTCAGGCCTTCGGGCGTGTCGGCGCCGCCGGTAATGAGTTCTGCGCCCTCCTCCAGCCCCTTGCGGATGTAGCCCAGCACGCGGTCGCGCTGCACGGCAGAGATGAGCGGCCCCAGGCGCGTGCTTTCCTGCGCCGGATCGCCCGGCACGTACGCAGCGGCAAACTGTGCGGCCAGCGCCTTCACCTCTTCATACTTGGCGCGCGGCACCAGCATGCGCGTGTGCGCCGAGCACGTCTGCCCCGAGTTCAGGAAACACGCCGACAGCGTGCCCTTGACCGCTGATGGCAGGTCCGCGTCATCCAGGATCACCGAGGCCGACTTGCCGCCCAACTCCAGCGCCACCCGCTTGACCGACTGCGATGCGAGTTCAGCCACGCGCTTGCCCGCACGCGTGGAGCCCGTGAACGACACCATGTCGACCTCCGGGTCGCCGGCCAGCACCTCGCCCACCACCGGGCCATAGCCGGTGACCAGGTTGAACACGCCCGGCGGCAGGCCGGCTTCTTCAATGACTTCCGCCAACACAAACGCGTTGAGCGGTGCCACTTCCGACGGCTTGAGCACCACCGTGCAGCCGGCCGCCAGCGCGGGCGCAACCTTCAGCGTGATCTGGTTGAGCGGGTAGTTCCACGGCGTGATGGCGCCCACCACACCCACGGGCTCGCGCACCACCAGCGAGTTGCCAACGTGCTCTTCAAATTCAAACGTGCTGAGCAGCTTGGCGAAATTGCTCCAGTTGTAGACGGGGCCGCCCACCTGGATGGCACGCGCCAACTTGATCGGCATGCCGACTTCACCGGCAATCAGCTGCGCCAGTTCTTCGCTGCGGGCATGCAGGCCGTCGGCAATCTTCTGGATGTACTCGGCGCGCTTGGCCACGGGCGTGGCAGCCCAGTCATCAAATGCGGCGCGCGCCGCGGCCACGGCGGCTTCGGCGTCTGCCGCGCTGCCTTCGGGGATGGTCCCCATCACGGCTTCCGTGGCCGAATGGATCACTTCAATGACGCCCTTGCCCTGCGGCGCCACCCACTTGCCATTGATGAAAAGCTTGTCGCGTTGCTGCATCGTCGGTCGTCTCGCTCTGGTGGATGCGCGATGTGCGCGTTGTGCTATCCGGGTTGCGACTGAGGCCCACGTCGCCCCCGGGCGGTTATGATCGGTCTATTGTAGAGCCACCAGAGCGCACACTGCAGACGCGCCGGCCGAGGGAGACGACCATGACCACCCGCATCTATCAGAAGACCGAAAAAGGTCAGGACGAGATCCGAACGCGCGCGAACCACCTCGACCAGCGTCACCGCGCGGTGCTCCTGATGGTGAATGGCGAGAAAACCTGCGACGACATCCTCGTGCAGCTTCAGCCGCTCGGTATGACGCAAGCGGTGTTCGACGAGCTGGAGGGAGGCGGCTATATCCGCCCGCACGCGGCCGGGGTGACTACGGCGAAGGCTGAGCCCGCATCTGCGACCACCACGACGGAGGCGGCTCCCGCACAGGCAACCACGTCAAAAGGGCCCGCAGCCGAGGGCTATCAACGCCTCTATCGGTTCTATACCGAAACCATCAGCCGGTATCTCGGCCTGCGCGGCTATCTGCTGGAGATGAAGGTGGAGAAAGCCGGCAATGTGGCGGAACTCGTCGCCCTGCGCGACACGCTCAAGGCCGCGCTCAGCAAAACACGCGGCGAGCCCGAGACCAGCAACGTGATCGCCCAGCTCGATCTGCTGATCGACGAGGCAACAGGCTAAGCCCGCACGGTCGGGCAGCAAAAAAGGCGGCACAGTTGGCCGCCTTTTTTGCTGTGCCCTCGTCGAGGACACACCACGTTCAGACTTCGACGCCCTGGCTCTGCAGGTATTCGTCGTAAGTACCCAGGTAGTCGGTCAGGGTGCCGTCCGGGCGCACTTCGATCACACGCGTGGCCAGGGCGCTGATCAACTCGCGATCATGCGACACGAAGATCAGCGTGCCTTCGAACTTGTCGAGCGCAATCTGCAGCGACTCGATGGACTCCATGTCCATGTGGTTGGTCGGCTCGTCCAGCGCCAGCACGTTGTGGCGGCCGAGCATGAGCTTGCCCCAGATCATGCGGCCCTTCTCGCCACCCGAGAGCACCTTCACACTCTTCTTGATGTCGTCGGCCGAGAACAGCAGGCGGCCCATGGTGCCGCGCAGCGATTGGTCGTCATCGCCGGGCTGCGTCCACTGGCTCATCCAGTCCATCAGGTCGCGGTCTTCGGGGAATTCTTCGTAGGTGTCCTGGGGCATGTAGCCGACATTGGCGTTCTCGGCCCACTTGACGGTGCCACCGTCGATCTCGATGCCGCGCTGCACGCCGGTCTTCACGGCGCCGTTCAGCAGGCAACGCAGCAGCGTGGTCTTGCCGGCGCCGTTCTCGCCGATGATGGCGATGCGCTCGCCCGCCCGCACTGCCATCGTCAGGCCATCGAAAATCTTGCGATCGTACGTCTTGCGCGCGTTCTCGGTTTCCACTGCCAGGTTGTGCAGCTTCTTCTCCATCTCGAAGCGGACAAACGGGTTCTGGCGCGACGACGGCTTGATGTCTTCCACCTTGATCTTGTCGATCATCTTCAGGCGCGACGTAGCCTGGCGCGCCTTGGACTTGTTGGCCGAGAAGCGACGCACGAAGTCCTGCAGGTCGGAGATGCGCTCCTTGGCCCGGGCGTTGGCGGCCTGCAGGCGTTCGCGCGCCTGCAGGGAGGCTTGCATGTAGTCGTCGTAGTTGCCCGGGTAGACCTTGAGCGTGCCGTAGTCCATGTCGGCCATGTGCGTGCAGACCGAGTTCAGGAAGTGGCGATCGTGGGAGATGATGATCATGGTGGAATTGCGCTCATTGAGCACCGATTCCAGCCAGCGGATCGTGTTGATGTCGAGGTTGTTGGTCGGCTCGTCCAGCAGCAGCACGTCCGGGTTCGAGAACAGCGCCTGCGCCAGCAGCACACGCAGCTTCCAGCCGGGGGCGACATTGCTCATCGTGCCGTTGTGCTGGTCGGTCGGAATGCCCACGCCCATCAGCAGTTCACCCGCGCGCGCTTCCGCCGTGTAGCCGTCGTATTCGGCGTACTTGGCCTCCAGGTCGGCGGCCTTCATGTAGTCGTCGTCGGTCGCTTCCGGGTTCGCGTAGATGGCATCGCGCTCTTGCGCGGCAGCCCACATTTCGGTGTGGCCCATCATCACCACGTCCAGCACGCGCATGTCTTCGTAGGCGAACTGGTCCTGACGCAGCTTGCCCAGGCGCACGCCCGGTTCCAGCATCACGTTGCCCGAGCTCGGCTCCAGATCGCCGCCCAGGATTTTCATGAAGGTCGACTTGCCGCAGCCATTGGCGCCGATCAGGCCATAGCGATTGCCCTCGCCAAACTTGACCGAGATGTTCTCGAACAAGGGCTTGGGCCCGAACTGCATGGTGATGTTGGCGGTGGAAAGCACGTGGAAACCTTGATTTGGAAAGCGGTGATCTGGCGCGGCAAGCACTTGGCCGGTCGCCATTTGGAGAACCCGAGATTTTACCACCCGGACGTGACCCGGATGGCCAGTGGCTTATGCCTTCAGTGTCGGATACCCCGACAAGTGCAGCGTAAAGCCCGCGGCGTCAACATCCAGCTCGGCCTGCGCCCCAATCGGCAGTGTCGCCTTGGTTGGGCAATGGCCGAAGGGCAAGCCCGTGACGATCGGAATCGACAGGTGTTCGGCAAGGTAGTCGCGCATGGCGTCGAAACCATAGCCCGCGTCGTACGGCGTGGTGCGATATCCGGAGAAATCGCCAAACAACAGCGCCTGCTGCGCATCGAGCACGCCAGCCTGCTGCAATTGCAGCAGCATGCGTTCAACGCGGTACGGATGCTCGTTGATGTCCTCAACAAACAGGATGCCGTCGCGGATATCCGGCAGATACGGCGTGCCGATCAGGCTGCACAGCATGGCCAGGTTGCCGCCCCATAGCGTGCCGGCGTAGCGGCCCGGCCGTGCGCAGCCAGGCGGTTGCGGACCATCCACGCGCAACGCATAGGTCGGGTTTCGCAAGATGCCCCAGAAGTGCTCGACCATGAACGGGTCGACCGTATCCAGCCCGAAGTCCGAACACACATGCGGGCCGGCAAACGTCACGCCGCCGGTGGCCGCCAGGTACGCCAGCGAAAACACGGTGAAATCGCTGTGACCGACGATGATGGCGTCGGTCGCCTGCGCGCGGCGGCCGATGTCGATGAAGTCGATATGGTCCAGCAAGCGTGTCAGGCCATACCCCCCACGAATGGCCATGGCGATTTCCTGGCCACCGCCCGTGCCGATCTGGTTCAGGTCTGCCAGCCGCGCAAGTTCACCGCCGGCAAAACGCTGATGCTGCCGGCTCAGGCACTCGCGGTTGACGACCGTGCAGCCCTGCGCTTCCAGTGCCGCCACGCCGCGCTCGGCGATGGCCGCATCGTTCGGATAACCGGAAGGCGCAATCAGGCGGACAGTGGTCATGTGGCGGATTCGTCGGATTCAGTGGCGGCCAGGCGTGCGGCCTTCTGGGTTGCGCGGCGCTCGGCGAAGAAGGCGCGCAGCATGTCGCCGCACTCCTGCGCGAGCACGCTGCCGGTGATGGCGGTCTGGTGGTTCAGCCGCGTCTCGGCAAACAGGTCGAGGATACTGCCCGCGGCGCCCGTCTTGGGATCGGGCGCGCCGTAGACGACACGCGCCACGCGGGCATGCAGCATGGCGCCGGCGCACATCACGCACGGCTCCAGGGTCACGAAGACTTCACAGTCGGGCAGGCGGTAGTTGCCGAGCTTCTCGGCGGCCTGGCGCAGGGCGCGCATCTCGGCATGCGCAGATGGGTCATGCGTGCCGATCGGCGCGTTGTAGCCCACCCCGACGATTTCGTTGCCGCGCACGACCACGGCACCCACCGGCACTTCGCCCTGCCCCCACGCGAACTTGGCCTGTACGAGCGCCTGCTGCATCCAGTAGCCGTCGCGCTCATGGGCGGACATGTCGGCAGGCGGGACGAGGACGTGCGGTGTGGTCATGCGATCCGGCGCTGTCGCATCAATCCTGTTCGTGCGGGCGCGCGAGCTTCACGTCGGCCCAGCAATTCGGGGTTTCGTACAGCACGAGCTTGGACAGGCGCAGATGGTGCCCAAAGGTGTTGCGAAACACTGGCTCGAGAATGTCGAACGCGACCTGCGCGAGGTTCTCGACAGTGGGCACGTCGTTGAGCACAACGGTCTTGTGACCGCCTTCCATGTCGTTCAGGAATTCAACCAGCTTGGTATCGCCGCGATAGACGAGGAACGCGTGGTCCCAAAGGTCGACAAGATGCTTGTTGGCGAGCTGCTTGACGTCGCCAAAGTCGAGGATCATGCCGTCGTCGGCAGCCTTGTCGTTGTGCAGCACTTTGCCGGTGAGCGTGAGTTCGAGCTGATAGCGATGCCCGTGCAGGTTGCGGCACTGGCCGGCATGGCCCGGGATGCGGTGGCCGGCGTCGAATTCGAGCCGGCGCGTGATGGAAACGGTCTTGGTCATGGAGCAAGGTGGCGGCAGCGGGCGCCGCGAAACGGCTGGAACCGGCAGAAAACCGGGGACAAAGTGCTGCGGCCCGCCCTAGCGGATGCCCAGCATCTTATGGGTTTGCAGCGACAGGCGCCAGCGCGGCCGGCGCTGGCACAGCTCGACGGCTGCCGCCGTATTCTGCCGGGCAAGCGGGCCGTCCATGGCCTGCAGGAAGAAATGCTGGAAATCGAGCCGTTCGTATGCGTCGAGGTCCTGTCCGTCTTGCGGAATCACCACCTTCAGCTCGTCGCCGCGTGTGACGACGAGTTCGGAGCCCATCTTGGGGCTCACGCACACCCAGTCGATACCTTCCGGCACGGTGATGGTGCCGTTGGTCTCGATGGCGATTTCGAAACCGCGTGCGTGCAGCGCGTCGATCAGGGGCTTGTCGAGCTGAAGCAGCGGCTCGCCGCCGGTGCAGATGACGAGCGGCTTGCCGCCCGTGGCGCTGGCCGGCCATTCGGCGGCAACGGTGTCGGCGAGTGCGTCGGCGGTGGTGTATTTGCCGCCTTGCGTGCCGTCCGTGCCGACGAAGTCGGTGTCACAGAACTGGCAGACGGCGGTGGCGCGATCGGCTTCGCGCCCACTCCAGAGATTGCAGCCGGCAAAGCGGCAGAAGACGGCTGCGCGGCCGGTGTTGGCACCCTCGCCTTGCAGCGTGTAGAAAATTTCCTTGACGGCGTAAGTCATGTCTGAACGGTGGCATTCACAGGAGAACGACGCAGAAGCGACGTATTTCCCGCGCAAACCGTACCAGTGCCCACTAGTGATTAACCCGATATTGTTTCACAAATCGGGCTCACGCGTCGCCCTATCCGCAGAAGGACGCCAGCGTCACAAAGGAAAACGCGCCCTCCGGCGTCAGCCACGCTGCGAAGACCAGAGCGGCGCCAGCTACCGCCAGCGCCCATGCCGTCCATGGTTTGAGCTGTGCGTTCACGCTGGTTGCGCCACCGGCATGCGCAAGAGTTGGCGATCGTCGATCGGCCAGTGCAGCAGCGCGGCCACCACACCGAGCGCCATGGCGCCAAACCAGATCGCGTCGTAGGAATGCAGGTGGTCGTACACCACGCCGCCCAGCCACACGCCCAGGAACGCGCCGATCTGGTGACCAAGAAATACGAAGCCGAACAGCGTGCCGATGTAGCGCACCCCAAACACCTGCGACAGCAGCCCGTTCGTCAGCGGCACCGTCCCCAGCCACAGCAGGCCCATCACGATGGCAAACGCATACAGCGTTGCGGGCGACAGCGGGAGCAGGATGAATAGCGCAATCGCCGCCGTGCGAATCAGGTACAGCAACGAGAGCAGATACTTGCGCCGGAACAGCCCGCCCAGCGCGCCGCAGTAATACGTGCCGACGATGTTGGCGGCGGCAATGAGCGCCAGCGCCACCATGCCGTGGCGGCCGGTGAGCCCCTTGTCGAGCAGATACGCCGGCATGTGCGCACCGATGAAGGCGAGCTGGAATCCGCACGTCAGGAACCCGAGATTCAGCAGCCAGAAACCCCGGTGGGCAAAGGCCTCGCGGATGGCCGAACCCATGCTTTGCTGCGCCTGCTGCGCGGCGGCAGCCGATGTTCTCTCGCGTAACGGCGCGGCCAGCGGCAAGAAGATCGCCATGAACCCCGCCATGATCACCAGCGCCGTCACCCAGCCGACCGTACTCAGCAAGCCCTGCGCCGTCGGCACCATCACGAACTGGCCGACACCGCCCACCGCGCCCGCTACGCCCAGCGCCCAGCTGCGCCGCTCGGGCGGCGTCAATCGGCTGATCGCGCCATACACCACGCCGAACGACGTGCCTGACAGCCCGAGCCCGATCAGCCCGCCAGCCGAGAGCGTAAAGCCCAGGGGCGAGCCTGCATGTGCCATCAGCATCAGCCCAAGCGCATAGACCACGATGCCGGCAACGACCACCTTGGCCGCGCCGTAACGATCGGCCAGCATGCCCGCGAATGGCTGTGCCGCGCCCCAGATGAGGTTTTGCAACGCGATCGCCAGGCCAAAGGTTTCGCGCGTCCAGCCGTGACCCATCGTGACGGGCACGAGGAAGAGGCCTTGCACGTGGCGGATGCCCAACGCCAAGCCGATCACCGCGCCGCCAGCCAGGACCGGCAACCACGGCGATTGCGTGAGAGATTTCGATGCCATGAGCGTTTTTCTCCGATGTGGCTGACATTCCGGCTCCGCAAGCGTGTGGAACATGCATTGGGCTGGAATGTCGTCCGATGGCTTATTAAACTTCGCCCTATCCAGCTTCTCAATTGATCTTTGAGAACGCCTTGCATGAGGAAAACGCATGTCGACTCCCCTGGTTCGATTGGCCTCCCTGGACTTGTTGCGCGGCTTCGTGGCGGTAGGCCGGCGCATGAGCATCACCCTCGCGGCAGATGACCTGTGTCTGACGCAGTCCGCCGTAAGCCGCCAAGTGTCGGCACTCGAAGAGGCGCTGGGCGTGAAACTGCTGGTGCGCGGGCACCGCTCGATTGCGTTCACGCCCGAGGGCGAACGCCTGTTCCGCAGCGCCGACAGCGCCGTGCAGCAGTTGCAGGACGCCATCGGCGCCATTCGCGTGGCGGCCGAACGCCGGCCAGTCACGATCACGGCCAGCATCGGCGTCACCGGCCTGTGGCTGCTGCCGCGCCTGGCGCGCTTCCAGCTGCAGTACCCCGACATCGACGTGCGCGTGGCGACCAACAACCGCCTCGTCGACCTGAAGAACGAAGGGATTGAGCTTGCCATCCGGTATTGCCCACCCGGCGATGCGCCACCCGGCGCGATCCGGCTGTTTGGGGAAACCGTGGCGCCGGTTGCGCATCCGTCGCTCGGGCTGCGCTCGCTGGATTCCGCCGAGGCGCTCGCAGGCCTGACGCTGCTCGACTTTGACGACCGCGACCTGCGCCGCCCCTGGCTCCAATGGACTGATTGGCTGGCCGCCGCCGGCTGGAGCCACGCCAAGCCGCGCACCGTGCTGCGCTTCAACCAACACGACCAGATCATCCATGCAGCGGTGGCCGGCCAGGGCATCGCGCTGGGCCGTCTGGAGTTGATCGCGCCGCTGCTGGCCGACGGCCGCCTGGTCACCGTACCGACCATCGCCCCCGGCGTGCGCAAGACGCATGCGTACTGGTTGATCCAATCCGAGCCGAACCCGCGCCGCGACGTGCGCGATGTGGCTGCCTGGATCTGTTCGGAAGCCGCAACGCAGGCTACGCATGCGTCCGGTGCATCCGAACTTGCATGAAAGGCGTTTGAGCCCACCGGGCAGTCCACGTGTAATGCCGCCAACGACACCCCGTTGGAGGCCGCATGGACACCCTCGCCCGACCGCAGACCGCACCCCAGCCCGCCGCTTACAACGCCACCTGGGAAGCGCTCGTCCCCGCGCCCACCGTCGAGTTCTGGTTCGACTTCGCGAGCAATTACAGCTACCTGAGTGTGATGCGCATCGAGGCCGCCGCGGTGCAACACGGTGTGCGCGTGGTGTGGAAGCCGTTCCTGCTCGGGCCGATCTTCCAGTCGCTCGGCTGGGCCAGTTCGCCGTTTGTGCTGCAACGGGCCAAAGGGCACTACGTCTGGCAAGACATGGCGCACGAATGCACCAAGCACGGTTTGCCGTGGACGCAGCCGAGCACGTTTCCGCGCGCCTCCGTGTTGCCGCTGCGCGTTGCGCTCCTCGGCGCAGACACGCCGTGGGTCGGTGCCTTCTGTCAGCGGATCATGCTGCGCAATTTCGCGCAGGACCGCGACATCCACACGCCTGACGCCGTGGCAGAAGAACTGACGGCGCTCGGCTTGCCGGTCGACGCCATCCTCGCTCAGGCACAGTCCGACGCAAGCAGGCTAGGCCTGCGCGAGCAAACGCACGCCGCGCAGATTCGTGGCATCTTTGGCGCTCCCACGTTCTTTGTCGGCGACGCGATGTTCTGGGGCAACGACCGCCTGGACGATGCGCTCGCCTGCGCCGTAGCATTGCAGTCCAATCCTGGCTCATATCACAGCGGATAACCCATGCCGACCCAGATCGAAAAAGCTCGTGCCTTCCGCGTACTGCACGAACGCAGCGGCACCTTCGTGATCCCCAACCCGTGGGACCCGGGATCGGCTCGGCTATTGGCATCACTCGGCTTCGAAGCATTGACCAGCACCAGCGCCGGCTTCGCGTTCTCGCGCGGGCTGCCTGACTATGGCGTCGGCCGCGACACCATCCTCGCGCATGTGGCTGACTTGGCGGCCGCCACGGATGTGCCCATGGCTGCCGACCTGGAAAACGGCTTTGGCGATGGGCCGGAAACGGTGGCCGAGACGATCCGCCTGGCAGGCGCCACCGGCATCGTCGGCGGCTCGATTGAGGACGCGACGGGTCGCGCAGATGCGCCCATCTACTCGCTGGAGGCTTCGGTCGACCGCGTACGCGCTGCGGTGGAGGCTGCGCGCGCGTTGCCGTTTCCGTTCACGCTCACCGCGCGCGCCGAAAACCACCTGCACGGTCGCAACGACCTGGCCGACACGATCCGCCGCCTGCAGGCCTTCCAGGACGCCGGCGCCGACGTGCTGTACGCCCCCGGCCTGAAAACACGCGACGAGATCGCCACCGTGCTGCGCGAGATCGACCGCCCGCTCAACGTGCTGATGGGTTTTGCCGACGGCAACTTGAGCGTGGCCGAGTTGACCGAATTGGGCGTCAAGCGCATCAGCGTAGGCGCGACGCTGGCACGCGTAGCCATGGGTGCATTCATGCGGGCGGCGGAAGAACTGCGCACCGCGGGGACGTTCAACTTTGCGCGCGATGCCGCCAGTGGAGCCAAGCTCAACGGCCTCTTTGCACCGTTCGCCTGAGGCTTGCCGCCGGGCGATCGCAGCCAATCTTGGCATCCCCTCCAACCGACACCCAGCCGCCCGGCGGCCTGCGCCAGATGCCCGCCGGCATCTGGGTGCTCGGTTGCGTCAGCCTGCTGATGGACATCGCTTCCGAGATGATCCACAGCCTGCTGCCGCTGTTCATGGTGTCGGCGTTGGGCGCAAGCGCCCTGTCGGTCGGGGTGATCGAGGGCCTGGGCGAATCGACCGCACTCATCGTCAAGATCTTCTCCGGCACGCTGAGCGACTACCTTGGCAAGCGCAAGGGCCTGGCGGTGTTCGGCTATGCGCTGGGCGCGCTGTCCAAACCGTTGTTCGCCATTGCGCCCACGGCCGGCATTGTGCTGACAGCGCGCCTGCTCGACCGCGTCGGCAAGGGCATCCGCGGGGCGCCGCGTGATGCGCTGGTCGCCGACATTGCCCCGTCTGCGTTGCGCGGCGCGGCCTTCGGGCTGCGGCAGTCGCTCGACACCGTGGGTGCGTTTCTGGGGCCCCTGCTGGCGGTCGGCCTGATGCTGCTGTGGGCGGATGATTTTCGCGCCGTGTTCTGGGTGGCCGTCGTGCCGGGGCTGCTCTCTGTTGCGCTGCTGATGTTCGGCCTGCGGGAGCCCGAAACCCACAACGGTGCCCGCCGCACCAACCCGCTCCGCCGGGACAACCTCCAGCGGCTGCCCCGCGCGTACTGGTGGGTGGTGATGATCGGCGCGGTCTTCACGCTCGCGCGGTTCTCCGAAGCGTTCCTGGTGCTGCGGGCACAGCAAGGCGGCATTCCGGTGGCGCTGGTGCCGCTGGTCATGGTGGCGATGAACATCGTCTATGCGCTGGCGGCGTATCCGTTCGGCAAGCTCTCTGACCGCATGAGCCACACGAAGCTGCTCGCGCTTGGGCTGGTGGTGCTGGTTGCCGCCGATGTGGTGCTCGGCCTGTCCGCTCACTGGAGCGTGGTCATCGCAGGCGTGGCGCTGTGGGGCGTGCACATGGGCATCACGCAGGGCTTGCTGGCAACCATGGTCGCCGACACCGCACCGGCCGACTTGCGCGGTACCGCTTACGGCATGTTCAACCTGGTGAGCGGGCTGGCGATGTTGGCTGCGAGCGTTCTGGCGGGCTTGTTGTGGGACAGGCTGGGCGCAGCCGCGACATTCCACGCGGGGGCGGTGTTCTGCTTGCTGGCGTTGGGCCTGTTGGCCATGCGAAGGAAGTCTGCCGGGATCACGTGACGTTCGGCTGCGCCCTGAACCAGTCCACCAGAAAATCCAGCATCGCCCGCAGCGCCGCCGGCATCTGCCTGCGCGAGCTGTACACGCCGTGAATGCCCAGCGCCTGCGGCACGTGGTCCGGCAACAAACGCACGAGTTGCCCGCTGGCGATCAGCGGCGCGGCAGCAAACACCGGCTGCAACGCAATCCCCGCGCCCTCTCGCGCCGCTGCCAGCAACACCATCGATTCATTCGCACTGAGATTGCCGCCCACCGGCACGTCCGATGGCGCGCCCGTCTTCGCCTCGGTGAACTTCCACAGGCTTTTGCCGAAGTACGAATACGTCAGGCAGTTGTGAACGGCCAGGTCTTGTACGCGGCGCGGCGTACCGTGCGCGGCCAGGTAAGACGGCGCCGCCACCACGACGGATTCGCACATGCCCAGCGGCCGCGCAATCAGGTTCGGGTCCAGATCGTTGGTGATGCGCACGGCCAGGTCGATGCGCTCCTCCACGAGGTTGATGGTGCGGTTGTCGACCACCAGATCGACCGCCGTTTGCGGATAGCGCCGCAGGTAGGCCGTCACCGCCGCGCTCAACGTCTGCTGCGCCAGGGACTGCGCGCAGGCAATGCGCAGGAGCCCGCGCGGCGTATCGGCTTCGGGGCCATCTGCCACGGCCATCTGTGAAGCGATTTCCAGCATCTGGCGGCAGCGTGCGAGCGTGGCCTCGCCGGCGGGTGTCAGGCCGATGCGGCGCGTGGTCCGGT
>NZ_JASATD010000021.1:0-78497 GCF_038440115.1 Ralstonia sp. OTU4908 | reverse complement strand
AATCCGCCATGGCCACGTGCGGATACATACCGAATAAAGTGACTTTCAAAGCGTTTTATTGGCGGTGAAGAATCACTCTGCACGGTATCTATCCCACTTCAAATCACCGCAATATCTGCACTTGAGCTGCGTTATCGCTGCCCCGCAACACGCCCGCAAAACTGGACTGCGCTGAAGCGAAGTTGTGATACTGTATATTTATACAGTATTCATTCGTGCCCTGGCGTTTCCATGTTTGTGTTGCCTCCGTCTCTTTCCATTGCCGAAGCTGTGGCGGAATGCGCCGTCCCCGTTGGGCGCGCGGCGCCTGGATTTCGCTCGCCCGTCCCGAAAGCCTCGAAGGTGCCTTTGCCGGAAACACTGCATCCCGCATTGTGGAGCGCAGGCCGTCTGGCGCGAGGCGACGGGCGTGTGCTGGCCACTGGATATGACGCGCTGAATGCCGAGTTGCCCGGTGGTGGCTGGCCCCTCGGCGGATTGATCGAGCTGTTGTGCCCGCAATCCGGTATTGGTGAATGCCGGTTGCTGCGCCCGGCCTTGTCTACGCTCTGCACGAGCGCACGGCGCATCGCGCTGGTTGCTCCACCGCATCTGCCGAATGCAGTGAGGCTGGTGGGCTGGGATTTTTCTCCTGAACAAATCGTCTGGGTGCGTGCTGGCGAATCGTCCGATCTTCTATGGGCCGCCGAGCAGCTTTTACGCAGCCAGGCGTTCGATGGTGTGCTGATCTGGCTGAACCGGGCACGTCCAGGGGCGTTACGCAGGCTGCAGGTGTTGGCGCAGGCCGGCGAGAGCGCCATCTGGGTGTTCCGGCCGACTCATGCACAACGAGAATCGTCGCCAGCGGTGCTGCGACTGGGGCTGGAGCCGGCTGGCGCCGATGCGCTGTCCATTCATTTCCATAAGCGGCGCGGGCCGTTGCGTGAATCTCCATTGCTGCTGCCGTTGGCGGATCCGATTCGGGCCGGTCGCGCTTCTGTGCGTCCGTTGCCTGTGCCGCCCGTCGAGCCGTTCATCATGGATCCGGCCACGGCGAAATTGCTGGCCGCGCTTTCGTCTCTTTCGTCTTCTGTGGCGTTCGACGCTTTGTCGGATGTTTCCGATCCAAACACTCCCGATCATGCCGTTCTGGATCGCAGTGCATCTGCCCTGTCTCCCTCTCGACGCGCTTCGACCCCGGTGGTCTGATCCGGCCGCGCTGCCTTTGCCGGTGGTGGTGCTGGAGCAGGAGCGCGTGGTGTCGGCCAACCGTTTGGCGATGCGCGAAGGCGTACATGCAGGCCTGCGGCGGGCGGGTGCCCAGGCGCTGGCGCCGCACGCTATACAGCTTGATCGTGACGTTGCGGCCGAGACGCGGTTGCTGCAATCGCTGGCGCTGGCGCTGCTGGCATTCACGCCGCACGTCACGTTGGGCGTGGCGGATGAGGCGACCGTGTTGTTGGAGGTGGAGGCCAGCTTGCGCCTGTTCGGTGGGCATCGCGCGCTGTGTCGGGCGGTGAGGTATTGCGCGTTTCGGTTGGGTGCCATGCCGCAGCTTGGCACCGGGCCGACGGCGCGCGGTGCGGCATGGCTTGCCAGTGCACAGCCGGCACCGATACGTGGCCGGCGTCGCGCAGCAGCCCGTCAGGGGCGCGTGCGGAGGGCGGTGCGGCAGGAGAGGTTGTCGACGTTGCTTGATCAATTGCCGGTCGATGCGGTGGCGCGTCTTACACGGCCTGATTGGCTTGAGGGCCTCGGCTGCCGCACGCTGTCCGATTTGCGCGAGTTACCGCGTAGCGGATTGCGGCGGCGCTGCGGGCCGTTGCTGATGGATACGCTCGACGCGGCTTATGGCAACGGGCACGAGAGCTTCACGTGGTTCACCGCGCCGTTGTGCTTTGATGTGCCGTTGGAATTATCTGGCCGCATCGATAACGCGGAAGGTGTGCTGGCGGCCGCGGAGCAGTTGTTGTTGCAGCTGGTTGGCTGGCTGTCGGCGCTTCAGTTGGGCGCCAAGACGTACCGACTCACGCTGGAGCACGAACGCCGGCGCGGCCGGAGCAGTGAAGATGCCGCCTCCTCCACTCCGGTGGAGATCGCGCTGGCGCAGCCGGTTCGCACGCTGGCGCACTTGTCGCGGGTGCTGCACGAGCGCGTGCATCGGCTCACGCTGATCGCTCCGGTGGTCGAACTGCGTCTGACGGTGACCGACGCTACGCCGCTCGCGCCGCCTACGGAATCGCTGTTTCCCGAGCCCGGTGGTCGCGCTGAAGACGCTGCACGCCTGATCGACACGCTGATCGCTCGACTGGGTGCCGAGAACGTACTTCACCCGCAGCCGTGTGCCGACCATCGCCCCGAGCGCGCCAACCACTGGGTCGAGGTGAATGCCGCGACCACCGCGCAGAGCCGTGCCGCCGCGCGTCAGGCATTGGCGCAATGGCATGCGCAGCAGCCGGAGCGGCCGCTTTGGCTGCTGGAGAAACCGATCGCGCTGCTGACACGTCAGCATTATCCGTATTACCGAGGGCGGTTACGGCTGGTGTCGATGCCCGAGCGCATCGAATCCGGCTGGTGGGATGACGTCCTCATCAAGCGCGATTACTTCATCGCCGAAGGAGAAAAAGGCGAGCGTTACTGGGTATATCGCGAGCGCGTTTCCGCAAGCAAGGTCAATGCGGGAGATGAGGACGCTCGCTGGTATCTGCACGGCTTGTTCGGTTAAGCACGTCATGACTTCGGCCACGCCACCCCCCGTTCTGCCCGACTATGCAGAGTTGCATTGCATCAGCAACTTCACGTTCCTGACTGGCGCGTCGCACCCGAGCGAGCTGGTGGAGCGCGCCAAACTTTACGGTTATCAAGCGCTGGCGCTGACTGACGATTGCTCTGTAGCAGGCACCGCGCGGGCGCTTGTGGCTTCGAAGGAGCACGAACTGAAGCTCATCATCGGCAGCCGCTTCACGGTGCGCAATGCCGATGGCGAACCCTGGCTACGGCTGGTGCTGCTGGCGCAGAACATCGAGGGTTACGGCAACCTGAGCGAAATCATCACGCACGCGCGGTTGGCCGCACCCAAGGGCGAATACCGCTTGCTGGCTGACGATTTGGCCTCGCCCCATGGCGAACTCGCGCACCTGCGCGGCGCGCCCGATTGCCTGGCGATTCTGCTGCCTGATTACGACCCTGACCCGCAGCAACTGTTGGCTCAGGCGTGGTGGTGCCAACGCGTGTTCGGGGATCGGCTATCGATTGCGCTGGAGTTGCCGCTGCGGCACGCGGATGACCGCCATCGCGGTACGGTCTTGGCGGTGTCGGAACAGATCGATGTGCCCATGGTCGCGACCGGCGGTGTTCAGATGCACACGCGCCAACGCAAACCGCTGCACGACGTGCTGACCGCCATCCGTCTATCCAAGCCGCTTTCCGAGTGCGGTTTGGAACTTGCGCCCAGCGCTGAACAAGCAATGCGCACGCGCATGCAGCTCGCGTTCCTCTATCAAGGCGAGGGTGGCGAGAAGATCCTGCGTCGCACGGTGGAGCTGGCCGCGTTGTGCAATTTTTCTCTCGACGAAATCGAATACGAATATCCGAGCGAAGTCGTGCCGGAAGGCATGACGCCGGCGGAATACCTGCGCGCCGAAACGTTCGCTGGCGCCGCGCGACGCTATCCGAATGGTGTATCGGACAAGGTGCATGCGCAGATTGAGGAGGAACTCGGGCTGATTGCCGAGCTGGGTTACGAGCCGTTTTTCCTGACCGTCTATGACGTGGTGAAGTTCGCGCGCAACGAAGGGATTCTCTGCCAGGGGCGAGGTTCGGCGGCCAACTCGGCGGTGTGCTATTGCCTGGGGATTACCGAGGTGAACCCGGACAGCGGCAACACGCTGTTCGCACGCTTTCTTTCGCGTGCGCGCAATGAGCCGCCCGACATCGACGTCGATTTCGAGCATCAGCGCCGCGAAGAGGTCATCCAGTACATCTACAACAAGTACGGCGTGACCCGTACCGCGCTGGCGGCGGCGCTCATCACGTATCGCACGCGTAGCGCACTGCGTGATGTCGGTCGCGCGCTCGGCATCGATCTGGGGATCATCGAGCAGGTAGCCAAGGGGCAGGCGTGGTGGGATAGCCGTAAGGAATTTGCGCAGCGCGCAGGCCAGCAAGGTCTGGATCCGGAATCACCGTTGGTGCTGCGCTGGGCGCAACTGGTGGATCAGTTGCGTGGTTTTCCGCGCCATCTGTCGCAGCACGTGGGCGGGTTCGTGATTGCGCAGGGCAAGCTTTCGCGCCTGGTGCCGATCGAGAACGCCGCGATGGAAAACCGCCGCGTCATCCAGTGGGATAAAGACGATCTCGAATCGCTGCGCCTGCTGAAGGTGGACGTACTGGCGCTGGGCATGCTGACGGCCATTCGCCGCACGTTGGACATGGTCGATGCGTTGCCCGGGCGGCGCGAGCACTACGGCGCGACGGCCAAGCTCGCCATGCAGCACCTGCCCGATGACGATACCGAAACCTACGACATGATCTGCCGAGCCGAGACCATCGGCGTGTTCCAGATCGAATCGCGTGCGCAGCAATCGATGCTGCCGCGTCTGCGTCCGCGCGAGTATTACGACTTGGTGATCCAGGTGGCCATCGTACGGCCGGGGCCGATCCAGGGCGGCATGGTCCACCCGTATCTGCAGCGGCGCGAGGCAAAGCGCAATGGCAACACCGATTGCGTGACCTACCCCGGCCCCGAGGTGAAAGCCGTGCTCGAACGCACGCTGGGTGTGCCGATCTTCCAAGAGCAGGTGATGGAGATCGCCATGAAGGCCGGCGATTTCACTGCGGATGATGCTGACCGCCTGCGCCGCGACATGGCCGCCTGGAAGCGCAAGGGGAATCTCACGCAGCATCAGGAGCGCCTGGTGCATGCGATGGTCGTCAAGAGGCGCTACGACCCTGCTTTTGTCGAAGCGCTGTGCAAACAGATGGAAGGTTTTGCCGAATACGGCTTCCCTGAAAGCCACGCGGCAGGCTTTGCCAAGCTGGCTTACGTCAGCAGCTTCCTGAAATGTCACGAGCCGGCGGCGTTTTTTGCGGCGTTGCTCAACAGTCAGCCGATGGGGTTCTATTCACCGTCGCAACTGGTGCAGGAGGCGCGGCGCAGCCATGTGCGCGTGCTGCCGGCGGACGTAACGGCCAGCGTCTGGGACAGTACGCTGCATCCCCGCGCCGATGGCGAGACCGGTGAAGATGGCCTAGTGCAACCCGATATCCGGCTCGGGTTGAATCGCATTCGGGGCATGCGCAAGCCGGCTGCCGAGCGCATCGAAGCGGCTCGCGCCCAAGCGCCATTTACCAGCGTGGAGGATCTCGCCCATCGCGCTGCGCTCGACCGCCACGATCTGAACGTGCTGGCCGCAGCCAATGCGCTCAAGTCGCTGGCCGGCCACCGTCGTCAGGCGCTATGGCAAACGCTCGCACTGCAGGAGCCGGGCCGCGATCATGCGCTGCTGCGCCAGGCTCGTCCGGTGGAAGCGCCGCTGGAACTGCCTGCACCGCCCATAGGCGAAGAGGTGATGGCGGATTACGGCAGCCTGGGATTGTCGTTGCAGAGCCATCCGGTAGAGCTGCTGCGCGCACGGCTCGAGCGCATGCGTTTCGCCACCGCCGCCACGCTGGCCGGCTATCGCAACGGGCAACTGGCGCGCGCTTGCGGCATTGTCACGGTGCGGCAGCGGCCGGGCACGGCCAACGGCACGATCTTCGTTTCCATTGAAGATGAGACGGGCGCCATCAACGTCATCCTCTGGCCGCACTTGATCGAGCGTCAGCGACGCGAAGTGCTGAACGCCCAGTTGCTGGGCGTCTACGGTAAATGGCAATGTGAGCGCGAGACCCGACACCTTGTCGCCCAGCATCTAGTGGATCTGACCCCACTTCTGGGGCGCCTCGCCACTTCCAGCCGCGACTTCCATTAATTTCCTGTCCACCGGCAACTGACCGCCGCGTCACCTTCGGCACGGCAATTGCGTGATGAGAGGCACGCGCGCTCGCCCCACCGTGACGCAGGAGGCACAGGCGGTTCTCTCCCGCCGGGCACCCTCCGATTGGTGGTTAGGGCAAGCGCGGATCGACGAAACGCAATGCGGATGCAAGGATTTGCGCTTGAGGCGTCACAAACTTGGCCTGCCAAGCGAAGAAAACGGCATCTGTGAGGGAACTGACCCGCAAGCCGCCTTGTCACCATAAACAGGTTGATGAGATGCGCTTTCATCACGCGTCGATATTGGGTGCAGTCGAAATTACGTCTACTCTGTAGAAAACACATCACGGAGGCCGCCCCCAAAAACCTATGCAGCGGCGTGCATACATGACAGCCGCCGCCGTTGCCGTGCTGTGTATGACCGCGGACGAAGGTGCAGCCACCCGATCCGCATATTTTCAGCCCATCGTTCGGGTCCAGACCCGGCGGTGTTTCCCATCTCAGGTGCAGGAGCGAACAGATGGAACAGCCTTTCAAGCAGTTACACAGTCTGCGCAAGTCGCGCAAGCTCAAACAGGAAGATGTCGCAAAGATGGCCGGTATCTCTCGCGAAGCGTATTTGCGCGCGGAATCCGGTCGTGCCGATCCCCGCCTGTCGACGCTGATGGCCGTGGCGGGCGCGCTGGGGCTGGAGGTCGTTCTGGCGCCGCGAGAAGCCGTTGCCGAGATCGAGCGCGTGATTGCCAATCACCCGACGCAGCCAACGCAAGCGGGCGGCGGGGCAGAAGCAGGCCACGAGCGCTCGGAGCAAGGCTCAATGGGCGGCACGGGCGGTGGTCATGGCCTGGCGGGCCAATACCGCGGGCCGGAGCGCCATCCGCAGTCGGCCTATCATCCGGGTGCCTCGCATAGCCAAGCCGGCCAGCAAGGCGCACCGCATGCTGGCAGCAGTGCAGAAGATCGCTCGCGCATGACGTCTTCGGACCGCCCAGGTGCGGGCGGCTCGTCGGGCGGCTCAGATCGTCCGGGCGGTTCGGGTTCGCGCGAGTCGTAAGCGGATCCTTCTGGCACAGGCCGGGCACGCAAGCGCCCGGCTTGCGATTGAGCGCAGGAGGCAGTCGCACTACAATCGGCCGCGCAAACCGCGCCCGGTTGATTTGCGCGCGTTTGCGCCAACGTTTCCTTTTTCTTTCATATGAACGGCGATCCGCCACGCAACCAGATGGCGAAAGCCGTGCCGCAACACCCGCCGTTCTGGCTCCACCTCAAACAAGACGTTTTCTTCTGGTCGCTGCTGGCCATTTGCGGCGCGCTGACCTTTGTGGAGCCCCAGCGCATTGTTGAATATCCGGCGCTGATTGACTGGCACACCATTGCCGCATTGGCCGGCTTGCTCATCCTGACCAAGGCGGTTGAGGCCAGCGGCATGCTGCAGTTGCTCGGCCGGCGCCTCGTCGAAGTGGTCAGCAGCCAGCGTGTACTGGCACTCAGCCTGGTAGCGGCTTCGGCGGCGCTGTCCACCGTATTGACCAACGACGTGGCGTTGTTCGTCATCGTGCCGCTCACCGTCGGTTTGCGGCAGGTCGCCAGCTTGCCGGTGGCGCGGCTGGTGATATTCGAGGCGCTGGCGGTCAACGCGGGTTCTGCACTCACGCCGATCGGCAATCCGCAGAACCTTTTCCTGTGGCATCAATCGGGGCTGTCGTTTGGCGCATTTGTCTGGCAGATGGCGCCGATGGTCGTACTCCTGATGGCGTTGCTGCTGGTGGTGACGTGGCTGGCATTTGCCTCGCACGAAGTCCATCTGCATGCCGAAACCGCCGATGTGGAATTGCACAAGCGCCTGCTGGTGCCGGCACTCGCGCTGTACGTGCCGTTTCTGGTGTTGACCGATCTGGGCCACCCCCTGGTGGCGGCGGCCGGATTGATCGTGCTGTACCTCATCGGTGCGCGCTATGTGCTGGCGCGGGTGGACTGGGGTCTGCTGCTCGTGTTCATGTTGATGTTCATTGACCTGCGGCTGGTGGCGCAGCTTGATGTTGTGCGGCAAGCGCTGGATGCGCTGGCGTTGAACAATCCAATGCATCTGTACCGGGCCGGCATTGGCGTGTCGCAGATCATCAGCAACGTGCCGGCGGCGATCCTGCTGGCCGAGTATTCGCATGACTGGCCGATGATCGCCTTTGCGGTAAGCGTGGGCGGATTCGGCACGCTCATCGGATCGTTGGCCAACCTGATTGCGTTGCGCATGCTGGGCGACCGCCGTGCGTGGTGGGTGTTCCACGCGTACTCGATGCCGTTTCTATTGGCTGCGGGGGGCATCGTGTACGCGTGGCTGATGTGGCTGCGTTAGGCGGGCACCGCATCCCAATCGGGCGAAAAGGCCGGTTGTACGTGGCGCAACGTCTTCGGCAACGCGGCAATGGCGGCATGGTCCGTCATACAGGCGCAGGCGCAATGCATCGAGGCCGGATGAGCGTTTTGCGTTGTACGCGCTGTATCCGTCGCGTCGTTACCTGCCGGTGAAGGTGCATGCGTTTATCGATTTTCGGCGTAGAAAACCTGCCTGCGGGCTATCGCACACAGCACTGCGGCCGCACTCGGCGGCCGCAGCGGATGAAGCAAAAAAACGTCAGACCTTCTTGGCCGCCATCACGGCTTCCGACACATTCCGCGGAGCTTCAGCGTAGTGCTTGAATTCCATCGTGTACGTCGCGCGGCCCTGGCTGAGCGAACGCAGGTTGGTGGAGTAGCCGAACATCTCGGCCAGCGGCACCTCTGCATGCACGACCTTGCCGCCGCCACCCGGAATGTCTTCCGTGCCTTGCACCATGCCGCGCCGCGATGACAGATCGCCGATCACGTTGCCCATGTAGTCTTCGGGCGTTTCCACTTCCACGGCCATCATCGGTTCGAGCAGGATGGGGCCGGCCTTGCGCATGGCCTCTTTGAAGGCCATTGAGCCGGCCATGCGGAACGCGTTTTCGTTCGAATCCACGTCGTGGTACGAGCCGAAGGTCAGGCGCACCTTCACGTCCACCACCGGATAGCCCGCCAGCACGCCCGTGTTGAGCGTGTCACGGATGCCCTTGTCCACCGCCGGGATGAACTCGCGCGGGATCACGCCGCCCTTGATCTCGTCGACAAACTCGTAGCCCTTGCCCTCGTTGGGCTCCAGCGTGATGACCGCATGGCCATACTGGCCGCGTCCGCCGGATTGCTTGACGAACTTGCCTTCGACGTCTTCAGCAGCCTTCTTGATGGTTTCGCGGTAGGCCACCTGCGGCTTGCCGACGGTGGCTTCCACGCCAAACTCGCGCTTCATGCGGTCGACCAGGATTTCCAGGTGCAGCTCGCCCATGCCCGAAATGATGGTCTGGCCGGATTCTTCGTCCGTCTTCACGCGGAACGACGGGTCTTCCTGCGCCAGTCGGTTCAGGGCGATGCCCATCTTCTCCTGGTCGGCCTTGGTCTTGGGCTCGACGGCCTGGCTGATGACGGGCTCCGGAAATTCCATGCGCTCCAGCACGATGACGTGCTCGGGGTCGCACAGCGTCTCGCCGGTCGTCACGTCTTTCAGGCCCACGGCGGCGGCGATGTCGCCGGCCAGCACTTCCTTGATCTCTTCGCGCTGGTTGGCGTGCATCTGCAGGATGCGGCCCAGGCGTTCCTTCTTCTGCTTGACCGAGTTGTAGACCGTGTCGCCCGAGTTGATCTTGCCCGAATACACGCGGAAGAACGCGAGCTGGCCGACGAACGGGTCGGTCATGATCTTGAAGGCCAGGGCGGCGAAGGGCTCGCTGTCGCTCGGGTGGCGCTCCAGCGGCTCGTCTTTCTCGCCGTGGCCTTCGATGGCGGGAATGTCCACTGGCGAGGGCAGGTAATCGACCACCGCATCGAGCATCGCCTGCACGCCCTTGTTCTTGAAGGCGGAGCCGCACAGCATCGGCTGGATTTCGCCGGCGATGGTGCGTTTGCGCAGGGCGCGCTTGATCTCTTCCTCGGTCAGCTCTTCTCCGCCGAGGTATTTGTTGAGCAGTTCTTCATCCGCCTCTGCGGCGGCTTCGACCATCTTTTCGCGCCATTCCTGCGCGATGGGCAGCAGCGCCGGGTCGATGTCGGTGTACTCGAACTTCACGCCCTGCGAGGCATCGTCCCACAGGATCTCTTTCATCTTGACGAGGTCGACCACGCCGCGAAAGCCGTCTTCGGCGCCAACGGGAATCTGGATCGGCACGGGGTTGCCCTTCAGTCGCTCGCGCATCTGGCGCTCAACGCGGAAGAAATCCGCGCCAATGCGGTCCATCTTGTTGACGAACGCGATGCGCGGCACCTTGTATTTGTTGGCCTGGCGCCAGACGGTTTCCGACTGCGGCTGCACGCCGCCCACCGAGTCGTAGACCATGCAGGCGCCATCCAGCACGCGCATGGAGCGTTCCACTTCGATGGTGAAATCGACGTGGCCCGGGGTGTCGATGATGTTGATGCGGTGCTCGGGGTAGTTGCCGGCCATGCCACGCCACATGCAGTGCGTGGCCGCCGACGTGATGGTGATGCCGCGCTCCTGCTCCTGCTCCATCCAGTCCATCGTGGCCGCGCCGTCATGCACCTCGCCTATCTTGTGATTGACCCCGGTGTAGAACAGGATGCGCTCGGTCGTGGTGGTTTTGCCGGCGTCGATGTGCGCCGAGATGCCGATGTTGCGATAGCGCTCGATGGGGGTCTGGCGGGGCATGATGTTTCTCTTCCGTTGAAGGACACTCGCATCGCCAACTCCGCACCATGCGAAGGGCGAATGTGCGAGTGGGAACACATTATAGGATCGGTCCTATCCCATCGCATGTAGGGGTATTGGATGAAATTTCACCCCTTTCACATCTCATATCCGAGCTGGTGGAGGCGCGAAAAATCCAGCACTTCGATTTCTCCGTAAGCCAGCTTGAGGATGCCGCGTGCCTCGAAATCCTTCAAAACCTGGTTCACGGTCTGACGCGACAGAGACAGCAATTGCGCAAGCTGCTCCTGTGGCACGTGCAGCACACGCCGCGTGCCCAGGCGCAGGTCGCCGTAGCCGTCCGCCATCAGTAGCAGGCGCCGCGCCACACGTACGGGGGCGGGCAGGAGCGCGGTTTCTTCCAGCACGATGAATGTCAGGCGCAGCTTGTGAGTCAGCAGCAGGGCAAATGCATGCAGCAGCGCGGGCGAGCCATCCAGCAAGGCGATCAGCGCCGCCTGCGGCATATGCAGCAACGTCGTATGGCCGTCAGCGCGGGCGTCATGCGTGCGGGGCTGGCGGTCGAACACGCCGATTTCGCCAAACCAGTTGACCGGTTCCAGCACGGCCAGCAGGGCTTCCCGCCCGTCTGCGCTGGTGGCGCCGATCCGGATCGTGCCTTCCACCACGCAGTACAGGCCGTCGGGCGCGTCGCCACGCTGGAAGAGAAGTTCCCCGGCCCCCAGGCGCCGGACGGCGGCAATGTCGATCAAGGCGTCCTGCAGGGCCGCGTCAAGCGTGCCGAACCAGCTGCTGGCGTGCAGCCGTTCGCGGAAGGAGCGGGCGTCCAGCGTGCCGGAGCTGGCGACGGGGTGGTCCATGGGGGCGGCTGAAGAGCGCTTCGGAAACGTCGAATGTGTCGGCTACGCGACAGAGCGGCATGCCGTGCACTGACTAGGATGAAATGATCATAACGAGCGTGCGGCAGGAGCGTCCATGCTGCAAACGCACAAAATCCGGAGGCCCTCATGCGCACCCTGTCTGACCATCTTTCCAACTACGCCGCTTACCACCAGGACGGCCGCAATATCGCTACGCACTTTGTCGGCATTCCGGCGATTGTGCTGGCGGTTGCGGTGTTGCTGTCGCGGCCCGTGCTGGCAGACCTGTCTGGCGTGGCCGTAACACCGGCACTGCTCGTGCTGGCGCTGGCGACGCTGTTCTACCTGCGTTTGGACGCGATGTTCGGCGTGGTGATGTTTGCGCTGATTGCCGTGTGCGTGTGGGCGGGCAACCACGTGGCCGCACATTCGACGGCGGCCTGGTTGTCAGTGGGCATCGGCCTGTTCGTGATCGGCTGGATCATCCAGTTTGTCGGCCACTACTACGAAGGACGTAAGCCGGCGTTCGTCGACGATCTGGCGGGCTTGGTGATTGGGCCGCTGTTCCTGGTGGCCGAGACAGCGTTTGCCCTGGGTTTGCGCGCGAAGCTGCGTGACGAGGTGGTCAGCCGCTCGCACGCCATGCGCGCCGCGATGGCGGTCAAGCACGCCACCGCCTGAGCTGCCAGCCCCAGGCTATTTCCAATATCTATTCAGACTTCGCGGCCCGCTGAAAAACCGGCGCGCGATTCTGCATGCCGGCGAGCACCGCCTCGCGCTGATTGGCCGTGCCGATCAGCCGGTCCTGCTCGACCGACTCGGCCAGCAGAATGGCAGGGGTGTCGCCGTCTTCCACAACGCGCATCAAGCGCTTGCCGGCGCGGATGGCGTCGGGGCTCTTATGCGCAATGTCGCGCGCCGCCGCCAGTGCCGCCGCGCGCGGATCGTCCACAACGTGCGTCGCCAGCCCCAGGGCGCACGCTTCTTCGCCGTTGACGACACGACCGCTGTAGATCAGTTCGCGCAGCCGATCCGCGCGGACTAGGCCACGCGTGAGCGCCATGCCGCCCATGTCGGGCACCAGACCCCATTTGATCTCCATGACCGACAGGCGCGTGTCGGCGGTCACGTACCGCACGTCTGCGCCCAGCGCGATCTGCAAGCCGCCGCCGTATGCGACACCATGCACCGCAGCCAACACCGGCACCGGCAGATCACGCCATACCGTGCAGGCGTACTGCGGCAGATTGGCCGCCCCATGCGTGCGCTTGGCAAGACGGCCGGCGCTGATGTCCGAACCCGCATCGTTGCTGCCCAGGCTCGCCATGCTTCCCATGTCGAGGCCCGCGCAGAAGGCGCTACCCTCTCCGGACAGCACGACTGCGCGAAGATCGGCCTCGTTCATCAGGCGTTTACCAACGGTCACGAGCGCTTCGAACATGGCCGGGTCGATGGCGTTCATTTTCTCCGGGCGGTTGAGCCGGACTTCAGCCACGCCGGCGTCGATGCTGAGCAGGATGCGGTCAGTCATGGAGAGGTGTTCTGTGCGAGAGAGTCGAATCAATCGGGAGCGATGACCAATGCATCGCGCTTGTCCTTCACCTGTGCCCAGTGCGCATGATCTTGCAGAGGCGCTTGCACCTTCGTCAGGCGGGGCCAGTCGGCGCGGCGCGAGAGCTGTGCATTCAGTGCAATGAAGTCCTGCTGATCGGCCGGCACTTCGGCAGCCGGATAAATCGCGCCCACCGGGCACTCCGGCACGCAGATCGAGCAATCGATGCATTCATCCGGATCAATCACCAGAAAATTCGGACCGGCATGGAAGCAGTCCATGGGGCAGACGGCGACGCAGTCGGTGTATTTACATTGGATGCAGGATTCGGTGACTACATATGGCATTGCGGGCGAGGGTGGGGACCGGTTGGGAACTCGCCCGCAATTATGCGGCATCGGATCCAAAGAGGACGGTTTGCCCGTTTAACTCTTATATAAGATATAAGACATTTGACCGTCTGGGGTATTGCGATTAGAATCGCGCCCAAGCGGCGCCCGGAACACCTTCGGGATGCCCGAAAAGATTCCCCTGTAACGTCATCTCAGCAGGTCTTCCATGCTTGAAAACTATCGCGCTCACGTGGCCGCTCGCGCCGCGCTCGGTATTCCCCCGTTGCCGCTGACGGCTCAACAGACCGCCGAACTGGTCGAACTGCTGACCAATCCGCCCGCTGGCGAAGAACAGACCCTGGTCGACCTGATCACCCATCGTGTGCCCGCAGGCGTGGACGAAGCCGCCCGGGTGAAGGCCGGCTTCCTGGCCGCCGTGGCCAAGGGCGAGACCGCCTGCGCGCTGATTTCGCGTGCCCACGCCACCGAGCTGCTCGGCACGATGCTGGGCGGCTACAACATCCAGCCGCTGATCGAACTGCTGGCTGACGCCGAAGTGGGCGCTACCGCCGCAGAAGCGTTGAAGAAGACGCTGCTGATGTTCGACCAGTTCCACGATGTGAAGGAACTCGCCGACAAGGGCAACGCCAACGCGCGCGCCGTGCTGCAAAGCTGGGCCGACGCCGAATGGTTTACGAGCCGTCCGGAAGTGCCGGAAAGCCTGACCATCACCGTGTTCAAGGTAACGGGCGAAACCAACACCGACGACCTGTCGCCGGCACCGGACGCCACCACCCGCCCGGACATCCCGATGCACGCACTGGCGATGCTGAAGAACGCACGCCCCGGCATCACGCCGGAAGAAGACGGCAAGCGCGGCCCGGTCAAGTTCATCGAATCGCTGAAGGAAAAGGGTCATCTCGTCGCCTATGTGGGCGACGTGGTCGGCACCGGCTCCTCGCGCAAGTCGGCCACCAACTCGGTGCTGTGGTTCACGGGCGAGGACATTCCGTACGTTCCGAACAAGCGCTTCGGCGGCGTGTGCCTGGGCGGCAAGATCGCCCCGATCTTCTACAACACGATGGAAGACGCCGGCGCGCTGCCGATCGAACTCGACGTGTCGCAAATGAACATGGGCGACGTGGTCGAACTGCGCCCGTACGAAGGCAAGGCACTGAAGGACGGCAAGGTCATCGCCGAATTCCAGGTCAAGTCCGACGTGCTGTTCGACGAAGTGCGCGCCGGCGGCCGCATTCCGCTGATCATCGGCCGCGGCCTGACCGCCAAGGCGCGTGAAGCGCTGGGCCTCGCACCGTCGACGCTGTTCCGCCTGCCGCACCAGCCGGCCGACAGCGGCAAGGGCTTCTCGCTGGCGCAGAAGATGGTCGGTCGCGCGTGCGGCCTGCCGGAAGGCCAGGGCATCCGCCCGGGCACGTACTGCGAACCGAAGATGACGTCGGTGGGCTCGCAAGACACCACGGGCCCGATGACCCGCGACGAACTGAAGGACCTCGCGTGCCTCGGCTTCTCGGCCGACCTGGTGATGCAGTCGTTCTGCCACACCGCCGCGTATCCGAAGCCGGTCGACGTGAAGACGCACCAGACGCTGCCGAACTTCATCAGCACGCGCGGCGGCATCGCGCTGCGCCCCGGCGACGGCGTGATCCACTCGTGGCTGAACCGCATGCTGCTGCCCGACACCGTCGGCACCGGCGGCGACTCGCACACGCGCTTCCCGATCGGCATCAGCTTCCCGGCGGGTTCGGGCCTGGTCGCCTTCGCGGCAGCCACCGGCACGATGCCGCTGGACATGCCGGAATCTGTGCTCGTCCGCTTCAAGGGCAAGATGCAGCCGGGCGTCACGCTGCGTGATCTGGTCAACGCGATTCCGCTGTACGCGATCAAGCAGGGCATGCTGACGGTCGCCAAGCAAGGCAAGAAGAACATCTTCTCAGGCCGCATCCTCGAAATCGAAGGCCTGCCTGACCTGAAGGTCGAGCAAGCATTCGAGCTGTCGGATGCATCGGCTGAGCGTTCGGCCGCAGGTTGCACGGTGCACCTGAACAAGGAGCCGATCATCGAATACCTGAACAGCAACATCACGCTGCTCAAGTGGATGATCGCGCAGGGCTATCAGGATGCCCGCAGCCTCCAACGCCGCATCAAGGCGATGGAAGCATGGCTGGCTGATCCGCAACTGCTGCAACCGGATGCCGACGCCGAATACGCTGCCGTCATCGAGATCGACCTGGCCGACATCCACGAGCCGATCGTCGCATGCCCGAACGACCCGGACGACGTGAAGACGCTGTCCGACGTGGCCGGCGCGAAGATCGACGAAGTGTTCATCGGCTCGTGCATGACCAACATCGGTCACTTCCGTGCCGCGTCGAAGCTGCTGGAAGGCAAGCGCGACATCCCGGTCAAGCTGTGGGTGGCGCCGCCGACCAAGATGGACCAGAAGCAGCTGACCGAAGAAGGTCACTACGGCGTGTTCGGCACGGCCGGTGCGCGTACCGAAATGCCGGGCTGCTCGCTGTGCATGGGCAACCAGGCACAGGTGCGCGAAGGTGCGACGGTCATGTCGACGTCGACGCGTAACTTCCCGAACCGTCTGGGCAAGAACACGAACGTGTATCTGGGCTCGGCGGAACTGGCAGCGATCTGCTCGCGTCTGGGCAAGATCCCGACCAAGGAAGAGTACATGGCCGACATGGGCGTGCTCACCGCGAACGGCGACAAGATCTACCAGTACATGAACTTCGACCAGATCGAAGACTTCAAGGAAGTGGCCGACACCGTGCAGATGTAAATGCGTTGTCGCAGCCGCGTCGGGCAGTTCCTGACGCGGTGACGTGAAAAAGGCGCTGGGGGTGGAATGCCCCCGGCGCCTTTTGTTTTGTTGCTTGGCTGGATTCTGCGGCTGGCGGGAACCCGAAAGGGCCCGGCTGCCTGAGCCGCGTGGTGTCAGTGGATGATGATCGATACCGTGGAATACGCCGGCACCGTGATCGTCTCGCTGTACGTGCCGGCCTTCGTGCCGCGCGCCACCGGAAACTGACCGAAGCCTTGCAGCGTGGCCGGCACGGACGTCGGCATGGTGCGCTGGCTGCTGTAGCTCGGACCATTCAGCGCGGGGATCGAGAACCCGCTGTCCGTGCGAGCCGGATACGCGAAGCCCGACGGACTGCCCGGCACCGGAAGCAGCGCGACCGCCGTGCCCCAGCGGCCCGTAGCATCGCCCAGGCCTGCACCGCCGCCGGCCTGGATGGCGTTGTTCAGTACCGCAGTCGAGTCCGTCGACGAGAAGTTCTGCAGCAGATTCGTGTAGTAGGCAATGCCGTACTGGCGCAGCAGGAAGCCGCCCAGGCTGCCCGAAATCGGGTACCCGGGGCACGACGACGACAGCGACGGATCGAACGCCGTCAGCGAGCAGTCATATGCGCTCTGCAGCCAAGCCGGGAAGCGGCTGTCGCGCACGTTGTTGAAGCCCGGATCGATCTGGCTGGAGAGCACGTCTTCCATCGTCATTGCCGTCATTTCTTCCAGCCACGTGCCGTACATGTACTGCGAGCCGTGCAGCACGCCGCGCTGATAGAAGTTGGCCATGTGCGTGAATTCATGGCCGAGCGTCGAGATGACGGTGTTCAGGCCGTTGGTGCCGCCCAGGTAGATGGTTTCCGAATCCACATAGAGCGACAGGGACTGGTTCGACAGCGGCTGCGAGCTGGTGGTGAAGTTGTTGCGCGCCCAGAAGTAGCCCACGCGGCCATAGGCCTGACCGTCGGGCTGGATGTTCAACACCACGATGTCGAGCGCCTGGTTCGGGTCGATCAGGCTCGCCGAGCTGGAGTAGCTGCCCCACGGCTGGCCGACCAGCGATGTGGCCAGCGTATAGACCGACTGCGTGCCCGAAGCGAACTTGGTGATGAGCGTGTTGATGATGCCGTCGCTGATCTTGCTGGAGCCGTATTCGGCGTTTTCCACCCACAGGTTGACGATGCGCCCGTCCGTGGCTGTGGCTTGCTGGCGCAGCGTGGCCGTGCGCACGGTGGCGGTGCCGTCCGGCTGCTGGTGGTTCCACGTGCGCTGTGTGCCGACGCTGGCCACCGACTGCGGGCGCAGCACCGTATTGTTGGAGGCGCCTTGCGTCTTGAGCGGGCCGGCGCCGGTGGCATAGCCGTCCAGCGCATGGATGTTGAAATCCGAAAGCTGCCGGTCGAACGCGGCGTTGGCGTCATTGCCTGCCACGTCGGCGGCAGTCTTGGGAACCGGCGTGCCGGTGGCGTTCAGCAGCCCCACGCCCGAGAGCGAGACGGACGGCATCGGCTGCGCCGCCGCACTCTGGTTGGTGTAGACGAGCGTCACGCTCTGGCCCGTGAGCCCCGCGATCGACACCGGAACCGTGCCGGCCGATCCGCCCGTGTTGGTCGCTTGCCACACGCCCACACCCGAGCCGGCGTAGGTATTGCCCAGTGCCCCGCAGTTTGACCCGCTGCATGCCGGTGCCACGGTGATATTGGCGGACGAGCTTTGCGTGGCTGCCGGGGTGGCCCCCGAACTGCCGCCACCGCCGCCTCCGCCACAAGCGGCCAGGGCGCCCGCTGCTGCCACCATCATCACGATGGTCCATTGCTTTGTGCCGCGTACGTTGTTGCTGCTGCGTTTCATCCACTTCTCTCCAAATCCGCAAATACCGAAACCTGCGCGAGCGCGGCTCGTGACCGCCCAGACGCAACACGCGGACGGATTCTCAAGGTGAAGCGGCGGATTCGATCCGTGGAAATGACGGCTTCACAGCCCTCAATTCCCCCCAATGTGGGGGTGCGCAAAGTTTGCGTTGTCGAAAAGGTTGAAAAAGTCGTAGCTGCGGGATGTAGAAGCAGAAAACGGAGGAGGGCACTCGAAGCCACTCTGGCAACTGGGCCCGTCCGCTAGAATGAGCCGCCTGCTTATTCACCGCGCCATCCAGGCGCTCAATACGTCACCCGCTGATGCTCGTCGCGCAGCTCAAATCGTTCTTCATGGTCGCCCGCCTGGGCAGCATTACGCTGGCAGCCAAGCAGCTCGGCCTGTCGCAGCCGACCGTGACTTCGCAGATCCGCGCCCTGGAAGAGGCCTATGGCGTGGAGCTGTTCTACCGTGGCGGGCGACGGCTGACCCTGTCGGATGCCGGCGTGCGGCTGATGCCGCTGGTGGACCAGCTTGTGCGCCAGGAAACCGAGATCGATTTCTTCCTGCGCAACTCCGGTGATATGGGCTCGGGGCACCTGCGCATCGGCGCGACGGCGCCGTATTACGTGCTCGACATCGTGGATCGCTTCTGCAAGAGCCATCCCGGCATCGACGTCAGCATCGAAGCCGGCAATTCGGTGCAGATGCTCGAAGCGCTGCAAGAGTACCGCGTTGACGTGGCGTCGTCGTCGCAGCGCGTGGACGATGCGCGCTTTCTGCGTATTGAGCTGGCGCGCGATCCGCTCGTGCTCGTAGTGCATCGCCGCCACGCGCTGGCCGACCGGACGAGCGTGCCAGTCAGCGCGCTGTCGCAATGCAGGCTGCTGGTGCGCGAGGTTGGGTCGACCACCCGCGCCATGACCGAAACGATGATGGCCCAGGCAGGCGTCACGCCGGCTTCCACGGTAGAGATCGGCAGCCGGGAGTCCATCCGCGAGGCCATCATGCGCAACCTGGGCGTGAGCGTCATCGCCCGCCAGGAAGTACCGAGCCACGCCGATCTGCGAGTGCTGCCGTTCGAAGGCGGTGCGCCGGAGCTGAGCGAATACCTGTACTGCCTGCAGGATCGGCGCGAGGCGCGGTTGATTGCGGCCTTCCTGAGCGAAGTCCGGCCGGTTTCTTCATAGACCGGACCAAAATCCGGAAATGCGCGCATTGGCGTTTTTGGGGTAACTGCCACAAGGGGTACATGTCGGCTGGCTACAGTGTCGACCGTTTTTGCCACTGTCCGCGCCCCCGTGCCCCTACCTCAGCCTGTCACCAGCCCGACCTCGGGTTCCGCCGCGCCGTTCCTTTCCGTGCGACACGTCTCGCGCCGTTTTGGCGCGTTCACGGCACTCGACGGTGTGTCGCTGGATGTTGCGCAGGGCGAATTCGTCTGCCTGCTGGGCCCCTCGGGCTGCGGCAAGACGACCCTGCTGCGCATCATTGCCGGGCTGGAGGCGCACGACGGCGGCCAGATCGTCGCCGGTGGCCGCGATATTTCCAACCTGCCGCCGCGCGAGCGTGACTACGGCATCGTCTTCCAGTCGTACGCGCTGTTTCCCAACCTGACGGTCGCGCAGAACGTCGGTTACGGGCTGGACACCAGCAACGGCAACCGTGCGCGCATGCAGGCGCGTGTCTCCGAGATGCTGGCCCTGGTCGGGCTGGCCGGCAGCGAGGCGAAATACCCGTCGCAGCTGTCGGGCGGCCAGCAGCAGCGCGTGGCACTGGCCCGCGCACTGGCGCCCGCACCGTCCTTGTTGCTGCTTGATGAGCCGATGTCGGCGCTGGACGCCCAGGTGCGCGAACACCTGCGCATCGAGCTGCGCCGCCTGCAGCGCAAGCTGAATGTGACCACGCTGATGGTCACGCATGACCAGGACGAGGCCATGGCGATGGCCGATCGCATCGCCGTCATGTCGAACGGCCGCATTGAGCAGACCGGGTCGCCGACGGAGATCTACTCGCGCCCGGCCACCGCGTTTGTCGCCGGTTTTGTCGGCCAGGCCAACTGGCTGCCGCTGGAGCGCGCGGAAGACGGCTCGCCCACGCTGGCCGGCCAACCGTTGCTGCTGGATCCGACTTTCGCAGACAGCACATCGGCGCCGGGCCGCCTGTTCTGCCGCCCCGAAGCGGTCACGCTGCACCCCGACGACGACGCCCCCAACCGCCATCTCGCCCGCGTGGTCGACCAGATCTACCTTGGCAGCCGCACGCGCGTAACGCTGTCGATCGATGGCCTGGCCGATGCACCGCTGGTGGCCGAAGTGGCATCGAGCGCGCTGCAAGCCGGCCGCAACGGCCTGGGCGACAGCAAGCTCTGGATCGCCCTGGAGCGCGACGGCCTGCGCGTGTATGCCTGAGGCCACGATGTCGATGCTGCCCCCCGAGACCAACGTGGTTGCGGCCACGCAATCCGAACCGGTTCGCGCTGCGGGCCGGCCGTTCTGGCGTACCGATGCGCCGGTGCTGACGGGCATGAAGCTCGGCTGGCTGCTGTTGCTGACCATCGGCTTGCTGCTGCCCACGGCGATGATGCTGTTGCAGGCCACGGGCCTTGTCGCCAGTGCCCGCAGCACAGACGAGCATGGCCTCGCGTTGGTTGCCCACGTGGTGCAGGGGCCGAATTTCCTGGCCATGGTGGGGCGTACGCTGGCCGTATCCAGCGCCGTGGCCGCCATTGTGGTCCCGCTGGCGTTTGCCCTGGCGTATGCGGTGCAGCGCACGCGCATGCCGTTGCGCGGCACGCTGCGCACGCTGGCGATGCTGCCGCTGTTTGCGCCGTCGCTGCTTCCAGGCATTGCGCTGGTCTACCTCTTCGGCAACCAGGGTCTGTTCAAGGCATGGATGAACGGCAGCAACATTTACGGCTTCCGGGGCATCGTGCTGGGCGAGGTGTTTTATACGTTTCCGTATGCGTTGATGCTGCTGCTGGCGACGCTCACGCTGGCGGACGGCCGGCTGTATGACGCCGCCCGTGCCATGGGCGCGAGCCCGTGGCGCACGTTCCGAACGGTCACGCTGCCCGGCGCGCGCTACGGCTTGTTCGGTGCCTTTGCGCTGGTCTTCACGCTGGTGGCGACCGACTTTGGTGTGCCGACCGTGGTGGGGGGCAGCTACCAGGTGCTGGCTGTGGAAGCCTACAAGGCCGTGGTGGGGCAGCAGCAGTTTGCGCGCGGTGCCGTGATCGGCCTGATGCTGCTGCTGCCGGCGCTGCTGACCTTTGCGGTAGAGCGCTTGGTGCAGCGTCGTCAGCACGCCGCGCTGGCCAGCCGCGCGCAGCCATATCATCCGCAGCCCGATCGCCTGCGTGACGGACTTTTCCTCTTGCTGAGCGTCCTGGTGGTCGGCGGCATTCTGCTGATGCTTGCCACCGCCGTCGGGGCATCGCTGGTGAAGCTCTGGCCGTACAACCTCGAACTGTCGCTGCGCAACTACGACTTCGACAATATGGACGGCGGCGGCTGGCTCGCATATCGCAACAGCCTGAAGCTGGCCGCGCTGACGACCTTGTTCGGTACCGCACTGATCTTCACCGGCGCATGGCTGGTCGAAAAGACGCGCGCCGCAGGATGGCTGCAATCGGGGCTGCATTCGGCCATCCGCTTTGCCGTGCTGCTGCCGATGGCGGTGCCCGGCCTCGTGCTCGGTCTGGGCTACGTGTTTTTCTTCAACCATCCGGCCAATCCGCTCAACGGTCTGTATGGCGGCATGGCGCTGATGGTGCTCTGCACGATCATGCACTGCGCCACGGCGGCGCACCTCACGTCGGTGGCGTCGCTGGGGCAACTCGATCCTGTATTCGAGGCGGTGTCGGCCTCGCTCAAGGTGTCGGCGCTGCGCACGTACTGGCGAGTGACGCTGCCGATGTGCCTGCCGGCCGTGCTGTCGTGCGCGCGCTATCTGTTCGTGTCGGCCATGACCACTGTGTCGGCGGTGATCTTCCTCTACAGCCCGGACACCGTCCTCGCCTCCGTGGCCGTGCTGAACATGGACGACGCCGGCGACATCGGCCCTGCGGCGGCCATGTCCACTCTCATTCTCGTCACGTCGATCGTCGTATCGCTGCTGCTCGAACTGGCCATGCGCGGCGTCGTGCGCCGCACGCAGGCTTGGCGCACAGCGACGCGCTGAATCCGTCGTCCGTCATTCGTAGTCCGCAATAGCAACAAGCAACAAGCAGCAACTGCTGAAAGGAAGCAAGAACATGGGTGATTCCTCGCCAATCACGACGCGCCAGGCAAGCGCAGACCGCCTTAACCCCGGCGGCACGCCGTTGCGCCTGGAAGCCGCCGTGCTCGACTGGGCCGGCACCGTGGTCGACTTTGGCTCGTTTGCGCCCACGCAGATCTTCGTCGAAGCGTTTGCCGAGTTTGGCGTCGCCATCACGCTGGACGAAGCACGCGGCCCGATGGGCCTGGGCAAGTGGGACCACATCCGCACGCTGTGCAACGACGGTGCCATCGCCGCGCGTTTCTCGCTCGCGCATGGCCGCATGCCGACCGATGACGATGTCACGGCCATCTACAACCGCTTCATGCCGTTGCAGATCGAAAAGGTGGGAGCGCATTCCGCCATGATTCCGGGCGCACTGGACACCGTCGCCGCGCTGCGCGAAGCGGGTTTGAAGATCGGCACGTGCTCCGGTTACCCGCGCGTGGTGATGGACCGCGTGATCGATCTGGCTGCCAAGGCCGGCTACACGCCCGACTGCGTGATCGCTTGCGACGAAGTGCCCCGCGCCCGCCCATGGCCCGCGCAGGCACTGCGCTGCGTGGTCGACCTTGCGATTGGCGATGTGGCGGCCTGCGTGAAGGTCGACGACACCGTGCCCGGCATCGAAGAGGGCCGCCGCGCCGGCATGTGGACCGTTGCGCTGCTGATGTCGGGCAATGCGCTTGGCCTGCCGTACGAGCAGTACACCGCGCTGTCTGCGGACGAGCGTGCGCGCCATCGCGTTGCCATCTCCGCCGGCTTTGCCGCCTGCCGTCCGCATTACGAGATCGACACGATTGCCGATCTGCCCGAAGTCGTGGCCGACATCAACCGCCGCCTCGCGCGCGGTGAACGCCCGCAGTGCATTTGAGTTTGTTGTCCTGTTTGTTGTCTTGTCCCCTGCATCACACCATATCGAGGAAACCATGACCGCACGTCTTTCCCTGCTGGCCGCCGCAATCACGTCGGCAACGATGGCGTTTGCCACGTCGGCGTTCGCCAAGACCACGCTGACCGTGTACACGGCGCTGGAAGCTGACCAAGTGAAGGCGTACCAGGACGCCTTCGAGAAGGCCAATCCGGACATCGAAATCAAGTGGGTGCGCGACTCCACCGGCGTCGTCACCGCCAAGCTGCTGGCCGAGAAGAACAACCCGCGCGCCGACGTGGTGTGGGGCCTGGCCGCATCGAGCCTGGCCATCCTGGACAAGGAAGGCATGCTGACGCCTTACGCACCGGCCGATCTGGCGAAGATCGGTGCGACTTACCGCGACAAGGCCAACCCGCCGGCATGGGTAGGCATGGATGCCTGGGGCGCCGCCATCTGCTTCAACACCGTCGAAGCACAGAAGCAGAATCTGCCGAAGCCGACGTCGTGGGCCGACCTGACCAAGCCCGTCTATGCCGGCAAGATCGTCATGCCGAACCCGGCTTCGTCGGGCACCGGTTACCTGGACGTCAGCGCCTGGCTGCAGATGATGGGCGAGCAGAAGGGCTGGGCCTACATGGACGCGCTGCACCAGAACATCGGCCAGTACACGCACTCGGGCTCCAAGCCTTGCAAGATGGCAGCCTCGGGCGAGTTCCCGATCGGTATCGCATTTGAATACCGCGCAGTGAAATCGAAGAAGGAAGGCGCCCCGATCGATATCGTGTTGCCGTCGGAAGGCCTGGGTTGGGACGTGGAGGCGACCGGCATCATGAAGGGCACCAAGAACCTGGAAGCGGCCAAGAAGCTGGCTGACTTCTCGGCAAGCCCGGCTGCCATGGCGCTGTACGAGAAGAACTTTGCCGTGGTTGCCACGCCGGGCTTCTCCAAGCCGGATCCGCTGCTGCCGGCCGACTACGAGAAGCATCTGATCAAGAACGACTTTGCATGGGCCAGCGCCAACCGCGATCGCATCCTGGCCGAGTGGACGAAGCGCTACGACGGCAAGTCGGAGAAGAAGTAAGTGATTGAAGCTCCCGCAACTTCCGGGGGCCTGGATGCCAGCACCGACGTCGCGATTGTCGGGGCTGGCATTCTGGGCTTGGCGCATGCGGCCGCTGCCGTCAAACGCGGCCTGCGCGTGACGGTGTTCGAGCGCAGCGATATTGCCGTTGGCGCATCCATCCGCAATTTCGGTCAAATGCTGGTGACTGGCCAGCCGCCCGGCATCATGCTGGACCTTGCGCGCGAAAGCCGCGCGCTGTATCTCGACTGGGCCGACAAGGCCGACATCTTTGCGCGAGCGAACGGTGCGTTGCTGTTTGCCCGCAATGCCGCAGAAGAAGACGTGCTGGACGAGTTCATGGCAACGCGTGCACCGGCCTTCGGCTACAACGTGAAGCTGCTGCGCAGCGCAGACCTGGCGAATCTCTACGATGGCCGTTTCCTGCGCCACCGCGCGGCGCTTCAGGGCTTCGACGATTTGCAGCTCTATTCGCGCGAAGCCATTCCGGCGTTGGCGTCGTGGCTTGCCAAGCAAGGCGTGCGTTTCCATTTCGGGACGCTGGTGCGCCATGTGGAAGGCGGCCGGCTGGAGACGACCGCTGGCGTGTGCAACGCCCAGCGTGTGGTTGTCTGCAGCGGTCACGATTACCAGACGCTGTGTGCTGACCAGCTTCGCGCGCTGCAACCGCAGGTTTGCCGCCTGCAGATGCTGCGCGTCACGCCCGAAGACGGCTTCCGCCTGGAACACGCCGTGCTGACCGGCTTGTCATGCACGCACTACGGTGCCTTTGCAGACTTGCCGACCGCCCAGGCGCTGGCCATGCAGATCGAGCATCAGCGCCCGGAGCTGGCGCGTCATGGCATTCACCTGTTGGTGAGCCCGACGCCCTATGGCGACTGGATCGTTGGCGATTCGCACGACTACGGCCAGGACGCGCGCCCGTTCAATGCCGAGTCGGTCGACAACATCTTGCTGGATCTCGCACGTGACACCTTTGGAGCCAAGGTGCGCGTGGTCGAGCGTTGGCAGGGCGTATACGGCGCGAAGTGCCGTGTGCCGGGCAGCGGCGCATTCTCCATTACCCGCGTCGATGACCGCACCACAGTCGCGCTGATGCACAGCGGCATCGGCATGAGCGTGGGCCCGGCGCTGGCGCATCGGCATATGGATGCGCTGGTCGACGGCACCGAGCTGCCGCAGTGGACACCGCCGGCAAGCGTGCCCGCAGACGTGGCCGCCTGACATCGCTACTGTTCAGCACAGACGCCCGCACGGTTCACGCCGCGCGGGCGTTCTTGTTTTCAGGCAGGAAAGAGTTCGACGATGGGCCAGCCGCGCGATTCGGCCACGGCACGCAAAGTGCTGTCGGGGCTCACGGCCACCGGATGCGAAACGGCCTCGAGCAGCGGCAGGTCGTTGCGTGAATCGCTGTAGAACACGGTGCGCGTGAAATCCGTCATGCGCTGGCCGCGCTGTGCGAGCCATTCCGTGACGCGCACGATCTTGCCCGCGCCAAACGTGGCCGTGCCGAGCGGGTTACCCGTGAAGGCGCCATCGCTCTGGCCGTTGAGGGTCTCGCCTTCCACCGCCAGCAGATGTGGCACGTTGAACGCGGCGGCAATCGGCTCGGCCAGGTAGCGGTGCGTGGCGGTGACGATGCAGCAAAGGTCGCCGGCGCGCAGGTGTGTATCGACCAGTTGCCGTGCGCTCGGCAGCACGGCGGGCGTGATGACTTCGCGCACGAACGTCGCACGCCAGGCGTCGAGCCGCGTGCGCGGGTGCTGGGCCAGCAGGCCGAGCGAGAAGCGCGCGTGTCGCGCAAAGTCGAGCGTGCCGTCGCGGTATTCCCGCATCCAGCGTTCGTTGGCTTGCTCGAACTCGTTTCGGTCCACCGCGCCCTGGGCGACCAGGAAGCGGCCCCATTCGTATTCGCTGTCAATGGGCAGCAGGGTGTGGTCCAGATCGAACAGGGCAAGCGATTGCATACAGCGGGCGGGCAGGGGCGGTTGAAAAACCGCGAGGTTACGACCCTAGCGCGTCGCGGCTGTGTCCATCGCCATAACTTTGGCGATGAACGCATCGGCCTTTTTCTCGGGTGCGTGGGCCAACTGCGGGTCCAGGCAGTCGAGGAACGCCCGCACCAGCCGCGCGTCCTTGCGCTCCTTCAGGAAGTACAGGTATTCGTGGATGACCGGCGCGTTGCCAGCAAACGGCAGCACGCGCACATCGGGCCGGCGCGGTGCTTCACGTGCGGGAACGATGCTGCAGCCCAGCCCCAGGCTGATTGCTTCGTAAATGGCTTCCCGGCTGCCGATGATGCTCGTGCGGGCAGGCTCGATGCCGGCCGCGGCAAACGCGTCTTCGGTAACGCGACGGGTGACGGAGCCCGGTTCGCGCATCAGCAATTGGCAGCCGGCAACGTCATCCAGTGTGACGCTCGGGAGACGTGCAAGTGGGTGGTCCAGCGGCACCACCAGCACCATCGTGTCTTCGGCCAGCGTGATGCGATGCAGGCGTTCGTCGTCCACGGCGTGAGAGGAAACGGCCAGGTCGATACGTACTTCGGAGAGTGCCTCGAGCATCTGCTGCGAGTTGCCGAACTCGATCGTGATTTCGATGGTTGGATGGCGCGTTCGGAACGCCGCCACGCTGGGCAGGATGTAGTAAGGGCCCGTTGCGCCCACGCGCAGGTTGCCGGTGCGCAGATCGCCGGCATTGCGCAGGAGAAAATCGACGTCGCCTTCTTGCTGCGCGAGGCGCTCGACGATGGGCATGAGGCTCACGCCCAGATCGGACAGGTCCAGCCGGCTGCCGCGGCGGTGAAACAGCTCCACGCCGTACATCTCTTCCAGTTGGCGGATGCGCCCCGTCACGGTGGGCTGCGACAGACGCAGGCGCTTGGCGGCCGACGTGACGCTGCCCTGGCGCGCCACTTCGAAGAAGGACATCAATAGATCGGCCAGCATGCTTGTGTTTCCCTGATATGTCTTTTCTTGATCGTCAGGTGCCCAGTCTAGGCAGCGTTTGTGACGCTACATGCGGTAAAACCTTACGGTCAGCCATGGACAGGCGCGTGGGCGGCGGCGATTGCCACGCGCAGGTCAACGTGGCGTGGGTCGCATCGAAAGGAAGGGCGCGCGAGGACGGCGCGGGCGCACATCGTGCTACCGTGTCCACCTATGCGCGTAATAGAGGAGAGACCATGCCGGTGCTGAAGGTCGACGTCGTCACGGCAGAAGAACGGCTGTACGAAGGCAATGCCAAGTTTGTGGTGATCCCCGGCACCGAGGGCGAACTGGGCATCTTGCCCGGCCATGAACGTCTGCTGACGCGCATGCGCCCGGGCAGTGTCCGCGTTACGCAGGAGAACAACGAAGAAGTGATCCTCTTTGTAGCCGGCGGCTTTGTGGACGTGCAACCGGAGCAGGTGATCGTGCTGGCAGACACCGCCGTGCGCGCACACGACCTGGATGAGGCGAAAGCGCAGCAGGCCCGCAAGGCGGCCGAGGAGCTTATGCAGAACAGCCAAAGCAAATTCGACTACGCACGCGCGCAGGCGGAGCTGGCCGAAGCCGTCGCGCAACTGGCCGCCATCGAGCGTTTGCGCAAGCGCCGCCGCTGAGGCTTGGCCATCACAAGAAAGGGGCCATGCTGCCCTGCACCACAACGGCGCTGACGTGTCGTCCCACCACGGGTGGGGTAAAGAACCGCGCCGGTTCTCCGTTTTAGAGCAGAACGATCGAATTTCCCGCCGAACGTCGCCCCACAGACGTGATCGGTTCCGCCGGTTCTGCTGATGTCGCCCCTTGTTGTGATTGCCCGTGCGCTTGGGCCTGGTTGCTTGAAACATCCGAGTGCAGAGCATGTGTTCTCGTTGCCAATGCGCTTGCCGTGGGCGCTGCTCGACCCGAGCCGAATTGCGCAAATGTTTGCGGTGGCGGTTACGTTGCTTTCCACGGCAGCGCTGGCCCAAACAGACGCGACAGACCTGACCGCGTTGCCTATCGAACAACTCATGCAGGTGCAGGTCGTCACGGGCGCATCCAAGTACGCGCAAGCCGCGAATGAGGCGCCCGCCAACGTTTCGGTCATTACCGCGGCGGACATCAAAGCCTATGGCTGGCGCACGCTGGCCGACATCCTGGGGAGCCTTCCAGGGCTCTACACCAACTACGATCGCAGCTACAACACGCTTGGGGCGCGCGGCTTTCTACGGGCGGGCGACTACGACACCCGCTTCCTGTTGCTGATCGACGGTCATCGCACCAACGATCCGATCTTCGATCAGGCGGCCGTCGGCACCGAAGCCATCCTCAACGTCGACCTGATCGAGCGGGTGGAGTACGTGCCCGGAGCGGGCTCGGCGGTGTACGGGTCGAACGCGCTGTTCGGTGTGATCAACATCATCACCAAGCGCGGCCGTGACATCGACGGCGTGCAGGCCAGTGGATCGACCGGCAGCGCCAATGCGCGCGATGCCCGCCTGACGTGGGGCAAGCGAGCCGAGAACGGTGCCGAGTGGCTGCTGTCGGCCAGCGTGAGCGATGCCCCGGGCCGCGACCTGTACTTTGCCGAGTTCAATCAGCCCGGCGTGAGTGACGGTGTGGCCCGCGGCATGGATTTCGACCGCGCCAAGCGTCTGTTCGCCAAGGGCAGTTTCGGCGAGTTCGGGATGACCTTCGGCTACGTCGATCGGACGAAGGGCGTGCCGACTGCGCCGTACAACCAGAGCTTCAACGACCCGCGCTCGCGCGCTGTCGACACGCGGCAGATATTCAACGGCACCTGGCAACACGCACTGGACGACACGACCGACGTGTCCGCGCGGCTGTTCTGGGGGCGGTATGCGTCGCTGGGCGATTACACGTACAACCCGCCCCCGGCCGGCATCAACCGCGATGTGTTCGATACCGGGTGGTACGGCACGGAACTCAAGCTCGTGACGCGCCGTATCGAACGCCACACGCTGGTCATGGGTACCGAGCTGCAGCGCGACTACCGTGATGCAATGCGTAATTTCGATACGGTGCCCTACGTCAGTTACCTGGACGACCATCGCACCAACAACCGCGTGGGCGTATATGTGCAGGACCAATTCATGCTGCACCCGGACTGGCTGTTGGATACGGGCCTGCGCTACGACCACACGAGCTTTACCCCGGGCATCTTCAGCCCGCGTGTGGGCCTGATCTGGCATGCCGCCCCAACGACCACCGTCAAGGCGATCTACGGCATGGCCTATCGCGCGCCGAACGATTACGAATTGAATTATCAGAGCAGCGCGCCCGGCGGCCAGCAGGCTACCCACGGGCTGTCGGCCGAACGCATCCGTACGTATGAAGCGGTCGTCGAGCAACAAGTGGCTGTGGGCGGCAAGGCGACGTTGTCGGTGTTTCAGAACAACGTTTCCAACCAGATCAGCCAGAGCGAAGACCCGAACACCGGGCTGCTCTACTTCAGCAACGTGGCGCGCGTGCGCACGCGGGGCGCAGAACTCGGCTACGAGCAGACCTGGCCGGGCGGCACGCGCCTGCGCACCAGCTACAGTTTCCAGCGTTCCGAAGACATCGACACCGGCCAGACGCTGGCCAATTCGCCGCGTCACATGCTCAAGGTCAATGCCACCACGCCCGTGTGGCGTGACGACTGGCGCGCAGGGATCGAGGCGCGATACATCAGTAATCGGCTGACGACAACGGGCCAAGTGGGCGGTTACTGGATCGCCAACCTGACCTTGCTGGCGGCGCAGCTGGCACCCAATCTGGAGATGTCGGCCAGCGTCTACAACCTGTTCGATCGGCGCTATGCCGATCCGGCCGGGCCGGAGCAACCGCAGCCATCCATCGATCAGGATGGCCGTACCTTTCGCGTGAAACTCACCTACACCTTCCGATGAACACCCCGCACGGCACCGTCCGACGCGCCCGAAGAGCAGGCCCGCGCAGGTTATGTGCGGCGCTGGGTGCCGTGCTGGCTGGCGTGGTATGCATGGGCGCTACGCACGCGCAGATGCAGGCCAGCGAGGTGCAGGTCAAGGCAGCATTCATCTACAACTTTGCGCTGTTCACCAACTGGCCGGCTGATGCCATGCAGGCCGACGCCCCGATGGTGTTGTGCGTGACAGCACAGCATCCGTTGCAGGCAGCCTTGGAAAAACTGACAGGAAAACCCGTGCGCGGACACCGCCTGGAAATCCGAAAGATCAATGACGGTATCGTTGCCGGCTGCCATGTCTTGGTGTTTGACACGCGTGCTCCGAACGTCGTGCGTGTCGATCCGGCCACGCCCATGCTGACGGTGTCCGACAGCCCCAAGAACCAGCGCGCACCCGGCAACCCCGAACCGATGATCGCGTTGACGCTGCATGACGATCGCGTGGTCTTCGACATCGATTCTGTGGCCGCGCGGCAAGCCCATCTGCAACTCAGCTCACAACTGCTGCGCCTGGCAAGGACCGTGCAATGAGCCTGTACGTTACGACCCCTCGGCCCCGCCTGGGGCACTCCATGGTGCGAGCCAATATGGCCGGTGCCGGTGCGGCACTGACCATTGCCGGCTTCCTGCTCATCGTGTTCCAGTTCATCGCGCTGCATGCGGCGCTGGTGCGCGATGTGCATGTGCAGGCGCGCATCGTGGGTGCCAACAGCGTGGCAGCGCTGCTTTTCAATGACCGCCGCGCGGCAGAAGAAACGCTGGGCGCTCTGGGGGCATCGCCGTCACTGCGCGCTGCCGGCATTTTCAGCGCGCTGCGCAAGCCGCTGGCGCTGTATCAGCACGGCGATGCCGCGCCCGTCCGCGCACCCGATGCCGCCATGCTGCGCGAGTCGGCTGTATCGACGCTCACCACGCTGGAGGTGGTGGAGCCCGTGGAATCGGAGCGCCGCGTGATCGGCTACGTGGTGGTGCGCTCCAGCCTCAGCGAGCTGTACATGCAACTGCTCGGCTATGCGGTGCTGACCGTATCGGTGGGCATCGGTGCAATGGGCCTCGCGTATCTGGTGATCGCCCGCATGCGCCGCGCGGTGCTGCAGGCAGAGGCGCACCTGGACTACCTGGCCCACATCGATTCGGTGACGGAACTGCCGAACCGGCACGCCTTCAACGAACGCCTGCAGGTGTCGCTCAAGCGCGCAGGCCAGACGGGGGCGGTTGGGCTGCTCCTGCTGGATCTGGACAACTTCAAGGTCGTCAATGACACGCTGGGCCACAACAACGGCGACCGCCTGCTGCGCCAGGTTGCACGGCGGCTGAACGACGTGATCGAGCAGGCCAACCTGCGCGCCGTGCTGTGCCGCATCGGCGGAGACGAGTTCGCGGTGATCGCAGAGTTGTCGGGGCGCGCACAGATTGCCGCGACGGAAGCCGCAACGCTGGCCGATGGGTTGGCCAAGCGCATTCTTGCCGCGCTGGCGGCGCCGTTTGCACTCGACCTGCACCAGATCTACGTGACGGCCAGCGTGGGCGTGAGCCTGTATCCACATGACGCGCGCGACGTGCAGGCCCTGACGCGCAACGCCGACACGGCCATGTATCACGCCAAGAACCACGGCAAGAATGCGTCGGCGAGCTTCACATCGGAGATGGACCAGCAGGCGCGCCGCCGCCTGCGCGTAGAAGCCGACCTGCGCCGGGCGCTCGACCGCGAAGAGTTGTTGCTGGCCTACCAGCCGCAGGTGCGCCTGCGCACCGACGATGCTCACGACGCGGTGATCTCCAGGGCGAACGTCTACGGCGTGGAAGCACTGGTGCGCTGGCGCCATCCCGAGATCGGGCTGATCGGCCCGGGCGAGTTCATCGCCGTGGCGGAAGAAACCGGGCTGATCGTGCCGCTGGGCCTGTGGGTGCTGCGTACAGCGTGCCAACAAGCCGTGCGCTGGATGCGCGAAGACGGCGTCACGCTGCGCGTGGCCGTCAACCTGTCGGCTCGGCAGACGCGCGACCCGGCGCTCGTGGAAAACGTCATGGACGTGCTGCGCGAAACCGGCATGCCGCCGCATCAGCTCGAACTCGAAATTACCGAGAGCGTGCTGATGGAAGACATCGAAGCCAACATCGCGCTGCTCGAATCCCTGCACGCGGCTGGCATCAGCCTGTCGATCGACGATTTCGGCACCGGGTATTCGTCGCTGGCGTATCTGCAGCGTTTTCCGATCCAGAAGCTCAAGATCGACCGCAGCTTCGTGCAGCGCATGCCCGGCGACGGCGAGGCCATTGCCGGCGCGGTGATCGCCATGGCGCACAGCCTGCGCATGCAGGTGGTGGCCGAAGGCGTGGAAGACCCCGAGCAGCTCGCGTTGCTGCGCGACGCCGGATGCGACCTGGGGCAGGGCTACCTGTTCTCGCGCCCGCAGCAAGCCGACGCGTTGATGGCCTGGCTCAAGCGGCTGGACAGCGCCGAGGACGACGGAACCGCCGCGTTTGCCGACGGCGAAGCGGAGCCGAGCGCGTCGTTGCCGTCGTCGTTGGCCGGATAACTTCTCTCCCAGAAGACCGTCTTCAGAATTCACCTATTTGGTATACTAACCAACTAGGTTAATTTGGCGTGCATGGAAAAACGTACGCCACACGCCAAGCTGTCGCTCATCCGTGAACTGATCCGATCGGGCAGCGTACGGGCGACACGCAGTGCATACGAGGGGGCGCTCGAACTCGGCATCACGGATCTGGCGGGCATGTGCGCAGTCGTCATGACGCTGACGCTGCACTGCTTCTACAAGAGCATGACGACCCATGCCGACCACCGCGTGTGGCAAGACGTCTATCACGCCAAGGCGCAGGGTCAAGACGTCTACCTGAAGCTGACCGTCGTTGATGGCGTGCTGATCGTTTCCTTCAAGGAGCTTTGACCATGAAATGCCCGAGCTGCGGTGCCGCCGAGCTGGTTCATGACACCCGCGATGTGCCGTACGCCTACAAAGGCGAGACGACTGTCATCCCGTCCGTCACTGGAGAGTTTTGCCCGGCATGCGACGAGATCGTGCTCGAACGCGAGCAGGGCGACCGGTATGGCGAACTGGTGTCGGCGTTTCAGCGCCAGGTGAATGCCGGCTATGTTGATCCGGCCTACATTGCGGCGGTGCGGCGCAAACTGAATCTGGACCAGCGCGAGGCCGCCGAGATTTTTGGCGGCGGCGTCAATGCGTTCTCGCGCTATGAGACGGGGAAGACGAAACCGTCTCTGGCGCTGGTGAAACTCTTGAAGCTTCTCGACCACCACCCCGATCTGCTGGCTGAAATCAAGACAGCTTGACCGCCCTCCAAAGAAAAAGCCCGCCAATGTGCGGGCTTTTTTTCGGCCACCATCGGGCACGTTCAAGCAGCCGCCCGCCGCGCCGCGCGCGTTGCCCCGGCTGTCAGCACCACCACGGCCGCGAGGATGATGCCCGTTGCGCCCAGCGTCTGCGGTGCGACGACTTCATCGGCCAGCCATGCGCCCATCAGCAGGGCGATGGGCGGGTTCACATACACATAGCTTGTCGCCATGACGGTGGACACGCGTTCCACCAGCGCCATGTAGGCCGTGAACGCGATGGCCGAGCCGAACACCACAAGGTAGCCCCACGCAAGCGCGGCATGCGTGCCGATGTGGCTGGGCCACGTTTCGCCGGTGAGGAGGCTGAGCACGACGAGCGCCACGCCGCCAAAGGCCATCTCCAATACGAAAGCCGTCATGCCCTTGGGCATGTCGATGCGCTTGGAGAGCTGCGAGCCGAACGACCATGACGCAATGGCGGTGGTCAGCGCGAGCACGCCGACCGTGCTGGCCTGAAATTCCGCTCCGCGAAACAGCACCGCAATCCCGATGCTGCCCAGCGCGATCGCGCCAATTTCATACGCCCGCAGGCGGCCGCCGGCCAGCAGCGTCCACAGCGTGGAGAACAGCGGCATGGACGCAATCATCACCGTGGTCGCACCCGACGAGATGGTCTGCTCGGCCACCGCCGTCATGCCCATGCCGCCCACCAGCATGAACGCGCCGATCAATGCGCAGTTGCGGACCTGGCGCAAGGACGGCCGTTCTTCGGGCCGCTTGCGCTGTCGCAGGACGACCAGCGGGGCGAGCAGCACCGCCGCAGCCAAAAAGCGCGAGCCCATCATCAGAAAGGGCGGCAGATCGGTCAGCGCAAAACGGATGGCGAGATACGTTGTGCCCCACACCACGTAGGTGATGAGCAGGCACAGGGCGATGAAGGGGGACATGACGGAACCTCTGCGAGGAAGTCCCGATGCTACGCAAGGTGGGCTTATGCGCAAAACGAGTTTTGTTATCGCTCGTTGTGAACATTGTTAGCAAGCAAGTGAGCTGAGGCGTGTGTGGAGTTTGGAACTCCAATCATGGGGTTCCAGACCTCGCGTTCCCGGTTATGAAACCGGCGTGCGGGGTTTGGAACCCCATGCACGGCGTTCAGAACCTCAATGTTGGCGTTCGCACTACGAGTTATCGAGGTTCTGAACGCCACCCGTCACGTTCCGAACGCCAACGGTGGAGTTCGGAACCTCAAGCGTGGCGTCCGGAACCTCAAGCGTGGAGTGTTGGAACTTCAAGTGTCGAGTTCAGAACGCCAAGCGTGACGTTCCGAACCTTGGCGGCCAGTCAGATGACCCGGAAACCGTGCGTTCCGTCGCGCCGCAGCTGCTCGACCAGCCCGAACTCCCAGTCGAGATAGGCCTGCATCGCGGTACGCGGCGCGCTCGTGCCTTCGTACGGGCGGCGATAGCGGTCGATGCGGTCTGAGGCAAGGCGGGTCTCGCCGGCTTCAACGGGCAGGCCGGCAGCCACCCAGGCTGCGGTGCCGCCGTCGAGCACCCACACCTCGGCATGCGTCAGCTTGGCGAGGTCGGCGGCGGCAAAGCGGGCGAGCTGGCTGGAACCGCACGTCAGCACATAGCGGCGTGCGGCCGGGATGCGTTCCAGCGCTGCGGGCAAGTCTGAACGTACGGCAAACCACGCGCCCGGAATATGCCGCGCAACGTAGTTGGCGCTGCGTGTGACGTCGATGACGGCGGTGTCGCCCGCTTCGAGCCAGCCTGCCAGAGCGCGGGCGTCAACGGTGCGCACGGCGGGCGGCGGCGGGGCAGGTGTCTGCCACGTCCCGGTGACGCTGCGCTCGCTCGCGTCGACCGGATCGACGACATAAACCTCCCAGCCCATCTGTGCGAGCCACGAGGCGGACATGTCGGCGCGCACGCCGTCGTCATCGGCCAGGACGATGCGCGCGCCGCGCACGGCAGCCGTATGGTCGGTTTCCTGCACGAGCTGGCCGCCGGGCGCGCTGGCAAAGCCGGGCAGGTGGCCGGCGGCGTATTCCTCGGGCGTGCGCACGTCGAGCTTGTAGACCGTGCGGTCCGGTGTCTCGAGTTTGGCAACCTCAGCCAGCGCAATGCGCGGCACGTTGGCGCGCTCGGCCACGGCGCGCGCATCGGCCTGTGCCTGCGCGCGTGTTTCGGCAGACACCTCCTGCGGGTGACGGCGGCTGGCGCCATGGTCGAGCACCTGATCGGCCAGCAACCAGCCGATGGTGCCGTTGCGCAGTGCCGCCACCGGGTTGGGAATGCCGGCATTCACCAGCGATTGCGTGCCGATGATGCTGCGCGTGCGGCCCGCGCAATTGACGATGACCTGCGTGCTCGGGTCCGGCGCCAGCTCGCGGATGCGCAGCACCAGCTCGGCGCCCGGCACGCTCGTCGCCGTGGGGATGCTCATGGTCTGAAACTCTTCATAGCGGCGCGAATCGACGATCACCACGTCGCGCTTGGCATCAAGCAGCGCCTTGACCTCCTGCGCGCTGAGCGATGGCGTGTGGCGATGCGCCTCCACGTATTCGCCAAAGGATTTGCTCGGCACGTTCACGTCCTGGAACACTTCGCCGCCGGCTGCGCGCCAGCCATCGAGTCCGCCTTCGAGCAGGTACACGCGCGTATAGCCCAGTTCAGCCAGCTTGGCGGCTGCTTGCGGAGCGAGGTCCACGCCATCGTGCACGCCGTACAGCACGATCAACGTATCGCGGCGCGGAATGCGCGACCACGCTTCCAGCTCCAGCCGGGAGAGCGGCAGGTTGGCTGCCCACAACGGATGCGCCTGGGCATACGGGTCTTCCTCGCGGACGTCGACCAGCGCGATCTCCTTGCGGGCCAGCAGGGCGGCGCGCACGTCGGCATACGCCAGCGTCGGGACGTGGGTTTCGGCCAGCGGTGCAGCGACCGGCGATTCGATGGCGTCGATAGCGTCGATGATGGTGCTCATGATGCGGGCGTGTCCTTGGAACGGTCCCAGAGATTGGGCAGATGGGTATTCGAATAGCCGGAGACGAACGGCTTGCGCTCGCCGTCTTCCGTATAGACGGAGCGGTGGATGCCGCCGATGTTGCCGCCATAGACGTGGATGCTGATCGACGTGCGATCGTCAAAGGCGTTGTGCACGCGGTGGATGTCACCCACGCGCGGCGAGACGTGTTCCACAGCGCCTGGCTCCAGGCGAATCGCCGGGCCGTCGGGTTGGGGTTTGCCTTGGGCGTCGAGCTTGAACGGCTGCGAGTATTCGGCGCCGCGCAGCATGCCGATCAGGCCCCACGTGGTGTGGTCGTGAATGGGTGTGCGCTGGCCCGGGCCCCAGACAAAGCTGACGATGGAAAAGCGCTCGCCGGAATCGGCATGCAGGAGGAACTGCTGGAAGTGCTCGGGGTGCGGCTGGGCGTATTCAGCGGGCAACCAGTCGTCGCGGGCGACAAGCGCACTGAGCAGGGCGCCGGCGCGCGAGAGGATTTCGGCTTCGGTCGGTTGCTGATCCAGCAGGCGCGACAGCGCCGTCACGAACTCACGCAGCGGCGCGATGGACTGTGTTTGTGCGGGTGCCGCAGGCGAAGCAGCAGCGGAAACAGTGGCGAGTACGGGCGTGCTCATCGACAGGTTCCTGATGTGGGATTTTTGGGCATCTTGCTGGACTTGGTTGGCGGCGTCCAGCTAAACCCCGAGCGCAGTACGGCCGGCTGCCAGCAGGATGGAGTCGTTCTGCGGCGTGTGAATGCGGCTGCACAGCACATCGCGATAGTGGCGCTCGAGCGGGTTGTGGCGCGACAGCCCGTGATTGCCGGACACCTGCAGCGCCAACTCCACGGCGCGGATCGCGTTGGTGGTGACCGTGTACTTGAGCAGCCCGCTGTCGGTGATGGAAAGCGGCGCGCCCGCATCGGCGGCTTCGGCTGCATGATCGAGCAGCACGCGGTTGGTTTGCAGCGCGGCGGCAACCTCGCCCACCACTTCCTGCATGCGCGGCAGCGTGGCCAGCGGCCCGCCCAGGTTGGCCGGTGCCCGCGTGTTCAGAAACTGGATGAGCCAGTCGCGCGCGGCCTGCGCCACAGCGTCGTACAGGCTGCCGAGCAGCACGTTCATCCAGGCTTGCTGGTCGAGTTGCGCGCCCGTGTCGGCTTGCGCGGCACTGTGCGCTGCCCATTCCGAAGCAGGGCGGATATCGACGGCGTGGTCGAGCGGAATCTCCACATCTTCGAGGATGACGTCGTGGCTGCCCGAGGCACGCAGGCCAAGGTGGTTCCAGGTTTCTTCGATGCGGATACCTGGTGTTTCCGGCAACGGGCGCGGCACGAGAAAGATCCCCACGCGCGGCTCGGCCTCATCGGTGCGGCCCCACACGGACAGCCAGCGCAGGGCAGGGCTGCCGGTGCTGTAGAGCTTGCGGCCTCGGATGCGCCAGCTGTTGCCCACGCGCGTTGCCACTGTGGCGGGCAAACCGCCGCGTGCGGGCGTGCCGAGGTCGGGCTCCACGCGCAGCGCGTTGATGAGCGCGCCTTCATTCAGCGCAGTCGCAAACACCTGTTGCCGAACATGCGCGGGCCAGCGCGTATCGGCACGCGCAATGGCGCGGTGCTGTAGGTACGTCATGGTCAGCACAAGCGCGGTGGCTGCATCGGCATGCGCGATGGACGCAATGATCTGGCGTGCCGTTTTCAGGCCCGCGCCGCCACCGCCATGCGTTTGCGGAATGACCTGCGCGATCAACCCCGAAGCATGCAGCAACGCAAAGTTTTCGTGCGGGAAGCTGCCGTGCAGATCGTGCTCTGCGGCGGACGCGGCCAGCTGCGGAGCAATGGTGGCCAGCACTTCGGCAAGCCGGTCGGGCGGCGTTGGCAGACGATGCAAGGGAGCAGGCGACATGGCGATGCAATGTGCGAAGCAGGTGACATTGGCGCACAGCGTATCCGGGTTGCCAGCCGTCACGAACGACCTATGCCGTATATGCAGCGTTGAAATTATTCGTTAGTGCAATGCAGGTGGTGACGTAACTTCATTCGCATTCATGGCGGGGCGCAACGCCTCGCAAGTCTTCTAACGATATGCGGAACGGAGCCAGAATGAGCGTCGATTTCATCGGCATGATCCAGAGCCAGAAGCAGTCGGAAATTCACCCGCCCGATCCGAACGGGCCCGTGATCGACCGCGATTACGTGCGTGCCTTTGCCCAGGCGCATGAGCAGGCAGGCTTCGACCGCATCCTGGTGCCGCATCACTCGACGGGCCCGTCGGCCACGCTCACGATTTCGTATGCAGCGGCGTTGACGGAGCGCATTCACTTCATGCTCGCGCACCGGCCCGGGTTTACCAATCCGACGCTGGCTGCGCGCCAGATCGCCACGCTGGACCAGTTCACCGGTGGCCGCCTGGGCGTGCACTTTATCTCGGGCGGGTCCGACAGCGAGCAACGTCGCGATGGCGACTACCTCGACCACGACCAGCGCTATGCGCGCACGGACGAATATCTCGGCATCCTGCGGCGCATCTGGACAGAATCGAAGCCGTTCGACCACGAGGGCGCTTTCTATCGCTTCGAGCAAGGCTTCTCCGAGGTGAAGCCCGCGCAGAAGCCGCATGTGCCGATCTACTTCGGAGGCGCATCCGATGTGGCCGTCGAAGTGGCCGGCAAGCATGCCGACGTGTACGCGCTGTGGGGTGAATCGCTCGACCAGGTGCGCGATCTGACGACGCGTGTGCGGGCCGAAGCCGCCAAGCACGGGCGCAGCATCCGGTTCTCGGTGTCGTTCCGCCCGATCCTGGCGGAAACCGAAGACGCCGCCTGGGCACGGGCAGAGAGCATCCTTGAGCGGACCCGCGCGCTGCGTGTGCAGCAGGGCTACAGCCGAGGCGGCCCGCAACAGAGCGAGGGCGCACGCCGCCTGCTCGCGGCGGCCGAACAAGGCGAGCGCGTCGACAAACGTTTGTGGACGGCCATCGCCAAGGAAACCGGTGGTCGTTCCAATTCCACCGCGCTGGTCGGCACGCCGGAGCAAGTGGCCGACGCGCTGCTCGACTACTACGACCTGGGCGTCACCACCTTCCTGATCCGCGGTTTTGATCCGCTGGAAGACGTGGTGGATTACGGGCGCACGCTCATCCCGCGTGTGCGCGAGCTGGTCGCGCAGCGTGATGCGCAGCGCAAGGCCGCGTGAGGCACGGGCATGAGCGCAGTCTTCTCCATCGAGCGCCCGGCATCGTCCACGCTCAAGCTGAACAGCACGCCGCAGCAGAAATTCTGGTTTGACCCGCCCGCCACGCGCCCCACGCTCGAGGCCGAGCGGCGCCATCGGCAGGAGCGCCTTGCGGGCGCGTTCCGCCTGTTTGCGCGGCACGGCTTCGACCTTGGGCTGGCGGGGCATATCACCGCACGCGATCCGGAGTTGACGGACCACTTCTGGGTCAACCCGCTGGGGGTGCATTTCTCACGCATCAAGGTGTCGGACCTGCTGCTTGTGAACGCGCGGGGCGAGACTGTCATCGGCAACCGGCCGCTCAACAAGGCGGCGTTTGCGATTCATGCGGCGATTCACGAAGCGCATCCGCACATCGTGGCTGCGGCGCACACCCATTCGACCTACGGCAAGGCGTGGTCGACGCTGGGCCGGCCGCTGGATCCGCTCACTCAGGACGCATGCTCGTTCTACGAAGATCACGCGCTGTTTGATGACTTCACCGGCATGGTGGTCGATTCCAGCGAGGGCGAGCGCATTGCGCATGCGCTCACCAAGCCTGACGGCGGCACGCACAAGGGCGCGATCCTGAAGAATCACGGCATTCTCACGGCCGGCCCGACCGTGGAAGCGGCGGCGTGGTGGTACATCGCGCTGGACAACGCTGCCCACACGCAATTGCTGGCCGAGGGCGCGGGCACCCCTCAGCCGATCGATGCCGCCACGGCGCGCCACACGCACAGCCAGGTGGGCGGACAGGAGGGTGCGCTGCACGCATTCGAGAGCCTTTACACCGGCCTGGTTTCGGCCGAGCCGGACGTGCTCGATTAAGCCGTCGCCTGACAGAACAGATCGAACACATCATCACGGGGAGCTTTCAATGAGCGAAGAGACCGCGGGCATCTCGCGCCGCAAGATATTGCACGCAGCGGCCGCCACGGCGCTGGCCGCACCGGCATTGATCCTGGGCCGCAAGGCCTACTCGCAACAGCGCAAGCTGACGTTTGCGTGGAACCAAAACTCGTTCTGCCTGACGCCCATCGTGGTGGCGCAGGAGCGCGGCTTCTTCGAAAAGAACGGGCTGCACGTCGATCTGATCAACTACAGCGGCTCGACCGATCAACTGCTCGAATCCATCGCCACAGGCAAGGCGGACGCTGCAGTCGGCATGATCCACCGCTGGCTCAAGCCGCTGGAGGCGGGCTTTGACGTGAAGATCATCGGCAGCTCGCATGGCGGTTGTGTGCGGCTTGTGGGTTCCAAGGCGGCAGGCGTCACGAACCTGGCGGCGCTCAAGGGAAAGACCGTGGGCGTGAGCGATCTTGCCGCGCCGGGCAAGCACTTCTTCACCATCCTGCTGGCCAAGAACGGGATTGACCCGGACAAGGACATCACCTGGCGACAGTACCCGGCCGACCTGCTGGGCGTGGCGGTGGACAAAGGCGAGATCCAGGCGATTGCCGACGGCGATCCGAACCTCTACCTGCTGGAGAAACGTACGAACGGCGCGTATGTGGAACTGGCCACGAACCTCTCCGGTGAATACGCACGCAAGGTCTGCTGCGTCATCGGCGCACGGGGCGAACTGGTGCGCAATGACCGTCCGGCAGCATCAGCACTGGCGCGTTCGATTGTGCAGGCCACGGACTTCGTCAACGAGAACCCGAATGAGGCCGCCAAGGTGTTTGCCAAGTATTCGCCCAAGGTGGCGCTGGACGACTTGCGCAAGCTCTACGCCACGCTCACGTACACGCATCACCCGACCGGCGTCGACCTGCGCGACGAGATCGCTTTCTACGCGGAAGACTTCCGCCGCATCGGCGTCATCAAGAAGACCACCGATCCGCAGCGCCTGGCACAGCACGTGTACGTGAATGTGCTGGCCTGACACACGGCACCTGAGCAGATGAGCAGATGAGCAGATGAGCACATGAGGAACACATCGACATGAGCACCATCCCGCAAACACTGGAGGCGCCCGCCGCGCTGTCCAACCCTTTTGCCGATGCCGTCGGGCGCGGAGGCGCATGGCGCACCGGCGCCGTGGCCGCATTGGCTTGGGCCGCCTTCGGCCTGCTGACGTGGCGCTGGCCCAATCACGTGGTCGGTTTCAGCGACTGGGCATTCACGGTGGAGTTGGGCGTTACCGCGTTGATCGTTGGCATTGCGCTGTTCGTGGTGGCGTTGGCGGCGGGCCATGTGTCCCCGTTGCGGCCCGTGCAGGAAGCGCTGCAGCCGGCCGGGCCGTGGTTGATCGCTGTGCCTGTGGTGCTGGCATTGTGGGAGGTGCTGACCGCCAAGTCCGGTGCATTGCCCACACCGTTCTTTGCGCCGCCGCAGGCATTGATCGAGGTGTATTCGGAAGACTGGCCGCGTCTGGGCGACAGCGTGCTGAATACGCTCAAGCTGCTCGGCATCGGCTATCTGCTCGGCGCGTTGACGGGCTTTCTGGTGGGCGTGTCGATCGGCTGGTCGCGCGCAGTGGGTTACTGGGTGCATCCGGTGCTGCGCATTCTCGGGCCGTTGCCGGCGACGGCGCTGTTGCCGATCACGTTCTACTTCTTCCCGTCGAGCTATTCGGCGGCGGCTTTCCTGATCGCCCTGGCTGCCGGTTTTCCGGTGGCGGTGCTCACGTGGTCCGGCGTGGCGGGCGTGAGCAAAAGCTACTACGACGTTGCCCGCACGCTGGGCGCATCCAACGCGTTCCTGGTGCTGCGTGTGGCGATTCCGGCAGCGCTGCCGCAGGTGTTTGTGGGGCTGTTCATGGGGCTGGGCGCGTCGTTCACGGTGCTGGTGACGGCGGAGATGATGGGCGTGAAGTCGGGCCTCGGCTGGTACCTGACCTGGGCGCAAGGCTGGGCATCGTACGTCAACATGTATGCCGCGCTGATTGTCATGGCGCTGCTGTTCTCCAGCATCATCACGCTGCTCTTCAAGGTGCGTGACCGCGCGCTGGTCTGGCAGAAGGGGACACTGAAATGGTAGCCGTGCTCGAACGCGAGGCGCCGCCTGCGGCCGCTGTCGGCGCACGCATCGACGTGCAGGGCGTCAGCCACTGGTTTGGCAGCCGCGCCAATCCGCTGCAGGTGCTCGACGGTGTGAGTCTGACCATACAGCCGGGCGAGTTCGTGGCGCTGCTTGGGCCGAGCGGTTGCGGCAAGTCCACCCTGCTGCGCCTGATCGCGGGGCTGGAACCGCCCACGCATGGCCGCATCCTGCAGGACGACAAGCCCATCAGCGAGCCCGACCCATCACGTGTGGTGGTCTTCCAGGACCCGACGCTCTATCCGTGGCGCCGCGTGTGGGACAACGTCGCGCTGGGCCTGCAAGCCCGCGGCGTGCTCAATGCAGAGCGTGACCGCGTGGACGACGCGCTGGAACGCGTGGGCCTGGGCGGCTTTCATCGGGCGTTTCCGCATGAGCTGTCGGGCGGCATGGCGCAACGTGTGGCGCTGGCGCGTGCGCTGGTCAACGATCCGCAGTTGCTGGTGCTGGACGAGCCGCTGGGCAAGCTGGATTCACTCACGCGGCTGGCCATGCAGAGCGAGCTGGTGACGCTGTGGCAACGCGCCCGCTTCTCGACCGTGCTGGTGACGCACGATGTGGAGGAGGCGCTGTTTCTGGCGCAGCGTGTGGTCATTTTCAGCCCGCGCCCGGCGCGCATCACGGCGGAACTGACGGTGGACCTGCCTTACCCGCGCCATCGCGGCGACCCGCGCTTGAGCGCGTTGCGGCACGAGGCGCTCGGTCATCTCGGCTTGGGTGAGACCTGGTAGATGGCGGCACCATCATGAGCGGACCGGAAGCGACGGTCTGGCTCAACGCGTTGCTTGGCTTTCTGCAATGGGCGCAGCACGGCGTGCTGGTGCTGCTGCACACGCTTGGGCTGACAGGCGAGGCGCACGGGCAGCCCGCGTGGCCATGGGATGTACGCATCGCCGGTGAAACCCTGCTGATCGATCTTGGGCAAGCGCGGCAACTTGGCCTGACGCTGATTGCCTCGATGCTCGCGTTGGTGGCCGTCGTGATCGCCGTGCTCGTGCGGCGGTGGCGGCCGGTGTTAACCGGCGTCGCGGCGGGCCTGCTTGTGGTGACGCCGTGGCCGTCGGCGGTTGTGGTGGCGCCCGCCGTGCCGACGAGTTTCCATGTCAGCCCGACGGCGTTTTCGGTGGCATCCATCACGCAGGGCACGCGCATCTACAACGCGGCCTGTGCAAGCTGCCACGGCGCAGATGGCCGAGGCGAAGGCCCCTTGGCGGCCACGCTCAGGCGCTGGCCGCCCACGGTGGTCGGCCCATTGCTTGGCCGTCATGCCGATGGCGAACTGTTCTGGCACGTCGCCCACGGCATGGTCGATACACAAGGCGCGTCCACCATGCCTGCATTTGCCGATCGATTGAGCGACGCCGATATCTGGGCGGTGCTCGACGCGATGAAGGTGCTGGCCGCGAGTGGTGGCGTGCGTGCCGGAGGCTGGCCTCTACCTGTGGCGCTGCCGGCGCTGTCCGTGCGTTGCGGGGATGCGCCGACTCAATCCTTGGCGACGTGGCGCAACGGCCAACGCGTGAGGGTGGTGGCGGTGGATTCGGCATCGAGACACGACATCCCGCTGGAAGATCCGCGTTTCCAGACGTTGCTGATCACGCCGGATGGCACGTTGCCACCGCCAACGCGCGCGTTCCAGGCGCGTTGCGTGGCGACAGGCGCCGACGCCTGGAGCGTCTTCGCCGCCATTGCCGGTGCTGCGCCGCAAGCGTTCTCCGGCACGCAGTTGCTGGCCGATCGCAACGGCTGGTTGCGCGCACGCGGCGCTCCGGGCACGACGTGGTCCGACGCCGATTTCCTGTGCACTTCGGCTGCGCGCGGAACCGCCCGCAGCACAAGCGGCCTCGATTCCTTGATAGCCCGCATGGACGCCGAACCGGTGCGCTATGTGAAAGGCGGCTTCATCCACTGACCCTCGACCGCATCGCTCCATCACCATGCCGCAACATCGACGACGTTTTCTGCAATCCACGCTGGCGCTCGCTGCCGCGCCTGCCTTGTCCATCGCGCAACCCCGCCTCGTGCTCAAGGCGGGCGACCAGAAGGGTGGCCTGCGCGCGCTGCTGGAAGCGGCCGACGCGCTCAAGGGCGTGCAGTACGACATCCAATGGACCGAATTTCCGGCGGCCGCACCGCTGGCCGAAGCGCTGAACGCAGGTGCGGTCGACCTGGGCCCGATTGGCGATGCGCCGGCCATCTTTGCCTTGGCGGCGGGTACGCGCATCAAGCTGATCGGCGCCAACCGATCGGACCCGTACGGCACGGCAGTGCTGGTGCGGCCCGATTCTCCGCTGAAGACCGCGGCAGACTTGAAGGGCAAATCCATCGGCACAAACCGCGGGTCGATCGGGCATTTCGTGGCGCTCAAGGCGTTGGAGTCGGCCGGGCTGGGTCCGGACGATGCCAACTTCCGCTTCCTGCCGCCGGCGGATGCCAAGCTTGCGCTGGTCAACGGGTCGATCGATGCGTGGTCAACGTGGGAGCCCTACACGGCGATGGCCGAAACGGCCAAGCATGCGCGCGTGCTCGTCAGCGGGCGCGGGTTGTGGTCGGGCCTCAGCTACCTGGCAGCGACCGACGCGGCCCTGACCGCCAAGCGCGACGCGCTGCGCGATTTCCTGCAGCGCGTGGTGCGCGCGCAGGTGTGGTCGTATCAGCATGTCGATAGCTTTTCAGCCACGCTGGCCCGCATCATCGGCATTGCGCCGGAGGCCGCGCGGCTGCAGTTTGCGCGGCGGCAGACCGTGTGGCGCGCCATCGATCCGCAGCTCATTGCCGAGCAGCAGCGCACGGCCGATTTCTACGTGAAGGTGGGCCTGCTCAAACAGCGGCTGGAAGTGGCCACCACGTTTGACACGGGGTTTCCGCTGGTTGCCTAGCGGGCGTTGCCCGAATGGGATTCCGCACTGGGTCGCGAGCCGCCATGCGGGCCCGCCGTACCCGGCGCTTCTGCGACGTTCTTGGGCAGGTTGGCGACCGGCGTGACGGCGTCTGGCGCGTTGTTGCCGCCCTTGCCAAAGCGCGCCGCCAGACGGTCCTGCACTGCGGTCAGCTGGGCCTGCTCCTGTGCTTTCTGGGCGCGCTCGGTCTCGGCCTGCTGGGCAGCGGCGGCTTGCTCAGCCGGCGTGGGCGGTGGCAGTTTGCCGTGAGCCTGGTGCGGTAGTGTCACCGCGCTCAAGCCGATGGCCACAGCGGCGGGCCACATGGCGGAGCGTCGATAGTTTTGGCGTGTTTGCGGCATGGAGGCCTCCTTGTCGAGGGATCGCCCCATGGCCTCAGCAAATGCGGTGCCGGGTGAATTCAGCGCCCCTCGGCAAGCGCGTTGTGCAGCACCTTCTTGAGCAGGTTGAAGACGGGGTTGTCGTTGTCCTTGCGATAGGCCATCCAGAGTTCGACCGGCTTGGCCGGCGTGGTGCGTACCGGGCGATAGACCACGCCCTCGAAGTGCAGCATGGCCGCCGCTGCGGGAATGAGCGCTACGCCGATGCCGGCACGCACCAGCGCCAGCATCGAGTGGATCTGACTGACGTATTCAACGATGTCGGGCAGCACCTCCGCGCGCTCCAGCAGGCTGCTGACCATCTGGTGGAAATAGCGCGCCTCGTATGGGGAATACATCAACAGCGGCTGGCCCTCGCAGTCGCGCAGGCTGGGGCGTTGCGGCCAACTGTCGGCCACGGCTTCCGGAAGGGCGATCACCAGCGCTTCCTGCGAGCACGGCACGGCAATCAGCTCGCCGTGCTCCACCGGCGGGCGCAGCAGGCCCACGTCGATCTCGCGCGCATCCAGCGCCGAGAGCTGCGCGCCGCTCACCATCTCCTTGAGCGTCAGCCGCACGCCCGGTGAAGCCGCCCGCACGGCGCTCACCAGCGAAGGCAACTTCCCATAGCCGACCGACGCGGTAAAGCCGATCGCCAATTGCCCGGCAGCCCCCGTCGCCACGCGCCGGGCCGTGGCCGCAGCTTCGTCCGCCAAGCGCAGGATGCGAGACGCATCGGGTAGAAAACTGCGCCCAGCCGCCGTCAGCTTGACCGAGCGGCTGTTGCGTTCCAGCAGTGCCGTACCGACCTGATGTTCGAGCAGCCGCACCTGGCGTGACAGCGGCGGCTGGGTCATGTGCAGGCGTTCTGCCGCGCGCCCAAAGTGCAGTTCTTCGGCCACGGCAACAAAGCAGCGGAGTTGGCTGAGTTCAAACATCGATTCAAAAACTGTATGGATAGAGTCAGTGCCTATCTTGAATCGGAAAGATCGCCGATGCAAGAATCGGCTCGGTCTTAGCGCATCGGCGCGGGAAATAGCGGACTTTCACTTTGGGAATGCGCTTTTTACGTGGGGGCCGAGGGCGCCGTGTGACGCGGCGATGAGCCGGCGCAGCCAGCCGCCACGTGCAGCCGCAGCATCCGCATCGTCGACTCAGGGAAGACCCTGTATCAATACAAGTTCTGTATCAATCGAGTCAGCAGTTGGCTTGGACTTGAATCAATCCCAATGCAAGAATTCGCTCACCAACAACACGCATTCATCACGAGCGAGACATGTCCCGATACAGCCCTAAAGAATTTGCCCAACAGATTGGCTCCGGTCTGCTGTCCTTTCCGATCACGCACTTCAAGGCGTCGGATCTGTCGTTCGACGAGGCCGCGTATCGCGCCAACCTGAACTGGCTGTTCAGCCACGAGGCCGCCGGCCTTTTTGCGGCGGGTGGCACGGGCGAATTCTTCTCGCTCACCGCAGCCGAGACGGACCACGTGGTGCGTGCTGCCGTGGCTGAAACCGCCGGCAAGATTCCGGTGATCGCCCCGGCCGGCCGCGGCACGGCCGAATCGATCGAATACTGCAAAGCCGCAGAAGCTGCCGGCGCCGACGGCATCCTGCTGCTGCCGCCGTATCTGACCGAAGCCTCTGCCGACGGCGTGGCCGCGCACGTGGAGCAGGTCTGCAAATCGACCAAGCTCGGCGTGATCGTCTACAACCGCGCCAACCAGGTCCTTGACGAGAACCACCTTGAGCGCCTGGCAGACCGCTGCCCGAACCTCGTCGGCTTCAAGGATGGCGTGGGCGATCTGGAACTGATGACGCGCATTTACGCCCGCCTCGGCGACCGCTTCACCTATGTCGGCGGCCTGCCGACGGCCGAAACCTTTGCGCTGCCGTACCTGACGATGGGCGTGACGACGTATTCGTCGGCCATCTTCAACTTCGTGCCCAAGTTCGCGCTAGAGTTCTACGCCGCCGTGCGCGCGTTCGACAATGCCAAGGTCTACAAGATGCTCAACGAGTTCGTGCTGCCGTACATCCAGCTGCGCAATCGCAAGCGGGGTTATGCGGTGTCGATCGTCAAGGCCGGTATGAAGGTCATCGGCCGTGACGCAGGTCCGGTCCGTGCTCCGTTGACCGACCTGACCGACGCCGAGATTGCAGAACTGTCGGCGTTGGTGTCGCGCGTTGCCGAAGTGGAAAAGCTGGCGGCCTGAGCGCAACCGAAAACACAAGGAATCCTTATGCAATTGAGCGGCGAACTGTTGTTGGGTGCTGCCCGCGTGGCGGGTGGTGCCGGCAAGGTTCGCGCCATGAACCCCGCCACCGGGGAATGGCTCGAACCTGAATTCACCCTGGCCTCCAAGGCCGAGGCCGCGCGTGCCGCTGAACTGGCCGCCGCGGCTTTTGACGTTTACCGCGAAACCGCGCCGGAAACCCGTGCAGCCTTTCTGGAAGCCATCGCCAGCCAGATCGAAGCGCTGGGCGATGCCTTGATCGAGCGCGCGATGGCCGAATCGGCATTGCCCCGTCCGCGTCTGGAAGGCGAGCGCGGCCGCACGTGCAATCAGCTGCGCTTGTTTGCAAGCGTGGTGCGTGCCGGTGATGCCGTGGGCGCACGCCTGGATTCGGCTCTGCCCGAACGCAAGCCGTTGCCGCGCTCGGACCTGCGCATGCGCCGCATTGCGCTGGGCCCGGTGGCCGTGTTCGGCGCGAGCAACTTCCCGCTGGCATTCTCGGTAGCGGGTGGCGATACCGCGTCAGCGTTGGCTGCGGGTTGTCCGGTGGTCGTCAAGGCGCATCCGGCGCATCCTGGTACGTCTGAACTCGTGGGTCGTGCCATTCAAGCGGCGGTGGCGCAATGCGGCCTGCCGGAGGGCGTGTTCTCGCTCATCCTGGCGGACAACGATGTGGCGGGCGCACTGGTGGCCGATCCGCATATTCAGGCAGTGGGCTTTACAGGCTCGCGTGCAGGCGGTCAGGCGCTGCTGCGCATTGCGCAGGCCCGTCCGCAGCCGATTCCGGTATATGGCGAGTTGAGCGCCATCAACCCCGTCTTCCTGCTGCCCGATGCACTGGCCAAGCGTGCTGCTGCGCTGGGTCAGCAGTACGTGGCGTCGCTGACGATGGGTGCGGGCCAGTTCTGTACGAACCCGGGCCTGCTGCTCGCCATCGACGGGCCGGAACTGGATGCCTTTGAGGCGGCCGCCGCTGCGGCCATGGGCGGCGTGGCCGCGCAGCCGATGCTCACCGCAGGCATCCACAGCGCCTACACACGTGGCGTCGACAAGCTGGCCTCCGAGGCCAACGTGCGCTGCGTCGCGCGCGGGCAAGACAGCGACCAACCCAACCGCGGGCAAGCCGGCTTCTACATCACCGATGCGAAGAGCTTCCAGGCGCAACCGGCGTTGCACGACGAGATCTTCGGCGCCACCGGCCTCGTCGTGCGCTGCCGCGATGCGGACGAGTTGCGGGCGCTTGCCGAATCGCTTGAAGGCCAGCTGACGGCCACGCTGCATCTGGATGCGGGCGACACGGCGATCGCGCGTTCGCTGCTGCCGATTCTGGAACGCAAGGCGGGGCGCATTCTGGCCAATGGCTGGCCAACCGGTGTTGAGGTGTGCCACGCCATGGTGCACGGCGGGCCGTGGCCGGCAACGACGGATGCACGCACGACTTCGGTCGGCACGGCGGCCATCGAGCGCTTCCTGCGCCCGGTGTGCTACCAGGATCTGCCGGCTGAACTGCTGCCCGAAGCGTTGCAAGACGGCAACCCGCTGAAGCTCCGCCGTCTGGTGGATGGAAGCTGGGCGTGAAGCCGTAGCAGTCGATTAGAAAAAAACAACACGCCGGGCCGCACAGGACCCGGCGACTTGATCCTGCCGGCACGGCTGGTGCCGGCGCAAGGAGGAGACGATGGACATCAAGGCCCCCGCAGTGGGAGCGCAGGCCGTGCCGCGCACTGAGCGCATGAGCCGCGTGCGTTTCGTGATCCTCGCGATGCTGTTTATCGTGACGACCATCAATTACGCCGATCGGGCGACCATCTCCATTGCCGGCTCGGCCATGCAGAAGGAACTCGGCATCGATGCCGTGTCGCTTGGCTACATTTTTTCGGCGTTCGGCTGGGCATATGTGATCGCGCAGATTCCGGGCGGCTGGCTGCTCGACCGCTTCGGTTCGAAACGCGTTTACACGTTCAGCATTCTGCTGTGGTCGGTCTTCACGCTGGCGCAGGGAGCGATCGGCTTTTTTACCGGCGCTGCCGCCATCGCCATGGTGTTCTGCCTGCGCTTTCTGGTGGGCGCAGCCGAGGCGCCGTCCTTCCCAGCGAACAGCCGCATCGTGGCTGCATGGTTTCCAGCCAACGAGCGGGGCACCGCAGCGGCCATCTTCAACTCTGCGCAGTACGCCGCCACGGTGGTGTTTGCCCCGCTGATGGCCTGGCTGGTGCACGCGTTCGGCTGGCATCACGTGTTTATCGTGATGGGCGTGATCGGCATCGTCATGGCGATCGTGTGGAGAACCTTCGTGCACGAACCGAAGGACCACCCTGGCGTCAACCGTGCCGAAATCGAATACATCGAAGCCGGCGGCGGCCTGGTGAACATGGATCGCGCGGGTGTGGCCAAGACCGAGGGCCCGAAGCTCGGCTACGTGAAGCAGCTCCTGCAGAACCGCATGCTGATGGGTGTGTACATCGCGCAGTACTGCATCAATGCGCTTACGTACTTTTTCATCACGTGGTTCCCGGTGTATCTGGTGCAGGCGCGCGGCATGTCGATCCTGAAGGCGGGCTTCGTCGCGTCGATCCCGGCGGTGTGCGGCTTCCTGGGCGGCATTCTGGGCGGGATCATCTCAGACGCGCTGCTTCGGCGTGGTGCCTCGCTTTCGGTGGCGCGCAAGGTGCCCATCGTGCTGGGCATGCTGCTCTCCATGACCATGGTGATCTGCAACTACGTCGACGCGCAGGCCATCGTGGTGGCGGTGATGGCGCTGTCGTTCTTCGGCAAGGGCCTCGGTGCGCTGGGCTGGGCGGTGAACTCCGATACGGCGCCTAAGCAGATCGCCGGCTTGTCGGGCGCGCTGATGAACACGTTCGGCAACCTGTCGAGCATCACCACGCCCATCGCCATCGGTTACATCGTCAACACCACGGGTTCGTTCAACGGTGCGCTGGTGTACGTGGGGATCCACGCGCTGGTCGCCATCGTCTGCTACCTGTTCATGGTGGGCGAGATCAAGCGTGTGGAACTGAAGCCGCTGTAAGCCACGGGAGCCTCGTAAGTGACGTTGCAATCGATCGAGTCCGGCGCACGCACCTACACACCGCGGGTGACGGAGATGCAGGTGATTCCGGTCGCGGGCCACGACAGCATGCTGCTGAACCTGTGCGGCGCGCATGCTCCGTTCTTTACGCGCAACCTCGTGATCCTGAAGGACAACGCCGGGCGTACCGGCGTGGGCGAGGTGCCGGGCGGGGAGGGCATCCGCCAAGCGCTGGAGCGTGCGATTCCGCTGGTGGTCGGTCAATTGATCGGTCGTACCAACGGCGTGCTGAACAACGTTCGCCGCGCGCTGGCCGGCGGCGGCAATGCCGCGCATCAGGCGACAGTGCACCAGGTGACCTCCGCTTCGGAAGCGGCCGTGCTGCGCCAGCCGCACGAGATCAACCTGCGCATGGACAACGTCATCACGGCGGTGGAAGCGGCGCTGCTCGATCTGCTTGGCCAGTTTCTGGAGGTGCCGGTGGCAGAGCTGCTCGGTGCCGGGCAGCAGCGCGATAGCGCCCCGATGCTCGCCTATCTGTTCTACGTGGGCGACCGTCGCAAGACCGATCTGCCGTATCTGGATGGCGCGAACGGCACCGACGACTGGCTGCGCCTGCGCCACGAAGCCGCGATGACGCCCGACGCCATCGCGCGCCTGGCCGAAGCCGCCACCGCGCGTTACGGTTTTGCCGATTTCAAGCTCAAGGGCGGCGTGATGCACGGTGCGGATGAGATGGAAGCGATTGCGGCCATCAAGGCGCGCTTTCCGCACGCCCGCGTCACGCTGGACCCGAACGGCGCGTGGTCGCTCAACGAGGCGATTGCGCTGTGCAAGGGCCAAGGCCATCTGCTGGCCTATGCCGAAGACCCGTGCGGCCCCGAAGCCGGCTATTCGGGCCGCGAGGTGATGGCGGAGTTCAAACGTGCCACCGGCATCCCGACGGCCACCAACATGATCGCCACCGACTGGCGCCAGATGGGCCACGCCGTGCAATTGCACGCGGTCGATATTCCGCTGGCCGATCCGCATTTCTGGACCATGCAAGGCTCCGTGCGCGTGGCGCAGTTGTGCGTCGAGTGGGGCCTGACGTGGGGCTCGCATTCCAACAACCACTTCGATGTGTCGCTGGCGATGTTCACGCATGTGGCCGCCGCGGCGCCCGGCAACATCACGGCCATCGATACGCACTGGATCTGGCAGGAAGCCGAGGAGCGCCTGACGCACGAGCCGCTGCGCATCCATGGCGGCCACGTGGCCGTGCCGGAGCGCCCGGGCCTCGGCATCGAAATCGACATGGAGCGCGTCATGGCAGCCCATGCGCTGTACAAGACTATAGGCCCCGGCGCGCGTGACGACGCCATGGCCATGCAATACCTCGTGCCGGGCTGGACGTATGACCCGAAACGTCCGAGCCTGGGGCGTTGAAACAAAACCCGTTTGAATCAATCACGGAGTCTGTGATGTCTGAACCGACGCTGGCCCCTGAGGCCGGCAACGCAACTGAAAAGGCGCTGACGATTCGCGTGCACGACGGTGACAACGTCGCCATCGTCGTCAACGCACGCGGCCTGCCCGCCGGCACGGCGCTGGCCGATGGCACGGTGCTCGTCGAAGGTGTGCCCCAAGGCCACAAGGTGGCGCTGGTCGACTTGGCCGAAGGCGACGCGATCATCCGCTACAACGAGGTGATCGGTTACGCTGTGAAGCCGCTGCCGCGCGGTAGCTGGGTCAATGAGCACGCCGTGAAGCTGCCGTCCGCCCCCGCGCTGGACGAACTGCCGCTGGCCACGCGCCCGGACCCGAAGCTGGCAAAGCTGGAGGGCTATACCTTCGAGGGCTATCGCAATGCTGATGGCACGGTCGGCACGAAGAACGTGCTCGGCATCATGACCAGCGTGCAGTGCGTGGCGGGCGTGACGGATTACGTCGTGGGCCGCATCAAGCGCGAGCTGCTGCCGCGTTTCCCGAACGTTGATGATGTGGTGGCGCTCAACCACGTGTACGGCTGCGGCGTCGCCATCAACGCGCCCGCCGCCATCGTGCCGATTCGCACGCTGCAGAACCTGGCGGTCAATCCGAACTTCGGCGGCGAGATCATGGTGATCGGCCTGGGCTGCGAAAAGCTTGTGCCCGAACGCCTTGTGCCGGAAAAGCTCGCACCGGGTGGCCGTATTCCGATCGAAGTTGCCGGCACGGCGGATTCGCCGGTGCTGCGTCTGCAGGACGAAGCCTTTGACGGCTTCATCGGCGTGACCGACGCCATCATGGAGATGGCCGAGCGCCGCCTGGAACACCTGAACAAGCGCCAGCGCGAAACCTGTCCGGCATCCGATCTCGTGGTCGGGGTGCAATGCGGCGGCAGCGATGCGTTTTCGGGCGTGACAGCCAACCCGGCGGTGGGCTTTGCGGCCGACCTGATCGTGCGCGCGGGCGGCACGGTGATGTTTTCGGAAGTGACCGAGGTGCGTGACGCCATCCATCTGCTCACGCCGCGCGCCATCGATGAAGACGTCGGCCGCGCGCTGCTGCGCGAGATGGCCTGGTACGACGACTACCTGAGCGGCGGCCAGACTGACCGCAGCGCCAACCCGTCGCCGGGCAACAAGAAGGGTGGCCTGTCCAACGTGGTGGAAAAGGCGCTGGGTTCGATCGTCAAGTCGGGCAGCACGCCCATCGTCGATGTGCTTGGCCCGGGTGAGAAAGTGCGTCGCAAGGGCCTGATCTTTGCTGCGACGCCCGCCAGCGATTTCGTGTGCGGCACGTTGCAGCTGGCCTCCGGCATGAACCTGCAGGTGTTCACGACCGGCCGCGGCACGCCGTACGGCCTGGCCATGGCGCCCGTCATCAAGGTGTCCACGCGTAAGGCGCTGTCGGAGCGCTGGCATGACCTGATCGACCTTGACGCCGGTCGCATCGCCACGGGCGAAGCGAGCATTGCCGACATCGGCTGGGAGCTGTTCCACCTGATTCTTGACGTGGCGAGCGGCCGCAAGCAAGTTTGCGCCGACAAGCTGGGTCTGCATAATGCGCTGGCCCTGTTCAACCCCGCCCCGGTAACCTGATATGACCACTGAAGTCCACGTTCAAACCGACCCGCTCGCGGGTGTGACCACGCGTTGCCACCGCCTGCTGCTGACGGGCGCCGGCGGCAACCTCGGCAAGGTGCTGCGCGAGCGTCTGCCCCAATACGCCGATTCTTTGCGGTTGTCTGATATATCAAATCTCGGCGAAGCACGTGCCAATGAAGAGATCGTGCCGTGCGACCTTGCCGACGCGAAAGCCGTCGATGCGCTTGTCGCCGGCACGGATGCGATCGTGCACCTGGGCGGCGTATCGGTCGAGCGGCCGTTTGAAGAGATCCTGCCGGCCAATATCGCAGGCACCTACAACCTGTACGAGGCGGCGCGTCGTCATGGCGTGCGCCGCATCGTGTTTGCCAGCTCGAACCACACGATCGGCTTCTACAAGCAGGGCGAGGTGATCGACAGCGCCGTGCCCACCAAGCCCGATGGCTACTACGGGCTGAGCAAGGTGTTTGGCGAACAGCTCGCCAGCTTCTATTTCGATCGCTATGGCATCGAGACGGTCGCCATCCGTATCGGCTCTTCGTTTGCCGAACCGAAGGACCGCCGTATGCTCGTCACCTGGCTCGGTTACGACGACCTCGAACAGCTCATCCGCCGCGCGCTGTTCGTGCCGAACGTCGGCTTTACCGTGGTCTACGGCATGTCGAACAACCGCGACCGCTGGTGGGACAACCGTCACGCCGCGCACCTCGGCTACCAGCCTACGCAGACGAGCGAGATCTTCCGCGCGCAAGTCGAAGCGCAACCGCCGCTGCCTGCCGATGACCCGGCAGCGCTGTATCAGGGCGGCGCGTTCGTCAAAACCGGCCCGTTCGGAGACTGACGCAATGCACGTGAATGTAGAGCCGACTGTCGAGCGGATTGGCAGCATGCAATGCGGTGTGGGCGAAAGTCCCATCTGGCATGCCGGTGAACAGGCGCTGTACTGGACGGACATTCCGGGCCGCACGCTGTGGTGCTGGAACTTCTTTTCCGGCCAGACCGACAGTTGGCCACTGCCCGAGATGGCCGGTTGTATTGCCATGGCGCCCAACGGTTGGGCGGTGGCGATGGAAACGGGCATCTTTCTCGCGCCACCGCCCAGTGCCGGCATCGCGCTTGGGCCCCTGCAGCGCCTTGCCACGGTGGCGCATGCTCGCCCCGACATGCGTTTCAACGACGGTCGCTGCGATCGCCAAGGCCGGTTTTGGGCCGGCACGATGGTGCTGGACACTTCGCTGGGTCTGCCGCTCGGCAAGCTGTATCGCTTTGATGCAGATGCCGCGCGCACTGGGCGTGTCGATGCCGTCATCGACGACCTGATCGTCCCGAACGGCCTGGCGTTCAGTCCCGATGGCAAGACGATGTATCTGTCGGATTCGCACGCGAGCCGTCAGACGGTCTGGGCTTTCGATTACGACGTGGACACCGGCACGCCGCACCACCGCCGCGTCTTCATCGACATGAACGCTTACCCCGGTCGCCCGGATGGCGCCGCCGTGGACGCCGACGGTTGCTACTGGATTTGCGGCAACGATGCGGGGTTCGTGCACCGCTTCACGCCCGACGGCCGCCTTGATCGAAGCATCGCTATTCCTACATCCAAACCGGCCATGTGCGCATTCGGCGGCCCCGGGCTGGACACCCTGTTCGTGACGTCGATCCTGATCGGCGACGACCCGCTCTCGGGCGCCACCTTTGCCGTGCGCCCGGGCGTGACTGGATTACCGGAACCCGTCCTGCACCTCTGAAACCGAGTACGCCCCGCCCACAAAAACAACCGGGGGCTTTAGGAGACAACACATGAAACCCATCAAAGGCTTGCGCTGGTGGATCATCGGCCTCGTGCTGAGTGGCCTGATCATGAACTACCTGGCGCGCAATGCGCTGGCGGTGGCGGCGCCTGAAGTGAACAAGGTGCTGAACATCAGCACACAGCAGTACGGCTACATCGTCGCGGCATTCCAGGCGGCCTACATGGTGATGCAGCCGGTGGCGGGCTATGTGCTCGACGTGCTGGGCACCAAACTGGGTTTTGCGCTGTTTGCGGCGGCGTGGTCGGTGGTCTGTCTGCTGCACAGCACGGCGGGCGGTTGGCTGTCGCTGGCGGCATTCCGCGCCATGCTGGGGATGACGGAGGCGGCAGGCTTTCCATCGGCGCTGCGGGCAACGGCGGAGTGGTTCCCGGCCAAGGAGCGGTCGATTGCCACCGGCTGGTTCAACATCGGCTCGTCCGTGGGCGCGGTGGTGGCGCCGCCACTGGTTGTCTGGTGCATCCTGCACGGCAACTGGCGCTTTGCCTTTGCCGTCATCGGCGGGATGGGACTGGTGTGGAGCGTGCTGTGGTTCCTGCTGTACCGCGTGCCGGCCAAGCACCATCGCTTGTCGGCCGAAGAGCGCGAATACATTCGTGCCGGCCAGGAAACGTCGGATGACAACGCGGATGCGCCCAAGCCGTCGTGGGGCAAGATCGTCAGCGGCCGCCGCTTCTGGGGCATCGCCATCCCGCGTTTTCTCTCGGAGCCGGCGTGGCAGACGTTCAACTATTGGATTCCGCTCTACATGGCCACCGAGCGCCATATGAACCTGAAGGAGATCGCGCTGTTTGCGTGGCTGCCATTCCTGGCGGCGGACGTGGGCTGCGTGCTCGGCGGCTATCTCGCGCCGTGGTTCCAGAAGCGGTTCTCGGTGTCGCTCGTCACATCGCGCAAGCTGGTGATGGTGACGGGCTGCCTGTGCATGATCGGCCCGGCCTGCATCGGACTTGCGACGAGCCCCTACACGGCGATTGCGCTGTTCTGCGTGGGCGGCTTCGCGCATCAGACGCTTTCTGGCGCGCTGTACACGCTCACGTCCGACATGTTCGGCAAGCACGAAGTCGGCACAGCGGTCGGGCTGGCGGGCATGTCGGGCTATATGGGCGGCATGCTCTTCTCGCTGGCCGTGGGCACGCTCGCCACGACCATCGGCTACAACCCGCTGTTCGTGGCGCTGGCGGTGTTCGACATCGTGGCGGCCATCCTCGTGTGGACGATGCTCAACGACAAGCAGGCGCGCCCCGTGCCGATGCAGCCCGGTGGAACGGCACCGAGCACGGCGACTTGATTCTGCGTTTGCAGACGTGGGTCAGGCGATCTGCTGGGCAACCTTCGGATTGAGCTTGGCCGGGCTGAGCGGATCGAAGTCGACCCACTCGCCGTTGCGCCAGCGGCCGGCGGCTTCTTCAACGTCCATGCCGCCGGCACCGGCCAGGATGCGCGCGGCTTCGGCTTCCCGGTCCGGTGTCACGCGCACTGCCAGCAGCACGCCGGAATGGCGTGTGCGCAGCGTGGCATCGGGCGGTTGTGCAGGCTGGGGCGCGTCGCGTGTGGCGAGCATGGCACCCGCCAGCGAGCCGATATAGGCGCCCACCCCGGCCGCCACCACCGAGAACAGCACGGCCACGTGCAGCGCAATCAGCACCACCACACCAACAACAGCGCCAACCGCCGCGCCAATCGCCATCCCCTTGCCGGCGCCCGCATGTGCGCGGACGGCGCCGGGGTCGGCATTGCGGTCCCCGCCAATCGGAAACGCTGCGTGCTGGCCGGACGGGTTGACAAAGAAGACGTTCACATCGTCCTCGGGAAAGCGCTGGGCAAACAGCGCACGCGCGGCGTCTTCGGCGCGTTCAAACGTGTCGAAACGGGCTGCGACGATGAGCGACATGGGGCCTCCTGAGAAACGCATTTCCCATAGCGCAAGCAAGCAGGGGGCCTGCGGCCAAAGTCGACCCGAAGTTACCTAAAGCAGGTGATTGGCTGGGCAATCACGCGTCGCCATACTTGCGTCCCAAAGGCCCGGTCGAGGCCGTTCCATTGCCAGACAGACGATAACGAAAACGTGGCCGCCTGGAGCAAAGGGCGGCCAGCCGATACCGCCCGGCAATCCGGCAGTCTTTTGGTATTACAACGGGAGGGTGTCATGTTCTACGGCTTTTCTGCGGTGCCGGGCGCGATCGTGCCTTACGCATACGACTGGCTGCTGGTGGGGCTGTCGTATCTCATCTCGGTGGCGGGGGCGTATGTCGGCTTGCGATGGTCAAGACGCGTGCGCAACACGAACGGCACCCTCGACATGGACCGGCTGATCTGCGCCAGCGTAGCGCTCGGCGGCGGGGCGGTCTGGTCGATGCACTTCATCGGCATGGCGGCCTACCGGACACCCGTCCGGATCGAGTTCGATCTCTTCATGACCATGGTGTCGCTGCTGGTGGTGATGATCTTTGCCGCCGGTGGCCTCGTCATTGCGTCGCGCACCACGGGCAACCGCCTGCGCAACATTGCCGAGGGTGGCGTGCTCACCGGCCTCGGCGTGGCGGTGATGCACTACACCGGCATGGCTGCCGTGCACACCAACAGCAACTTCGACTGGGACGTCTCCATCATCGGCGTCTCGGCGTTGATCGCGGTGGTGGTGTCGATGGTTGCGCTGTGGCTCGCCACAACCGTCAAGACACGCGGCCAGCAGTTCGGCGCGGCGCTCATCATGGGCGTGGCCGTCTGCGGCATGCACTACACGGGCATGACGGCCGGCACGATGATCTGCACGGGGCAGAGCTATTCGCCGTCGCTGTTCGCCATTGAAGGCAGCAACATCGGCTATGCCGTCTTTGCGCTGGCGGGCACCATCCTGATGATCATCCTGCTGATCGAGGCGTCGCGCAGCGCCAGCAGCGCACGCGCCACTGCCTCGGGCACGTTGCGCTGAAACGTGTTGCCAGAACGCCCGGCCGCGTGTTTTTCGGCCGGGCGATTCTCATGGCGGTGGCGCGCCCCGCTACAATCGCGGCCTGGCATTTGTAGATGGCGTTTGAAATGGTGCTTGGCTGGTTTGGCATTTCCACCGTGTGGCTGCTGCCGCTGGTGTGGCGGTATGTGACGCGCGTGCTGGCGGGGGAGCGGGACTTCCTCAAAGGCCGGGGCACCGTGCGGCTCTGGCTGGTGACGCTCGTCGCGCTGAGCGCCAGCGCCGCGCTTGAAGCCCTGACTTCTGGCGCCGACCCGCAGGACAAGGCCGGCGGTGCTGCCGGGCGCGCATTGTCGTCGCTGTTCTCACACATGCTGGGCTGGACGGGCGCGTTCCTCCTGATGCTCGGCGTGCTGATCTGGGTCGCCCCCATGGTGTTCGGACGATCGTGGGGCCAGGTGTTCAACCGCCGTCGCGTCGCTGATGCCGAGGCGTCTTCCGACCCGCACACCGCCCACGACGATCCCATCGACGACGGCTTGCCGACCGCGCTCGGCCTCGGCGGGGCAGGGGAGGCGCGTTGGAGTGGTAACACTGGGGCCGCGCAGCCAGCCGTGCGACACCGTGGCATCGAAGCCGTGTCTGCGCGCCGCCAGCCCGCATGGCAGCCACCCCCGCGCACGCGCCCCTCGCCGCCGCAGCCGGGCGAGATCTGGCCGCTGCTTGACGCAAAGAAGGGCGCACCGGTTGAAGCGCCGGCCACTGTGAAGACGCCGCCCGCAGCTCCGCCCACTCCACCGCAGACGCCTGCGGCACGCCCAAAACCGCGTGCCACCATCGTCAGCAGCCCGTTCCATCAGCCGCAACTTGGTTTGCAAACGCAGGCGCCAGCGCCAGCCCCGGCCGCCCCGCCGCACGCCATGCCCGCTGCCGAGCCGGTTGTCCTGCCGGAAACGACGGTGCCGGAGTTGGTGGAGGCGAAAGCCGCGGTTGCAGAAACTCCAACGGTCGACTTGGACGCCGTACGCCAAGAAGCCGAGGCGCTCCTGGCCGAACTGCGCGGCCTGATGGCGCCCGCCGTAACGCCGACGCCCGCGCAGGAGGTTGCCGAGCCGAGCGGGGAAGCGGAAGCCGAAGCCGCCCCGATTGTCGAAGCACCGCCCGAGGCGGAAGCACCGCCCGTTGCGCCGTCGATCGAGCCGGCCGCGCAGCCGGAAGTCGCGCCTGCCGTGCCTGCGCCCAAGCCGCGCATCGTCTTGCCGGCCGTAGTGGGGGAGGTGGTGTCACGCGCCGCGCCGGCCATTGCCGCAGCGTCCGTGCCGGCGCCCGCACCCGCGCCAACTGCGGCACCTGCCGTACCGCGCATCGTTGACTATCGCCTGCCGGGCGCCGCATTGCTGACCGCTGCAACCCCCAGCGCGGAAGCCGTCTCCGCCGAGCACCTGGAAGAGACCAGCAACCTGATCGCCCAGCGCCTGGCCGAGTTCAAGGTGCCAGTCACGGTCGTTGGCGCATCGGCGGGCCCGGTCATCACGCGGTTCGAGGTCGACCCGGCGATTGGCGTGCGCGGCGCGCAGGTTGTGGGGCTGATGAAAGACCTGGCGCGCGCGTTGGGCGTGACGTCCATCCGCGTCGTCGAAACGATCCCCGGCAAGACGTGCATGGGCCTGGAGCTGCCCAACGCCCGCCGCGAAATGATCCGCCTGTCGGAAGTCGTGAACGCGGCGGATTTCCAGTCGCATGCGTCGCACCTCGTGCTGGCCATGGGCAAAGACATCACCGGCAACCCGGTGGTGACGGATCTCGCACGCGCCCCGCACCTGCTGGTGGCCGGCACGACGGGCTCCGGCAAGTCGGTCGCCGTCAACGCGATGATCCTGTCGATGCTGTACAAGGCCACGCCCGACGACGTGCGCATGATCATGATCGACCCGAAGATGCTGGAACTCTCGGTGTACGAGGGCATTCCGCATCTGCTCGCGCCTGTGGTGACCGACATGAAGCAGGCCGCGCACGCGCTCAACTGGTGCGTGGGCGAGATGGAAAAGCGCTACCGGCTGATGTCGGCGCTGGGCGTGCGCAACCTGGCCGGCTACAACCAGAAGATCCGCGCGGCAGAACAGGCCGGCCGCAAGGTGCCGAATCCGTTCTCGCTGACGCCCGATGCGCCCGAGCCCCTCTCGACGCTGCCGATGATCGTGGTCATCATCGACGAACTGGCCGACTTGATGATGGTGGCCGGCAAGAAGATCGAAGAGCTGATCGCGCGCCTCGCGCAGAAGGCCCGTGCCGCCGGCATCCATTTGATTCTGGCGACGCAGCGGCCGTCGGTGGACGTCATCACCGGCCTGATCAAGGCGAACATTCCGACGCGCGTGGCGTTCCAGGTGTCCTCCAAGATCGACTCGCGCACGATTCTCGATCAGATGGGCGCCGAATCGCTGCTCGGCCAGGGCGACATGCTGTTCCTGCCGCCGGGCACTGGGTATCCACAGCGCGTGCACGGCGCGTTCGTCGCCGATGAGGAAGTGCACCGCGTGGTCGAACACTGGAAGCAGTTTGGCGAGCCCGAATACGACGAAGCCATCCTCGCCGGTGATCCGGGTGAAGCTGCCGCGAGCGGCGATTTGTTCGGTGGCGATAGCGGCGATGCAGAAGCCGATCCGCTCTACGACGAGGCCGCGGCGTTCGTGCTCAACACGCGCCGCGCGTCGATTTCCTCCGTGCAGCGGCAACTGCGCATCGGCTACAACCGTGCCGCGCGGCTCATCGAACAGATGGAAGCGGCCGGGCTGGTGTCGCCGATGGGGCGGAATGGGCAGCGTGAGGTGTTGGCGCCGGGAGGCGGGGAGTGACAGGCGGTGTCTGCCACTCCTGAAGGGTGCGGCGCGACCGATTCATTGCGTCCTGCGGCGGACCTGAAGACCTTGGCCGACTGACGCTTTCCCAGAAGCCCAGTCAGGTATCAACTGCCGGCGCAGCTCAACTTTCGGCGGTGATGTTCAACGATTGCAGCCACGCCCCGAGCCGCACCTCGCCTTCCTCATCCAACTGCCCCGACAACACGCCATACCACTGAGCGACCGCCTCGGCCGGCAGGGTGGCCTTGAGAATCGGCAGGCTGTTTTCCAGAAAGCTCGGGAAAAACGGGATGCCGCGCATGTACAGGAAGTGCGAATCGGTGATGCCAACGTGCGCGTAGACACCGCGCAGCCAATCCAGATACGGCAATGCCTCGGCCATGTGCCCGCTCTGCGTGAGCGACGAGATGAACTGCGTGCGAGCCGTGACGCTGGACATCTCGTGCGTCTGCTCGTTGATCTCGTCGAACTTCATCAACCACGCTTCGCCGCGCTTCAGTTCGCCGCATATGACGGACGTCGTCGCCAGCTGCAGCGCGTTGTGCGCGCTCGGTTCCTGTTCGAACAACGCAAGCCAGTAAGGAAAGGCCTCGGGATAGCGGCGCATGTCCGAATAGGCGAGCGCGCATAGGCGGTTGGCGTCGGCGTGGCGATTCGCGTGGGGTGCTGCCGCGGTGATGGCCGCTTCGTACTGGCCTTGTTGGTAGGCCTCCAAGGCTGGGGCGAGTTCGGGGGCGATGTCGGGCGAGGTGTCGTCGTCTTTCGGCGGTGGGGGCGGGTTGGCGTCCCGGGCGCTGGCGTTTCGGCCGAAGAGTTTTTTCAGTAGGCCCATGGTGTTTTGTTCCTGAGGTGGGGCGTCAGCGCGGATTGCTGGCGGGGTCTGCAACCCGCTTTTTCCCTGGGTATTACAACTTCGGATCAGACTGATCGCTATCCCACTGCCAGATTGTCGAACCGTAGTCCGATACTTCCTCCGGCATCGGGGCTCCCTGCGAGAAGAAACGGCGAGAGCCTGATTTGGCTGGCGTTATCCAGTAGCCGCTCTTCGTGCAGGCTTGCCCTGCTTCACAGCGCATATGCAGAGTAGTTGTGGGCATGGCCTGGGCAACGGGTTGCGATACGAAGTACCAGGTTGTATCGACCGCTTTTGTCTCGGTCAGCGTGATCGATCGCTCCTCCACATCGTCATCGTCGGGCATCGGGAAATCCGCCCAAACGTCGACCGGCTTACCCCAATAGATCTGATATGCAGGTTGCATGGGATATCCCTGGACGCAGAATGCGAGGCTGAAGTCGTTAGCGCCGTCTATCCACTGCTTGGGTACCCACACGCCCGTGCGGGGGCAGGGAGCGCCGGGGCTCACACGCTCGCTGGCGTCAATGGGGTGCTTGGGATATGGAGTTGGAGGCGACATGATCCCGTATCCTTGGGCAAATTTAATCGCGTCAGCAGAGTCGCCTATGTGGCTGTCGTCCCGATCGAGATAGATTTGACTGCTTCCAACTGAGCCGCGGTTTAGCCAAAGCCTCCCACCTGCCTCGTTATTGCGTAACGTTTCGCTTCCCGTACCGCAGGCATAACTCAAGCGGCGGAAGGCTAGGTCCCATTGCTTACGCTGGTCCTCATTCATCCATCCCAGAGGTTGTTCGACGAGCCCGCGGTAGTCTGCTGAGGGAGCCCTCAGAAAATCAATCATCGGCATGTAGTCGTCGCCGTTCTTGATAAACCCGATACCACGTCGGATGTTCTCGGCATGCGTCAGGTAGCGAGATACCCAGTAGTCCAGGCGAGCGGCGCCATGAATCCCATGCCCGGTAATGAGGTTGTTGTACAGCTCGGCGAAGTCTTCGCAGAGGCGGGCGCACAGTTCGTAGTACGCGATCGACGTGGTTTGATAGAGAAACCACGCATCTTGGTCAAGGTTGCGCGGTAAGTTGTAAGGCTTCAGATTTATCGAACTCATTGAATGTCGTCGGGTGAGCGACGAGTCAGCCGGTTGTCGCTTTAAGGCGATAAAGCTGGTTACGCCCGCGCGAGCGTCCAACGAGATTTTCTTCCCTGATGCATCGGTAAGATTTCTCCGGCTTGGAGTGTGATGCTGGCTTGCAGGTCATGCTCTGCTAGCCAGCGGCCCGTTTGGGGAGCCGGTTGCCCACTTTCAGCCCAGATGAGCGGATCGTAAGCGTCAGATCCTACAGATAGCGTTTGCTCCTCTGCGGGATCGGGTTTCAAGAAAACGTAGTCGTCTTCTTCGGCGGGGACGCTCCCGTCCTCGTAGCGTGTATCGCGCCAGAGTAGGCGCCAAGTAACACTTACCCGCAAGCTGTCATCTGCAGTTTCTTGTTTCGCTATTGGCGCAGGCGACCCGCCATGCAAATAGTTCATGCAACCAATGATAGGAAACGGCCCCTTAGGTTTCTCATTGTTGCGGAACAGGCTGAACAGTTGGGGCTTCGGCGCATCCACGGGTTCCCATATGCCCGAATAGGGAATTGTCTTGCCGGTGGGAATGAGTACCTCATCTCTAGGGTTAGGTACGTCAGGTAAGGCAGAGGGGAAATGCATCTTCGGCAGGTTTTCCCGGAACCAATCGCCGTAGATCGTGTGGGCAGGCTCATTTAGCCATTGGCTTTCGAGAATGTCGGGAGAGCATTCGCCCCAAGCCGCACACAGGTTCACCAACGCTCGGTGAAACTGTGTCCAGCCGGGGGTGTTGGCTTCATCGCGTTGCAGTGTTTCCCCGTCCTCCATGCGGAATAGCATCTTCTCCCAATACGTGGGTAAACGGTCGGCCATGGCCAGCTCGCCATTAGCATCAAATTTAAAGATGCGTTTGTCGCCTTTCTTGAGGCGAAGCACCGCCTCTTCGCAATGCGCTAAGCCGTTGAGAATGAGTCTGTAATCTGCAGCAGGCCCCGTCGGTTCTGTGGCCCGTCGGGCACACTCTTCGGTCGCTTGAGCCCAAGCCTGATAGAAGCCGAAGATGCGGTTCCAGGCAGTATAAGAACTGATTTTCTTGAGCCAGTAGAAGATCTGCTTGCGCTCGTGTTCGGTCGGCAGCATGACGCCACCTTGTGTAGCAAGATTCGTGGTCATGGAGTAACAACGACTTCGTGGTTGTCTTTGGAGGCTTCTTCGTGTTGAGCCACCTTGGCAGTATGCACGGTGCGGTTGCCGGGACGCCACAGGTAGCCCCAGATGCCGTTAGCATCAGTCCAACCGGTGGGCCGTATGTGGAATGACATGCCACTGACTGGATCGACCAGCGTCATGGGCTTGCCGCTTGCGACGACTTGCTCGCCGTGGGCCACCAGTTGTTCTGCGAGGGCTTTGTCGAGATAGAAGTAGGCCTGCGTTGCGCCACCCGGCAGGTACTGTCCGGGTAGTTTGGTGCCAGCCTGCTCTGACACGGTGCCGACTGCCGCCTTAGGTCCAACTTTGCCTTCGATTCTGCCGGTCACCAGGAAGCCGTCACGATTGAACTCGTCGAGCACGCCGAACATTTCTCGCCACTCCTTGGCGTTCTTAGGAGCGGACCCCAACCCCCACCAAGCGCCGCCGGCTTTACTGGGACCAATGTCTATCCCATGTGTGACACCTCCCGGCCCAAAAAGCCGAAAGACCTCTTCTCCCTGTTTTAATTCTCGATTGACGATGCGGCCGCTGTAGGCTGCGACCTGCTCCAGTTGGCCTCTCTTGTCGACACGCTTGGTAAGGTCTGGGTATTCGGGTTCAAGTTTGTAGAATTTTTCCCAACTTTTCTTGTCGTTTGCCATTGCCGGATTTTGCTTCCAGCCTCCCCGGGCGGATCGCGTCGGCAACGCCCCTTCCTCCACAAGCCGTGCCTCTTCCGCTCGTGTGGTGACACGTTCGCCTGTCGCAGCTTCATGTAGTGCAACGCGGCTGGTGGTTTCTCCCCCTGAGCGGACGTACGCCTGCAATTCGCGCAACTCCTGATCCAGTTCCTTGATGGCCTTGGGAATCATCTCACTCCCTTTGGCTTTGATTACCGCAAGGCCGTTGCGCAGGGCATCAATTCGCTGGGCGAGGCTCGCCGGGATCATGGAGCCCGCTTTGGCTTTGATCAGCTGTAGCGCGATGTCGAGCACATCCATCAGCGCACCAAAGCGGTCCATGACTTTCGCTTGATACTCCGCAAACCGGAGTTTCAGCAACCACTGCTCCGCGTGCTTGACACCGATACGATTCAGGAACGCAATGATTTCCTGCGCGCCCTCCATGAGCTTTGCGGCACGTGCCGCGCCTGTCAGCAAAGCGGCTTCCTTGAACACTTTGATTAGGATCCGACCAACGCCTTTCACTACGCCGCCGATCACGGGTATCAAAGCGAAGACGAGAACGACCAGCAGTATCCACTCGAAGATTTCGTCCCGTTTTTTGGGGTCGTTGATCAAGCCCATGATCACAGCGATCAGATCGCGTACCGCAGTGCCATCGCCCACCAAGGGAATCATGCCGATCACGGCATCGACGAGGATTTGTGAGAAGGTCGCCTTTTCGTTGAAGGCTCCTTGGACCATACCCCAGGTCCAATCGGCGACGTCGGCACAAATGGATTTGAATTTGCTTAAGCTCAGGCCACCCGGCGCCTGTGCGGTATCAGAAGAAGACATGACGTGCGGACAGAGGATGCTTAGGCGGAAGAGGTTGGCGTGTTGCTCGCCGACAAGTACTTATCGACGAGCTTGGAAAGCTTGCTGTCCGATGGATTCGGATCGTGATTAGGCATCGGCGTCTTGTCTTTGCGCTCAAAGGCACCTGGCATGGGGCCGTAGCTGACTTGCACACTGCCAGGAGGTACGTTTTCCAACGTCGCGCGACCTTGGCTATCCAAAATGCCTTGCCGCTCCGATCCATCTGCAAATTTGGCGAAGTACTTGGCGCCAGCTAGGCCCTGACCGTCGTGATATGTGTGTTCAAGCAGCACGGTTGACGGGGGTAAAGCACCCACCGGCAACGCCGGCAACGCCGCCGCCTGCCCCCCAGGCCCCTCAAACGGATGCCCAGCCCCCTTCACCGACAACAACCCCGACGTCTCAAACGTCACCGCATTCCCTTCCAGCCGGATCAATGAATCCCCACCATGCAGCACGATGTTCTGCTGCGCGAGGATCTCGACCGAGTCGGCCGACGAGGTCACGGTAACGGCCTTGTCTGCCAGCACGGCCAACGCATCGGTATGCGCCTGGATGGACACCGGCCCGCCTTCGGCAATCGCCCGGATGCCGTTGCGTTGGGCGAACAGGCTCACGCCCTTTGCAGCCGCGGCGGCGATGACATTGCCCGCGGCGAGGTGCCAGTCGGCCTGCGCGGTGCCGTGCAAATGCCGCCCGGCGTAGACAGTGGTCGTGGCCTGCGAAGCGAGCGCGATGCTGGAGGGCGATTCGGTCACCAGCAGCGGCTGGCCGAATTTATCGACGGGCTGCGGTGAATCCTGGCCATTGACGTTGCTGGGATACTTGCCGTCCTGCGCAGGGTCGAGCGCCTTGTCGATCGGCTCGAAGGCTTCGTTGGCGGCCAGCGGTAGCGCTTGTTGGCTGGAGGCCGCGTCGGACAAGCGCTGTGCGGTCTTTTGCGCGGCGGTGAGCTGCCCGCGCGCTTCATGGGCGTCGAGCAGCGGGCCGACGGCTTGCGCACGCGCGGTGGTCGAAAGCAGCAGGCCTCCGCCAGCGCGGACCACCGCCCAGGCGTCGGTGCGCAGTTCGGCGCCGGTGCCGCGCCACGTGCCGCGGTCTCCGCCCGTGGCGCCGTGCGAGGTGACATAGCCGAGGTTGAGCTGGCTGTTGGCGGTCGAACTGGCCAGGCGCGTGCGCAACTGGCCGGGATGATCGTCGACGACCCACTGGTTGTAGCCGTCGCCGCCGAGGCCCTGCGAGTGCCAGCCGGACAGGGCTTGCCCAAGCGGCGCATCGGCAGGGGCCCAGGGCAGGGCGTCCTGCGTGTTGTGCAGCTGCACGGCGATCATCGGCCGGTCGATGTCGCCGTCGATAAACGTCAGCAGGACCTGCGTGCCAGCGCGCGGCAGGTGATTGCCGCCCCAGTTCGGGCCCGCGCTGGCGCTGGCCACGCGCACCCAGGCGGTAACTTGCGACCGGTCGCTGTTGGACGGATCGGAAAACGCATTGACCTCCGGCGCGCGCAGCCATGGGAAACGCACGCGCACGCGATGGTCGCGGTCGGTTGTGAGCGGCGCGCCGTCGTCGGCAATGACCACGGCAGCCTGGCCTTCAGGCGCCGTTGGGCGACGCCGGTAGGGCGGCACGATCGGCGCCTCAGCCGGTACGGCGACGAAACGATTGCGGTAGCTGCCCGATTCGATCTCGGTGGTGGAGAGCAAGCGTGCGATGTCGGCGCCGAGGTTGTTGGCGGCTTCGTGTTCCACCTGCAGCGTGACGAACGCGCTGTGCTTGCTGTCGAAATGCTGCGTGAGCGTGAAGCGCTGGCCGGCGCCCAATTGGCGCACGCTGCCTTGGCCTTCGTAGCGCAGGTACGCGCCTTCGTGTGCCTGCATGCGCAGTTGCGCTGCGCGGCTGGCCTCTTGCGTATTCGAGTATTGATACGAGCCCGAGGCTTCAAAGCGTTCCAGCGTGGGCAGCTCGCCGCCGGGGTCGCTGGCGCTGGCTTGGGCGCTGGTCGCAGCCAGTGCCTTGTAGTCCCACGAAGCGAGCGTCATTGCATTGGTGCCCACGCTGTGCGCGTGCGAGAAACGCTCGATCGCGTCTTCGCTTTCGGTGGCGTCAACGCGATGGAAGCGGATCTCCGGCTGCGGGCAAGCCGGACGTTGCGCATCGTTGTCGAAGATGACGACGGTGTGACGTGATTGCGTGCTGCCTTGCTGTTGCTTGTCGTCGCTTTGCTCGTGCTCGATGCGGAACGACAGGCCTTCCTCGGCCAGCAGGCGCATCACGAACGCGTAGTCGGTTTCGCGATATTGGCAGCAAATCGATCGTTTGGAGCACGGCTGCGTTGTCGCAATCTTGTAATGCGCGGTTGGGTATTCGCTGAAGACGTCTTCGATGATCTCCAGCGCGGTCTTGTCCTGGTAGACGAAGCAGTCGCTGCGCGTGCGCAGGCGATCCAGCCAAGGGACGACGCGCAGCCGGTAGCGTGCGAGGCCGCCGTCGCCACCAAGCGACGCGCAATCCGCTACGTAACCGTGCCACGCGCGCCGCTTGCCGTCGGCTTGCACCAGGCGCAGCGTGACCTCCTGTGCGGCCAGCTTGGCCGTATCCAGATGTGCCGACGGGCTCAGGCAATCGATATGCAGGACGAACGAGGCCGACACCGCTTCGGTGGCGGTAAAGCGCTCCACGACGAGGTTGTCGGAAGCGAGCGCCGTCTCCAGCGTGATCTGGCGGGTCTGCTGCCCGAGCAGCGCGCCCAGGACGGCTTGTGGCACGGCGGCCGGCAGGTTGGACAAAGGCTTCATCGGAACAGCGTCGCGCTGGGGTTCGTGTTGCGGTTCAGCAGAAGGATGGGCGCGCGGCCCATCGTGGCCATCACGGCAGCGAAATCGTCAGGTGCGAGAAGCGCGGCCCGAGCTTGATGACCTGCGAATAGCCTTCCAGCGTTTCGTTGGTCTTGGCGCTTAGCGTGTGCGACAGCCCGAGGAAGCCCAGCAGCCCGATCAGCGCAAACACGGCGCCGAAAATCCACAGCGGCGTTTCGCGCTTGAGCATGTGCGCGACCTTGTCGGGCAGCGGCCAGTGCGGTGCAAACGCGGCACGCTTGCCCTTGATGGCAGAAATCTCGTCGCCCAGGCGTGCGGTGAGGTAAGCGAGTTTCTCAGGCCCTTCGAGGATGTACTTGCCGCGAAAGCCCAGCAGCAGGCACATGTGGAAGACCTCCAGCGCCTGCAGGCGCGGTGCACCGTGCGCACGCAGTTCTTCGAGCTTGACGAAGAAGGTCTCGCCGGCGAGCTGTTCGCCAAACAGAACGAGCTGCAGCGGGCGGCGCTCCCAGGCCGGGCGGATCGCAAAGTTGGACGACAGGATGGTTTCGTCCACCGCGGCGCAGAAGGCGTACTTGGCGTCGAACACGTCTTCAGCCGACACGTTCAGGCGCTTGGCGCCGCGGTCGAAATCGTCGAGGAAGGCGCGTACGCGCGAGAGGAAATCTTCTGCGCTGGTCGGCTGCTGGCCATTGCGCAACTGGAACAGCATGAAGAAACCGTCGTACAGCAAGTCGAGCAGCGTGCGGGCGTGCGGGTTGGATTCACGTGCATCCGCCGCAGCGGTTGCCGGTGCCGAACCGCCAAACAGCGAAGGGGTGGAGGTAGCGCTCATGAAGTCACCGCGATCAGTTCAAGTTTGAGTTCCCGGATGCCGGCCGGGGCATAGATGGTGAGGGTCTGCGCCTGCAGCATGCGTTCGTACAGCATGCCGCGCGCTTCCACGGCGAAGTAGCACGCGCCTGGGCGCACCGGAATGGCGGGCGGCACTTGCGGCGTATAGGTGAGCGGCACGCCAGGCATGGACGACAGCACGAGTTTTTCCACGTCGTCGGGGGCGCCGACCTTGAAGCGCGCCGGAATGGCTTCCACCAGCTCGGCGGCGGGCATGTCTGCCGACACCGACAGGTAGAAGCTGGTCTGGTCGTCGATCTTGCCGGAGTCGATGCGGCCGAGGTGGAACGACGGGCGCGTCTCTTCGAGCGCAATCGCAAAGTAGCGCGTGGAGATGACGGTATCGAGCAGCTCGCGCACGATCGTGTCGAGCTTGGCAAACACCGGGCCCGGGTTGTCGTGATCGTAGGCGGGCAGGTCGGCCAGCGTGTAGCTCTTGGTGAACGTCATCAAGGCGCCCGCCAGGCGCAGCATTTCCTGGAACAGGCGCTCAGGGTGCAGGTCCGGGTGGTGATACAGGTGCGACAACGCCGCAAACGCTGCATTGGCCGTATGCAGCAGCCAGAACGAGGCAATGTCGCCGGAGCGGAATTCGATGATGTTCTTGGTCGGCTCGCGGTGGAAACCGTACAGCGCATTGACCTTGGCCTGCAGTGCATCAAGCAGCCGGCGCAGGCGCTGATACAGCACAGCCGAGGCGTTGATCGCCATGCTCGGCGCGACAAAGTTCTCGTCCAGCTCAAAACCACCGGTGCCGGTGCGCCGCACGCGCACCACGGGCAGCGAGATGAACTGCTCGCGCGGTTCCGTCTCGGCAATCAGCTTGACCGACTTCTTCAGATACGTGATGGCGGCGGGCTCGGCCTCCGTATACAGGTCGGCCGTTTCCTCTTCCGTGCCGACAAAGCGCGATACCGATGCGCCTTCGATCTGCTCGCGATAGTTGCCGCCGTTGTCTTGCAGCGGATACAGCGCGATATGGAACGTCAGCTCCGACACGCCGGCAGGAACCGCGTCGAGCACCAGCGGCGGCGGAAGCGCATCGGCCTGCGGCGCGAAGTACAGCTCGCCGTCCGGAAAGAACAGCGACAGCTCGACCACGCGCAGCACGCCGCTGGCCAGCGCATCGGTATCGAAGCGTGCATGGCGGATACCCCATGCATAGGGCTGGATGACTTGCGCAGTCGCATGCAGGCGCGACTCGTGATACGCGTCCTGACGCTGGAAGTGCTGCGGACGCAGGAACAGCCCTTCGCCCCAGAGAATCTTTGCGGAGTAACTCACGTTGGCCCTTGTTGTTCAGCTACCGCACACCGCGGGGGAGAGCAGGTTGAGATCGGTCAGCGGCGTGGCGCCGGCCGGCGTGGTCAGCGTGCCGGATGTCACCGTCATGGCGCAGGCGTGCAGCCCGATCACGATGCCCGACTTCTCGTTCTTCTCGGTGTTGAAGGCAAACTTCCAGCGCTGCGACGCGGGGCTGCGGAACAGCGCCACGATGCCCAGCGTGGTGGCTTCGCGCGAAACTTTCTCGGTGAAGTCGTAACGCTGGCCCGGGATCAGCGTCATCTCACGCACGTTGACGAGGTCGGCGCCCAGCGTTTGTTTCTCGCGCGCCGGGTCGATGAAGGTGTCATACGGCGCCTGCAGGAAGCTGGTCGGGTCCTTCAACGAATACAGGCGCACCACCACCGCAACCGGGCGGCGGTCGTTCGCTGCGTTCAGGTTGTTGCCGGCCGTCATCTTGAGCGGCACTTCACGCGGCGGCTTTTGCGCATCGGGCACGTTCGACGATTTGAGCCCCATCGCTTCCAGCGCGCCGTTGGCCGCACCCGCCAGCACGCTTGCGCCGGTGGAGCAGGCGGCCAGCGCGACCACGCTCGCGCTTACCAGCATCAGCTTGAGCGCCGCCGCAAGATGGTGCTTCAGAGACCGCTTCAGAAGGCCGCCGCAGCCCGGCTGCCTCGCCGCTTGCTCCCAAGCGGCATCGAATTTCATCATCTTCATGCCTGATTTCTGAATTATTTAATTCTCTTTGTTTGACTGCCGCGAGGCCCGTTCGGCTAAAGGAGGCTGTTGAATTGTTTCGGTTCCTTAATAAAGGAAAACAGAAGAATGTTTCGGTTTCTTAATAATCGGAGATCGTTGCAGGGCGCCGCTCTAAGGTACTGAATACAAAGGATGTTTCGGTTTCTTAATAATCCGTTTTTGGTTGTCAACGGCAACGAGCGGAGTGTACTATTTCGCGCCAGTCGAGACCAACATTTAACTCGCCAATTCCGGCGAATTTGACTGGGTATCGACACACCGCTTTGAAACTTTGAAGAGTCTCGCCGTGGCCAAATCCTCGTCTATTTCCGTTCTCCGTTCCTTCATCGTGCTGTCTGCTGCCGCCGCTCTGTTTGCAGGCTGTTCGACCACCAACCCCGGACCCCAAACCGACGAGGCCTTCGGCCAGAGCATGTCGGAGGCGGAAGCTGCGGCCAAGGGCGGCCAGCAGGACAAGGCGATTGATCTGTACCAGCAGATCGCCAAGCAGAACCCGACCCGTGACGAGCCGTGGGTGCGCATTGCGCAGATCCAGTTCGGCGCCGAGAAATATCCGCAAGCCATCCTGGCTGCCGAAGAAGCGCTGCAGCGTGACAACGCAGATCGCCAGGCGAAGAGCATCCTGGCGGTGAGCGGCCTGCGCGTGGCGCGCCGTTCGTTGCAGGAGCTGCGTGCCGACAGCGCGCTGGCCGGCGACGTCAAGACCGACGCGCAGGTGCTTGCCAAGATGCTGCGCGACACGCTGGGCGAACAGGTTCTGTTCCCGGGCGAGCAGACGGCCAAGCAGCCGGTGCGCCGCCCCGCGCGTGTTGTCCGCCGTGCAGCGCCGGCCGCCGAGCACGGCACCACGGCTGCACCTGCAGCCGCCACCGGTGCTGCCAGCGGCAGCGCTGACCCGTTCGGCGCACTGCGTTAAGCACAGCGCTGGTTCCGCATTCCTGGAGGAACGTGATGGCCAAGAAAGAAAGCGTACAGAAGCGTCTGCAGAAGGTGCGTCCGCCGCGCGTGCAGCTGACGTATGACGTCGAGATCGGCGACGCAATCGAGACGAAGGAACTGCCATTCGTGGTGGGCGTGGTGGCAGACCTGTCGGGCCAATCCGAAGTGCAGCAGCCCAAGCTGCGCGACCGCAAGTTCGTCAACATCGACCGCGACAACTTTGACGAAGTGATGAAGGGCGTGGAGCCGCGCGCGGCGTTCCAGGTGCCGAACACGCTGACGGAAGACGGTGGCCGCTTTGGCGTCGACCTGAAGTTCCGTTCGCTTGAGGACTTCAGCCCCGAAGCCGTTGTCGAGCAGGTCGAGCCGCTGCGCAAGCTGCTCGAAGCGCGCTCCAAGCTGGCTGACCTGCGCAACAAGATGGCCGGTAACGACAAGCTCGAAGACCTGCTGTCGGAAGTGCTGAAGAACACCGAAAACGCGAAGAAGCTGGGCGCCAAGCAAAACGGGGGCGAGGATGCTTGAGAACCAATCCGCTGCGCAAGGCGCCTCGGTTGCGGAAGAGGTGAGCCTGCTCGACAGCATCGTCGAGCAAAGCCGCGTCGCCAAGTCCGACTCCGAGCGCGCGCGCGCAAAAGACATCATCGGCGAGCTGGCAAGCCAGGTGCTGAGCGGCACCGTGGTGGTGTCCGACAACCTGTCGGCCACGCTCGATGCACGTGTGGCCGAGCTGGACCGCCTGATCTCGCAGCAACTGAGCGCGATCATGCACGCGCCGGAATTCCAGAAGCTGGAATCCACCTGGCGCGGTCTGCACTACCTCGTCAAGGAAACGAGCACCGGCCAGACGATCAAGATCAAGGCGCTCAACGCGACCAAGCGCGATCTGACGAAGGACTTCAAGACCGCCATCGAGTTCGACCAGAGCGCGCTGTTCAAGAAGGTCTACGAAGAGGAATTCGGCACCTTCGGCGGGGCCCCGTTCGGCGCGCTGATCGGCGACTACGAAATCACGCGTCAGCCCGAAGACATGTACTTCATCGAGCAGATGGCGCACGTGGCTGCGGCTTCGCACGCACCGTTCATTGCCTCGTCGTCGCCGGAGCTGCTGGGCCTGGAATCGTTTGCCGACCTGGGCAAGCCGCGCGACCTGGCGAAGGTGTTCGACACGGTCGAATACGCCAAGTGGAAGTCGTTCCGTGACTCGGAAGATTCGCGCTACGTCGGTCTGACGTTGCCGCGCTTCCTGGGCCGTCTGCCGTACAACCCGAAGGACGGCACCGTGGTCGAGAGCTTCAACTTTGTTGAAGACGTGGATGGCACCGATCACAGCAAGTACCTGTGGTGCAACGCCGCCTGGGCGTTCGGCGCGCGCCTGACCGCGGCGTTTGACGACTTCGGCTGGTGCGCGGCCATCCGCGGTGTGGAGGGCGGCGGCCTGGTCGAAGACCTGCCGACGCACACCTTCAAGACCGACGACGGCGAAATCGCACTCAAGTGCCCGACCGAAATCGCCATCACCGACCGCCGCGAGAAGGAACTGAGCGACCTCGGCTTCATCCCGCTCGTGCATTGCAAGAACACGGATTACGCCGCGTTCTTCGCTGCACAGTCGGCGCAGAAGGCGAAGAAGTACGACTCCGACAGCGCCAACGCCAATGCGGTGCTGTCTGCGCAGCTGCAGTACATCTTCTCGGTATCGCGCGTGGCGCATTACCTGAAGGCGATGATGCGCGACAAGATCGGCAGCTTTGCCTCGGCCAAGAACGTTGAGACGTTCCTGAACCGCTGGATCTCGCAGTACGTGCTGCTGGACGACAACGCCACGCAAGAACAGAAGGCGCAATTCCCGCTGCGCGAGGCGTCGATCCAGGTGGCGGAGGTGCCGGGCAAGCCGGGCACGTATCGCTCGGTGGCGTTCCTGCGGCCGCACTTCCAGCTCGATGAACTGTCGATCTCGCTGCGCCTCGTGGCGGATCTGCCCAAGTCGGCCAACTCGTAATTCCTGACCGGACTCTCCCCGGGGGGGAATGTTCGGGCATAACCACCCGTTACGCTCGTTACCCGTTGCAGTACCAACAACCAATCTATTGAAGAGGGTCTCTGTATGAAGGATATCTACGTCAAGTTCGACAGCCCGGCAATCAAGGGGGAGTCGCAAGACAAGGATCACAAGGACTGGATCGAAATCAACAGCTGGTCGCAGGCCATCAGCCAACCGCGTTCGGCCACGGCTTCGACCGCCGGCGGCCACACGGCTGAGCGTTGCGAGCACCGCGACATGGTCTTCACGAAGGATCTGGACGTCGTCAGCCCGCTGCTGTACCAGCACGCTTCGGGCGGCACGACGTTCGGTGAAGTGACCATCGAATTCTTCCGCGCAGATGGCGAAGGCAACCGCGTGAAGTACCTCGAAGTCAAGCTGAAGAACGCCATCCTGAGCGAAGTCGATTCGCAAGTGGTGGCCCAGGGCATCCCGACCGACACGTTCAGCCTGCGCTACGCCGCTGTGCAATGGAAGTACACGCAGCAGAAGAGCGCCGGCGGCCAAGGCGGCAATTCGCAAGGCGCCTGGAGCCTCACCAAGAACGACAAGACCTACTCGGTTTAACGTTTGGTGTTCTCCTGATGACAAGAGCCGCAGCCGCCGTGCTGCGGCATCTTGTTTTCTAGCAGCATATGAAAGGCTTCGAACCCAGCCTGCTCGACAAGCTCTTCGACGACGAGCCGCATGCGCCCATGCCCACGGCATTGCGCCAGCTCTCGCTTGAAGAACTCAAGAGCACCGTGGCACGCGACATTGAATCCTTGCTCAACACGCGCATCGTGTTGGAAGAAGAGGATTTGCACGGCTTGCCCGAATGCAAGCGGTCGCTGCTTACGTATGGCCTGAACGATTTTTCCGGCCTGAGCCTGGCCAGTTTCTACGACCGCAACTACATCTGCCAGTCGCTCACCAAGGCGATCGAGCGGCACGAGCCGCGACTGCAGCATGTGAATGTGTCGCTGGAAATCAATGAACGCGCGACCAATGCCTTGTGCTTTGGGATCAGCGCAGTGCTGCTGGTGGGGCCCGCACGCGAGCCCGTGAGTTTTGACGCCATGCTGCAACCGTCGACGCTGCGGTATTCCGTGTCACGCGGACGCGGCTGAGACTGCTCGGACCTGCACAACGCACCACTCGCAACACGCTGAAGTACCCGCAGGACCGCCACCGGACCGCCACGAAGAATGGAAGAGTTGCTGCCCTATTACGAACGAGAACTGGCCTTCCTGCGCCGGTACTCGCGCGACTTCGCCGAGCGGTATCCGAAGATCGCCGGCCGCCTCGCCATGTCGGGCGACGGCTGCGACGATCCGCATGTCGAGCGGATGATCGAATCGTTTGCCTTCCTGACCGCACGGGTCAGCAAGAAGCTCGACGACGACTACCCCGAATTTACCGAGGCGCTGCTGGAAGTGCTGTATCCGCACTACCTGCGGCCCTTTCCATCGTGTTCCGTGGCGCATTTCGATGTGCGCGGCGTCGCGGCGCAACTGAGCGCGCCGGTCACGATTGCGCGCGGCACGTTCCTCACCACACGCATGGTGCGCAAGGTCGAATGCCGCTTCCGCACCGCATACGACGTCACGTTTGCGCCGGTGCGCGTTGCCGCGGCGACGTTCGAGCGCGCGGTGTCTGCGCCGGCCGCTGTGCAACTGCCCAAGGGCGCGACCGGCTCGATCGCCATCACGCTGGAATACGTGGGCGAACGCGGCGGTTTCGAATCGCTGTCGATGGACAAGCTGCGTGTCTACATGGACGGCGAGCCGTCGTTCGTGGCCGCATTGGGTGATGCGCTGTTCCTGCACACGGCGGCCGGATATGTGGAAGCCGAACGCGCCGGCGTGTGGAAGCGTCTGATTTCTGTGCCGTTGCACGAAGTCGGTTTTACAGAAGACGAATCCCTGATCGATTGCCCGGCGCGCTCGCACCCGGCCTATCGGCTGTTGACCGAGCACTTCAGCTTTGCCGAGAAATTCAACTTTTTCGACATCGACCTGGCCGCATTGCGACACGGCCTGACGCCGGGCGTGCCGGTGCGCCGTCTGACGTTGCATCTGGTGCTGAAAGACGTGCGCAGCGATTCGCACGCCGCACGCCTGCTCGAAAACCTGCAGCCCGAGCACCTGCGCCTGCATTGCACGCCCGTGGTCAATCTGTTCCAGCAAAAGGCCGATCCGATCCGCATTGAACATACGGCCAGTGCGTACCCTGTGGTGGCAGACAGCCGGCGCGCGCACGGCTTTGATATCTACTCCATCGACAACGTGCAACTGGTGCGTGAAACCACGGCGCACGAGAAGGTGACGGAGTTCCGGCCGTTCTATTCGCTGCATCACGGCGAGGAGCCCGGTCGCGCGGGGCATTACTGGCTGGCACGCCGCAACGAACTGATCGCACAGCGCAGCCCGGGTTTCGAAACTGAAATCTCCATCGTCGATACGCAGTTCGACCCCGCCAGCCCGCAAACGGACACGCTGAGCCTGACCGTCACCTGCACGAACCGGGACTTGCCTTCGACGCTGGCGTTTGGCCAGCCCGATGGCGATCTGTCGATGGAAGGCAGTTCCATCGCCCGCAACATCACCTTCCTGCGCAAGCCGACGCCGTCGATGCGGTTTGGAGGCGGGCGCGCGGCGCAGTGGCGGTTGATCTCGTTGCTGGCGCTCAACCATCTGTCGCTCGTGCAGAACGGTCTGCCGACGCTGAAAGAGATGCTGCGCCTGCACGACCTGCCGCGCAATGCGATCTCGGCGCGGCAGATCGAGGGCATCGTCGGTCTCGACTACCAACCGGCGACGCAGTGGCTGGCCGGCAAGCCGTTCGCCACCTTCGTGCGCGGCCTGGAGGTGCGCCTCACGCTGGATGAGGACGCCTTTGTGGGCACCGGCATGCACCGGTTCATCCGTGTGCTGGACCACTTCTTCGGCCTGTACGTCCACATGAACAGCTTTGTGCAGTTGATTGCGGTCTCGCGCCGCACCGGCAAGGAATTGGTCAAATGCGCACCCCGCAGCGGCGAATCGATCCTGGTGTGATCCGGCGGCGGGGGGCGCCCGCGCCCCCCCGCGCGCATGTAAAAGCGCGGCGGCGCC
>NZ_JASATD010000020.1:0-85117 GCF_038440115.1 Ralstonia sp. OTU4908 | reverse complement strand
GATGAAACAAGGGGTGCGCCGACAACCAAAATCAAAGATCCGTCCGCAACTTCCAAAGCTCCGGAAACAACACCACATCCAGCATCTTCCGCAGGTAGCCGACACCTTCGGTGCCGCCCGTGCCACGCTTGAAACCAATCACGCGCTCCACCGTGGTCACATGTCGGAAGCGCCATTGCCGGAACGCGTCTTCCAGATCGACGAACTTCTCAGCCAGCTCGTACAGCTCCCAGTGGTGCGTCGGGTCGCGATAGACCTCGAGCCACGCCGCTTCCACCGAGGCGTTGTAAGTCACGGGCCGCGACCAGTCACGCTCGATGCAATCCGCGTCGAATGCAAAGCCGTGACGCGCCATGTAACGCACCGCCTCGTCATACAGCGACGGCGTTTCCAGTGCAGTCTTGACCTGTTGGTAATGCTCCGTGCGATGCGCATGTGGCTTGAGCATCGCCGCGTTCTTGTTGCCGAGAATGAATTCGATCTCGCGGTACTGATACGACTGGAAGCCCGACGATTGCCCCAGGTGCGGACGCATGGCGGAGTATTCCGGCGGCGTCATCGTGGCGAGCACGTTCCACGCCTGCACCAGCTGATCCATGATGCGCGACACGCGCGCCAGCATCTTGAACGCAGGCGGCAGGTTGTCATTGCGCACGCAATCCCGCGCGGCGCGCAGCTCGTGCAACATCAGCTTCATCCACAGCTCGGTGGTCTGGTGCTGGACGATGAAGAGCATCTCGTTGTGATCCGGCGAGCGCGGGTGTTGTGCGTTCAATATCTGGTCGAGCGCGAGGTAGTCGCCATAGCTCATCGATTTTGAAAAATCGAGCTGCGCGTCGTGCCAGCCTTCGCCCTGGGGGGCATGCATGGGGCAGCCCGATGCTGCGGGTTGGTTCGGGTTCGACATCTCAGGTCACCAGCGTACGTTCGTTGAATTGGGCCGATTGCCACGCGCCGGTTTCCAGCACATCGCGCCACACCTCCACGGCATCCCACACATCGGCAAAGCTCGTATACAGCGGCGTGAAACCGAAGCGCATGATGCGTGGCTCGCGGTAGTCGCCGATCACGCCGCGCGCGATCAGTGCCTGCACCACGGCATAGCCGTTGGGGTGTTCGTAGCTGACATGGCTGCCGCGGATGGCGTGGTCGCGCGGCGTAACGAGCGTGAGCGGAAAGCCAGCGCAGCGGGTTTCCACCAGCGTGATGAAGAGGTCGGTGAGCGCGAGCGACTTGGCACGCAGCGCGGCCATCGACGTCTGCGCGAAGATGTCGAGCCCGCATTCCACCATCGCCATCGACGTGATCGGCTGCGTGCCGCACAGGAAGCGGCCGATGCCGGCATCGGCGTCGTAGCGCGACTCCATCGCGAACGGCCGCGCATGGCCCCACCAGCCGGACAGCGGCTGCCAGAAGCGTTCGCGCAGCGCGGGCGCCACCCACACGAAGGCCGGCGAGCCAGGGCCGCCATTCAGGTATTTGTAGGTGCAGCCGATGGCGTAATCCGCGCCGCCAGCGTGCAGGTCGACGGGCACGGCGCCGGCCGAATGCGCCAGATCCCAGATGGCCAGCGCGCCGTGCTTGTGCGCCAGCGCCGAGACGGCCGCCATGTCGTACATGTGCCCGCTCTTGTAGTTCACGTGCGTCAGCATGGTGACGGCGACGTCGTCGCCCAGCGCGCCTTCCAGCTCTTCCGGCGAGTCGATCAGGCGCAGTTTGTAGCCGTCGCGCAGCAGGTCGGCCAGGCCTTCAGCGATGTAGAGGTCGGTCGGAAAGTTATGCGTTTCCGACACGATGATCTTGCGGGCGGGCGCGTCTTCGCGCTGCACGCGAATCGCGGCGGCCAGCACCTTGAAGAGATTGATCGATGTGGTGTCGGTGACGACGACTTCGTCTTCGCGCGCACCAATCAGCGGGGCAAGCTTGTTGCCCAGGCGGCGCGGCAACTCAAACCAGCCGGCCTGGTTCCAGCTGCGGATCAGGCCATTGCCCCATTCGTTGGCGACGACTTCCTGCGCGCGGGCGAGCGCAGCTTTCGGGCGGGCGCCCAGAGAGTTGCCGTCGAGATAAATCGCGCCGTCGGGCAGCGCAAAGGCGTCGCGCAGCGCGGCGATCGGATCGGCCGCGTCGCGTTCGACGCAGGAGTTGCGGGTGATGGTCACGTGAATGCCGGGTGAAAAGGGGTGGGTGTTCTGTCGTTGTGTCGATCAGGGGAGGCTGCGCAGCACGGCGCGCACCGGACTCGCATCGAGCGTGGCGAACTTGAGTGGCAGGGCGATCAGTTCGTAATCGCCGGCGGGCACGTCGTCAAGCACGAGCCCTTCGAGGATGGCGAGGCCGTGTTTGCCCACGGCGTGGTGCGCGTCCATGGTCTTGGAGGTCTGCGGGTCGAGCGAGGCGGTGTCGACGCCAATGAGCTTGACGCCGTGCGCGGCCATCAATGCGATCGTCTCGGGCGCAACGGCGGCAAAGTCGTCGTCCCACGCGGTTTGCGGCATCTGTGCGTACGTGCGCAGCAGCACGCGGGGCGGTGTGCAGGTCAGCGCTTCCCGCACGTGTTCCGGCTCGACGCGCGCTACACCTACGCAGTGGATAACGCGGCATGGGCCCAGGTAGGCGTCCAGCGGCACCTGGCCGATGGCAGTGCCATCCGCGCGGTAGTGCAGCGGGGCATCGGCATGCGCACCCGTGTGCGGCGAGAGCGTGATGCGTCCGACGTTGACTGGGCAGTCACCTTCGAGCTTCCACGCAATTTCCTGCGAAAACGGCGTATCGCCGGGCCAAGTGGGCGTGGCAGGCGAGAGGGCGGGGCTGATGTCCCACAAAGTGCGTTCCAAGGCGGCTCCGGGGCGGAAAATTCGTTGAATCCGTGCCGAAATGATAGGGAAATCCGCGCGCAATGGGTTTGCATAATCGTGCGCGTCATCGCATCAGATTCACATAAAATGCAAAGCAATCAAAAGATGACGCAAGGAAGCGCGAAGAATGCAACTCGATACCACCGATCTGCGCATTCTGCAGGTGTTGCAGGAAGACGGCCGCATCAGCAACCAGGATTTGGCGGAGCGCGTCGCGCTGTCGCCGTCAGCGTGCCTGCGGCGGGTGCGGATGCTGGAAGAGGGCGGCGCCATCACCGGTTATCGGGCGCAACTGGGCCGCGCCGCGCTCGGGCTGGAACTGGAAGCGATCGTGCAGGTGTCGATGCGCCAAGACGTGACGGGCTGGCACGAGACGTTCATGGCCGCCGTGCAGAGTTGGCCCGAGATCGTGGCCGCTTACATCATCACTGGGGATTGCAACTACATCCTGCGCGTGCAGGCGCCCAACCTGCAGCACTACTCGGAGTTCATCATCGAGCGGCTGTACAAGACGCCTGGCGTGATGGACATCCGCTCGAATATCGTTCTGCGCACCATCAAGGACCGCGACGGCGGTCTGGCGCTGTTGATGGAAGCGCGGGGCGTGCGTCCGCTCGAGGGCAAGGCGACGGGCAAGGGCGGGAGAGCAAAGTAGAAAGTGGCGCCGGACTTTCTGACGAGAATCAATCCCCTACTGAAAGCATGCGCGGATAGTGGCCCTGTGTTGTCGACCGGAGCGGGCCATGGCCAAGAAGTTTCCGCTGCATCCTGTGCACCCCGAGCGCATCTGCTGGGGCTGCGACAAGTATTGCTCCACCGACGCCCTGGGCTGCGGCAACGGCTCGGGCCGCACGCAGCACCCCGCCGAGCTGCTCGGCGACGACTGGTATGAATTCGGCGATTGGGGCATCGACGCGGACGCGCCGCAGAAACCAGGCACGCCCGCCTAATATAGCTGGCTGGTCAGTCGCCGATGCGCGTGAGCGACGAGAACGCGCCTCGATGGAACACCAGCGGTGCGCCATTCGCGTCGATCACGCCGCAGCGCTCGACTTCACCGACGAAGATGACGTGGTCACCCTCGTCATATCGGCTGCGGTTATGGCACTCGAACCAGGCCAGGGATTGCCCGAGGATCGGCAGGCCGGTGGGGCTCAGGCGGTAGTCGATGTTGGCAAAGCGGTCGCCCTTGAGCGTGGCGAAGCGCTTGCACAGGGCCAGTTGCTCGGCTGCGAGAACATTGATGACGTAGTGCGAGCCTGCGTGGAACAACGGAAATGAATTCGCCTGCACGCCCAGGCTCCACAGCACCAGCGGCGGGTCCAGCGACACTGAATTGAACGAGCTGGCCGTCACCCCGACGAAAGCCGGCGTACCTGGCCGGCCTTCCGAGCGCGTGGTGACCACCGTCACGCCAGTGGCAAACTGGGACAGGGCATGCCGGAAATGCGCGGCATCGAAATCGGGCGGGGTGGCGCGGCCATGTGGGCGTCGATGCGCCGACGCCTCGCGCGCGGAAGATTCCGGGTCGCGCGCATCCATGGGAATGGCTCCGTTTTGGTCCATGAAAACTACCGAAAGTAATGCTCAATTGTAACGGACGCGCGATAGGCCGCGCCCGGGTAGGGCTTTGCATGATTCTGCGGTCATATGGGGGAGCCTGTGTCAGGATTAGAGCCTTCGGCCGACCAATGGCAGCCCAATCAATGCAGGAGAATCCGAATGACTGAACAACGCGCCCTTGAAACCGCCGTCCTGGGCGGAGGCTGCTTCTGGTGCCTGGAAGCCGTGTTCCAGCAGGTGCAAGGGGTGCAGAGCGTGGTGTCCGGCTATGCCGGCGGCCATGTCGATCGCCCGAGTTACCGTGCCGTTTGCAATGGCAACACTGGTCATGCCGAAGTGGTGGCCGTGAAGTTCGACCCCGCCGTGATCCCGTATCGCGAGATTCTCGACATCTTCTTCGCCATTCACGACCCAACCACGGTTGATCGCCAGGGCAACGACGTTGGCCCGCAATACCGCTCGGCCATCTTCGCGCAAACGCCCGAGCAACTGGCGACGGCGCGCACGGCCATCGCCGAGCTGGGCGCCAGCGACATCTTTGAAGCGCCCATCGTGACCGAACTGGTGGATGCCGCTGACGGCAAGGTCACCTTCTGGCGCGCAGAGGACGAGCACCAGAACTACTTCCGCGACCACCCGGCCCAGGGCTACTGCGCGTTCGTCATCTCGCCCAAGGTGGCGAAATTCCGCAAGCAGTTCGCACACCGCTTGCAGGGTTAGGAGAGGACGCCGAGGCTACGCTGCGTCTGCCGGCAAGCGCGCGGCAATGGCCTCGGCCAGCTTGATGCACGACAACGGGGATGATCCTTCTGCCTTGTTGCTGACCAGGATCGTTACCCTGCGCCCAGCCGCCAGCGCGGCGACCGCCATGTCGGCCAGCGTCTCGCGCGAGAACGGGTCTTCATCGACGAGCTTGTTGAACGGTTTGTACGCTGCTTCGGCTTGCGCGTAGCGATAGCGGCTGTTCAGGTTCCAGCGCACAACCAACGGGCCACCCCCACCTTCATCCAGCAGCGCGACGGCGGCCGCTTGCCGGTCCACTGCCGGCATCCGCTCATGCAGGCCGACGCAATAACGCACCCCCGCCGCGCGCAGCATTTTGATGAAGCGCGGCGTGAGCAGCGTGGCGTCGCGCAATTCCACCGCGTAGACGGCGTCGGGATTGAGCTGCGGATCGAGTGGCGGCAACGCGGCCAGGAACGCCGCAAGCCGTTCCACGAAGCCGGTGGCATCTTCGGCCAGCGCGCCTAGCGGCGAGAGCTGAAACACCAGCGGCCCGCATCGCGTCCCGAGCCCGCGGGTGGCCGGCTCGACAAAGTCGCGGATCGCAAATTCGGCATTCAGGAAGGCAGGATTGGCCATGCGCCCGCGCCCGTCCGATTCACGAATCCACGCGTCGCATACGGCAGAGGTTGCCTTGACGGCAAAGCGGAAGTCTTCCGGCACGCTGGCCGCGTAGGCGACGTAGTCCGCCAGCGGGATTGGCGAATAGAACCCGCGATCGATACTGACCGTGCGCAGCAACGGGTGCTGGGCATAAGCCGCCAGGCCTTTGCGTGCGAGCATTGAATCGGAGTACTCGCCCGCATACACCAGCCCGTCCCACCCCGGATACGACCACGACGACGTGCCGATGCGCAGATCGCGCGGCAAGCGCTGCGCGAGCGCAGCCACATCGGGCGCAACCACGGCCGGCTGCACACCCTGTCGGGCGGGCGAGCGTTTGGGTTTCGGAGTGGATGTGCCGGGTTCGGCGGTCGCGTTGTCGCTGGGTGCGAGTGGCGCGCCGAACAGATCGTCGATGGGGGAGCTGTCGGCCAAATGGTTACGCGTAGATATAGCGGCGCGACCACGGGATCGTCGTCGCCGACTTGCCGGCCTTCTGCAGCACGGTCTGGAAGATCGAGATTTCGTCGGCGTCGAAGGCGTGTGCGCAGCCGGCCAGGTAGACGCGCCAGATGCGGTACTTCTTCTCGCCCACCATTGCGCGGATGGTTTCGCCGTTGGCCTCGAAGCGCTCGGCCCAGTGCTCGAGCGTGCGCGCATAGTGGCGGCGCAGGCTTTCAACGTCAAGCGCTTCCAGGCCGCCATCCTGCGCGGCGCTCAGCGCCAGCGAGATGTGCGGCAGCTCCCCTTGCGGAAAGACATAGCGATCGATGAAATCGCCGCCGCCCATCGAGCTTTCGCCGCCGGCCGAGTCCGACGACGTGATGCCGTGGTTCATCGCAATGCCGTTGTCGGCCAGCAGGTCGTGCATGCGGCGGAAATACCCGGGCAGGTTCTTGCGGCCGACGTGCTCGAACATGCCGACGCTGGTGATGCGGTCAAACTGGCCGGTCAGGTCGCGGTAGTCCTGGATGCGGATTTCGATCTGGTCTTGCAAGCCGGCCGCCCGCACGCGTTCGGTGGCGAGATCGTACTGGTTTTGCGACAGCGTCACGCCCAGGCAACGCGCGCCGTACTTCTGGGCGGCACGCAGCACCAGCGCACCCCAGCCGCAGCCGATATCGAGCAACGTCTGCCCGGGCTGCAAGCGGATCTTGGTGAGGATGTGGTCGATCTTCTTGAGTTGCGCCTCGTCGAGCGTTTCATCGCCGTTCTCAAAGTAGGCGCAGGAGTAGACCATGTTCTCGTCCAGCCACAGTTTGTAGAAGTCGTTGGAAACGTCGTAGTGGTACTGGATCGATTCCTTGTCGCCTTCCTTCGTGTGGGCGAAGTGGCGCACCACGCGGGCCAGCGCATTGCCGCTGCTGACCGCGGCCGCAGCAGCCAGGCTGTAGCTCACATTGATGATGTCCGCCAGCTTGCCGTCCAGGTCGATCTTTTCCTGGACGTACGCCTCGCCAAGGTTGTTCAGCGTTGGGGAGAGCAGCAGCGGCAGAGCGCTCGCTTCGCGCACGGTGAGCGTGACGCGGGGCTGCTCGAAGCGGCCCAGCTCGTATTGATCACCGTTCCATAACCGCAGGCGCACGGGAAGGTTGGCAGACTCGCGGATGTCCTGGATCCACTGCTCAAGTTTGCGGTCAATCGCCTGTTGGAAAAACATGTCGACGCCTCCCTGATGTGCCAGTGTTCGGGACGGCCATCGGATTGCGGCCCGAACGAATCACTTTAGCTTACGACAAACTTTCCCATTGTGCTGTGCGGGTCTTACGGGGACGTGCCGGACCGATGCTTCGGCAGCAAGCGCCGTGCCGGCATGACGCGATGCGCAATAACGTATTGCGCATCTGCCGTCAGGCTACGGGGCGAGGCGGACGATTGTCCAGCTGCCGTCGGCATGCTTGCGGTACTCCAGCCGATCGTGCAGCCGCGACGGGCGGCCTTGCCAGAATTCCAGCCGCTCGGGCAGCAGCCGGTAGCCGCCCCAGTGGGGCGGGCGCGGCGGGGCGTCGCCAAAGCGCTGGCGGTATTCGGCTTCTCGCGCTTCGAGCGTGGCCCGGTCGGGCACTTCGCTGCTTTGTTCGGAGGCCCATGCGCCCAGGCGCGAGCCCAGCGGCCGCGAGTGGTAATAGGCATCGCTCTCTGCTTCGCTCACCTTCTCGACGATGCCCTGGATGCGCACTTGCCGCTCCAGCCCGATCCAGTGGAACAGCAGCGCTGCGCGCGGATTGGCGGCCAGTTCTTCGCCCTTGTGGCTGGCGTAGTTCGTGAAGAAGGTGAAGCCGCGCTCGTCCAGGTTCTTGAGCAGAACGATGCGGGCCGAGGGCTGGCCATGCGGGTCGACGGTGGCGAGCGTCATGGCGTTGACTTCAGCGATCTCGGCCTTCAGGGCCTCGTCGAACCAGCGGCGGAACTGGCGCAGGGGGTTGGCGTCCACGTCGGCGATGTCGAGCGAAGCGCGGGCGTAATCGGTACGGATATCGGCAATGGAGGTCATGAGCGTGGCGAATGCGGCATGCGAACGGGCCGAGTATAGACAAACACCGCCTGCCGTTATTTGCTTGCGCGCAAAAGGCCTGGCACGGTTTGCGCTTGCGGCGGGAGGCTGGCGATCCGTTTTGCGCCGCTTTATTGGCTAGTCAAGGGTATCAGGCTGCGGCGCTCGCCGCGTCTGCCACAAAAATTTCAACAGGATGTCGAAATGGCCCCCCATTCCCATGTTCCCGACACCGCCGCCGGCCTGACGCGCCGCCAGTGGCTGCAGGGCACGCTGGCATTGGCTGCGGCCGGGCTGGCGGGCTCGCAGGTGCTGCGCGCGGTCGCCCAGGGCCCGACTGAATCGCTCGATGCGTTCATGGCGTTGTCACAGGCGCTGACGGCACGGCCCGCGCTGGATCGCGGCGTGGGCACGCGGTTGCTGGCGGCCCTTGGCAAATCCAGCGCTGACTTTGCCGCGCAATTGCGGCCGCTGGCGCAGGCGTTGGCAGCGGGCTCGCTTTCCGATGCCCAGCAGAAGACCGCGCTGCAGATTCTCGAAGCGTGGTACCTGGGCGTGGTCGACGGCAATGTCGTCACGTACGAGCAGGCGCTGATGTATAGCGTGGTTTCAGACACGCTCGTCATCCGCACGTATTGCCCCAACCAGCCCGGCTTCTGGGCCGAGCCCCCCGTCGAGAGGCAAGCCTGATGGCCCAATCTGAACAAACTCGCCAACAAGCCGATATCGTAGTGGTGGGCTCCGGCGTGGCCGGGGCGCTGGTGGCGTACGAGCTGGCGCGCGCGGGCAAGTCAGTGCTGATGCTCGAAGCCGGCCCGCGCCTGCCGCGCTGGGAAATTGTCGAGCGCTTCCGCAACCAGGCCGACAAGATGGATTTCATGGCGCCGTATCCGTCAACGCCATGGGCACCGCATCCGGAATATGGCCCGCCCAACAACTACCTCGTGCTCAAGGGTGAGCATCAGTTCAACTCGCAGTACATCCGGGCGGTGGGCGGCACGACGTGGCACTGGGCCGCATCGACGTGGCGCTTCCTTCCGAACGATTTCAAGCTGCGCAGCGTGTATGGCATCGCGCGCGACTGGCCGATCCAGTATCAGGATCTGGAGCGCTATTACGGCCTGGCCGAAGAGGCCCTCGGCGTCTGGGGACCGAACGACGAAGACCTCGGTTCGCCGCGTAGCCAGCCTTATCCGATGACGCCGCTCCCGCTCTCGTTCAGTGAACGCACGATCAAGGACGCGCTCAATGCGCACGACGCGAGCTTCCACGTGGTCACCGAGCCGGTGGCGCGCAACAGTCGCCCGTACGACGGTCGCCCCACCTGCTGCGGCAACAACAACTGCATGCCGATCTGCCCGATCGGTGCGATGTACAACGGCATCGTGCATGTGGAGAAAGCCGAGCAGGCCGGCGCACGGCTGATCGAGAACGCCGTGGTCTTCAAGCTCGAAGTCGGCCCCAACAAGCGCATCGTGGCGGCGCGGTACAAGGATTCGAAAGGCGCCGAGCACCGCGTGGAAGGCAAGTGGTTCGTGCTGGCTGCCAACGGCATCGAAACGCCCAAGCTGATGCTGATGTCGACCAGCCAGGATTTTCCGAAGGGCGTGGGCAACAGCTCCGACATGGTGGGGCGCAACCTGATGGACCATCCCGGCACCGGCGTGAGCTTCTATGCCGACCGCAAGCTATGGCCGGGACGCGGGCCGCAGGAAATGACGTCGCTGATCGGCTTTCGCGATGGGCCGTTTCGCGCCACGCAGGCTGGCAAGAAGCTGCACCTGTCGAACATCTCGCGCATCGAGCAGGAAACGCAGCGCATCTTCAAGGAAGGCAAGCTCATCAAGCCGGCCGACCTCGATGCACGCATTCGCGACCAGGCCGCGCGCTACGTGCAGTTCGACAGCTTTCACGAGATCTTGCCGCTGCCCGAGAACCGCATCGTGCCGAGTGCGACGGAAGTGGACGCCATCGGCATTCCACGCCCCGAGATCACGTACCACATTGACGATTACGTCAAACGCAGCGCCGTGCATACGCGGGAGGTCTACGCGACGGCAGCCCAGGTAATGGGCGGCACCAATGTCGAATTCCACGACGACTTCGCACCCAACAATCACATCACCGGCGCAACCATCATGGGGGCCGATCCGAAAGACTCCGTGGTCGACAAGGATTGCCGGACGTTCGACCATCCGAATCTGTTCATCAGCAGCAGTTCCACCATGCCGACGGTGGGCACCGTCAACGTGACGCTGACCATCGCGGCACTGGCCCTGCGTATTGCCGATCAACTGAAGCAGGAGGCGTGAGATGAAAGCGATCGCTTCCTTCTCGCTGCTGTTGCTCGCCGGCCCGCTGGCGAATGCGTGGGCGAAGGACACGCCGGCCGACACCGCACAGATCAAACGCGGCGAATACCTCGCCATTGCGGCGGACTGCGCAGCCTGCCATACGGCGCCCGGCGGCAAGCCCTTTGCCGGCGGCTTGCCGATGCAGATTCCGATGCTGGGCACGATCTACAGCAGCAACATCACGCCCGATGAAAAGACCGGCATCGGCAAATGGACCTACGAAGAATTCGAGCGCGCCGTGCGAAAGGGCGTGGACGATGACGGCAACAACCTGTATCCGGCCATGCCGTATCCGTCGTACGCCAAGATCAACGATGCGGACATGCGCGATCTCTATGCGTACTTCCGCAACGGCGTGACGGCGGTGGAAAACCGGCGGCCGCGTAGCACGATCCGATGGCCGCTGAACATGCGCTGGCCGCTCAAGCTTTGGAACCTTCTCTTCCTCAAGAGCGAGCCGTACACCCCCAAGAGTGACAAGTCGCCGACGTGGAATCGCGGTGCGTACCTCACGCAAGGCCTGGCGCACTGCGGCACGTGCCATACACCGCGCGGTTTCGCCATGCAGGAGAAGGCGCTGGACGAGCGCGGCAGCGGCTATCTGGCTGGCTCGACGCTCTCGGGCTGGACGGCGTTCAACATCACCTCGGACCCGACGAGCGGCATCGGCGCATGGAAGCCCGAACAGCTCGTGCAATACCTGCGCACCGGCAGTGTGCCCGGCGTGGCACAGGCCGAAGGTCCGATGGGTGAAGCCGTGCAGCACAGCTTTTCGAAGATGACGATGCAGGACGTCCAGGCCATCGCCGAATATCTGCGGACCGTGCCCGCGGTGAGCAACAACCTCGAACGCGCACGGCAGGATTGGGGCAAGCCCGCCACCGATGTGACTATGCTGCGCGGCAAGCCCATCGAGACCACCATCGACGCCGCGCGCCTGTATCTCGGCAATTGCGCGTCGTGTCACCAGGCCGATGGACGCGGCACGCCCGATGGCTACTACCCGCCGTTGCTGCACAACTCCACGGTGGGCACGCGGGACACGACCAACCTCGTGCAGGTGATTTTGTTTGGCATTGAGCGCAAGGCTGGCGACAAGCACATCGGCATGCCGGCCTTTGCCCGTCAGTTGTCGGACGAGCAGCTTGCCGCCCTCACGAACTACGTCACGCGCCAGTTTGGTGACCCGGCCACGCCGGAGGTGACTGCCGAAGCCATCGCAAAGCGGCGTTCAGCGAAGTAGCGGTGACGGAGCCGGCGGCAGATCAGCCGCCGGTCGTATGCGGGTCGCGCGACGCGGGGGCTGCGGGGCGGGCGGCAGAACGCTGGGGCGCCGCAGTTTTGCCCGGGTCGGGCTGCGTCGATTTCAAATCGCCTTCCGGCGTGCGCCCCGGGTTATTGCTGCGATACGTCTTGCCGGGCGGCGGCGCGGTCGGGCGTTGACGCACATCGGCGAGCAGCTTGCCGCAGGCACTCTCCGGCGCGGGCTTGAGTTCGAGCACCGGCAGTACCGCCGCCACCGGCGCCGTCAATGCCAGAGCAACCGCACCGCCTGCACGCAGTGCCACGACGGCCGGGTTGACCGACACATCCGGATGCTTGTACGTGCCCTTCACATACAGGGGCGTGCGCAGCGAAAACACGCGCAGACCCTTCGAATCCGGGTGGATGGTGAAGTCCAGGGCTTCCTGCTTGAAGCTCGTCGCGCCGGTCACGTCGATGACGGCATCCTGTGTATCCACCACAAACGTGCGTGCCTGCGCCAGACCATTGCTCACGGCAAAGTCCCCGGCCGCGCAGTTGATGGTGACCTGCTTGTCGCCGAAGAGCTTGGTCAGGATCACGTTGCCGACGTTCAGCCCCATGGCTTCCAGGATGAACTTGCTGATGGTGCCTTGCTCCACGAGCATCTTCACCTCGCCGTTGGACGAACCGAGCAGCGCCGCCACCGAGTTCCCCGTCGCCGAGAGCCGGGCGTCTCCGTTGATCTCACCCACGCTGGCCCGCACCGATTCGATTTTCGGAAACAGTTGCTTGATCTTGAAATGCCGTGCCGCCAGCGCCGCGCGCGCCTGCATCGGCGTGGCGTGTCCGTCGAGCTGGATGTTGGAGGTGAGCGTGCCGCCCGCAATGCCGAAGTTGAGCGGATCGAGCGTGAGCACCGCGTCCTGCAGCTTGATGTGCGTGACGAGGTGGTTGATCGGCAGGTCTGCGGTCTGGACGATGCGTTCGCCGGTGAACTTCACGTCCGCGTCGATGGCGTTCCAGCGATCGGTGCGGAACGGCTCGACCGGCAAGACTTTGTCGGCGGGCTGGCGCACGGTTTTGCTGTCGTCGGGGTCGGCGCTTGGGTCGGCACGCTTGGCCTTGCTGGCGTTGGAGTCGGCACCGATGATCGGCGCGAGGTCGGCAAACAGCAATTGATGCGAGACCAGTTCGCCCGTCAATTGCGGACGCGGCTCGCGCATCGCATAAGTGAGCGTGCCGCCCAGATCGGAACCGCCCACGCGCCCCGTGAATTTCTCGTAGCGCCACGTCGAGCCTTGCTTGCGCAGTTCGCCGATCAGTCGGCCCCGCGTGTCAAACGGCGGCGTGTCGGGCAGCACCACGCCGGTCAGCGGATACAACTGCGCCATGCTCGCGCCCGATAGGTGCAAGCGTAAATCGAGCGCCGTCAGGCTGGCAGGGTTGGTGAGCGTGCCAGCCAGGTCGATGCGCGTCTTGCCGACCGTCACATCGGCCTGCAGCGGGTAAGGACGTTGGGCGTCCTGCAGACGCAGTACGCCGCCGGCCTTGCCGGTGCCGTTGATGGTGGCGTTGTTGTAGGTGCCCTTGACCGTCCACGCGATGCCATACGGCTGCTGCGGATCCGGCGCGACTGGCGTCTGCGCCGCAGTGCCGGAAGCTGCTGCGCCCGAAGCAGCCGGCACCTTGGCGGGCTGGTCCGCGCTCTGGACGACGGTGCCGTTGGCGGCGGTGTACAGCGCCTGGTTGTCGACGGTGTCGATGGTCGCGGTCAGGTGGATGCGCTTGATGTCGTCGTCCAGCACCAGCGAGCCCTTGCTGAATGCGATCTCCCGCAGGTCCAGTTTCCAATCCGATGGCTTCTTGTTGTCGCCCTCGCTGCCCGCCAGGTTGAACGTCCAGTTGTTGCGGTTCTGCTTGTCGCGCTCCAGCGCAATGGCGGGCGTGTCGAGCGTCACGCTCGGGATAACGATCCGATGCGCCAGCAGCGGCAGCGCCTCCAGCACAAACGTCAGTTGATGGATGGTGGCGACGTGCGGTTGCTTGGCCCAGTCCGGGTTGCCGACCGTGATGTCGTTGGCGATCAATCGCGGCCATGGCACATACGCGCGCCAGCCGGATTCGCCTTGAGGCTTCTTCCACGTGAGGATCAGGTCGCCGTTGATGGCGAAGGGGCGCCCGATGGCTTGCGAGACGCGGTCATTCAGATAAGGCCTGGCGCGGTTCCAGTCGAACGTCAGCACAAAGATGACCGCCGCTGCCACGATGACGACGGGTGTGATGACCAGTCCGAGGGCGAGTTTGCCGGATGTACGCATCGTGTTTTTGTTGGTATTGGCACAAAAATGCGACCGCGCGCGTTGATATATAGTTCGGCGCAACCAGGATTCAATTGTGTCATGAGCCAAGTAGCAATCAGTGCGCCCGCGCACCCGCCCATCCTCGATGACGAATACGCACGCCGGTTTGGCGGCGTCGCCCGGCTGTACGGCCCGCAGGCCCTCGAGCGGTTTGCGGCGGCGCATGTGTGCGTCATCGGCATCGGCGGCGTGGGGTCGTGGGTGGCTGAGGCGGTGGCGCGTTGCGGTGTCGGCAAGTTCACGCTGATCGACCTCGATCACATTGCCGTGTCCAACACCAACCGCCAGATCCACGCGCTGGGCGACGCGTATGGCATGGCCAAGGTCGACGCCATGGCCGAGCGCATTCTCCAGATCAATCCGCGCGCCGAAATCAGCCGCATCGACGATTTCGTGACCGTCGAAAACGTCGAGGCATTGCTCGGGCACCCGTTCGACTACGTGATCGACGCCATCGATGCTGTGAAGGTGAAGACGGCCATCATCGCGTTCTGCAAACGCACCGGCAAACGCGTCGTGACGTGCGGCGCCGCGGGTGGGCAATTGGACCCCACGCGCATTCGCGTGACCGATCTCTCGCGCACGATTCAAGACCCGCTGCTGGCCAAGGTGCGCGGCAACCTGCGTCGCCAGCACGGCTTTTCGAAAAACCCGAAGTCGCGTTTCGGTATCGACGCGGTGTTCTCCGACGAGCCGCTGCGCTACCCCGAACCCGAGCGGCAGGCGTGCGCTGTGGAGTTGCCGGTCGAGTCCAGCCACGCCGGCATCGACGACCTTGCAGCGGCGGGCCACATTGCCGTGGTCAACGCGCCGCCCGCGCCACAGCCTGCGCAGGGGCCGCAGGGCCTGGCATGCGCGGGGTTTGGTTCGTCCGTATGTGTGACGGCGGTGTTCGGGATGGTGGCCGCGTCAACGGCGCTGCGGGCGATCGCCGGCGTCTGATGGCGTATTGCTTGATCGAGGAATGACCTGATCCAGCTTCTCGCGGATGGTGTCGGCATAGACGCCCGACCATCCATCGCGCGGCTGGCAGTCAGCAAAGACCACAAAACCAGGCATGACCGACACGCCGTATCGATCGGCGGTGTGCTGGTTTTCGTCGAAGTCCATCGTGACGAAGGTGGCACGTCCGGCGTAGCTCGATTCCATCTGCTCGAGGCTGGCCACGGCGGCCTGGCTCGGGTGGCTCCACTCTGCGGCAAAGCACACGACCACCGGGTTGCGTTGCGAGGCGTCGATCACATCGGATTGAAACGAGGCATCGTTGACGATCTTCATGGGCGCTCCCAGGCTGGAGTGGACGCCCGCGCATCGAAGGCCAGCGGGCAGGGCCATTCTGACTCTAGGCAGCAGATCGCCGGTCGACAACCCGCGTTCAGCCAACGTGCTCGATATTGCGCACCGAATTGCCCATTTGCACCAGATATGTCGTCATCATGCGGTCCATTACGTCGACATGCTGGGCAAACCAGGCCGGCAACTCCGCCACGAGCCTGCGGCCGAGGTCCATGTCGCCGGCGGCGGCGCGCTTGCGCACTTCGCGGCACAGCGCCAGCACGTTGTCGTGCTCGCCGCGATGGCAGTGGCGCGGGGGAAAGTCCGCCGCGTCCATCCATCCGTTCTCTTCAGCGAAGTGGTGCTCGGTGTGGTCGATGAAGGCGTCGAGCGCGGAAATGAACTCGGCATCCGATGCATCTGCAACGGCATTGAGCAACGCACAGAACTCGACGTGGTTGGCGTCAGTGGCAGCGTCTCCGAGTTGGAGTGCCTCCGACCATTCGATCACGGGCATGGCAGGCTGAAGAATTGGATGGGCGAGGCGGTCAGCTTAAGCGACGGCCGCCTCGCCACAGTTTGACGACGGGCAAACGTATTAGCCGGCGTCCGGCGCGGGATGTTGCTGCAGCACTTCCACCGCCCGCGCATAGAGCGCCACGGATGGGGCATAGCCACGCCCGATCTGGTACAGCGTGCCGCCCTGTTCGGCCAGCAAACTGGGGAAGCCGGTGATACCCCAGCGGCGCGACAGGCGGAAGTCTTCGCGTGTTTCATCGCGCAGCGCATCCGTGTCGAACACGGCATCGAAGTGTTCCGCCTCAACGCCATTGGCGAGCGCAACTTCGCGCAGCACACCGGCCTGTGTGGTGTCGCGGCCTTCGGCGTAGAAGGCGTGCTGGATGGCATGGAAGAAGGTGAGCACGCGTTCGTCGTCCTCAGCCCAGTGTTCGCGCGCCATGACGACGGCGCGGCAGGCGGGTTCGGTGTCGTAGACGAAGCCGTCACGGCGCATCGCCACCGCGGGCGACTGGTCGAACGGCATGCCGCTGCGTTCGGCCACGGCATGCCAGTGGTGGAGGATTTCGTCGCGCTTGTCTGCGGCCATCGGTTCGCGCTGCCCGGGGCGCAGGCCGCCGGTGATGACCGTAACACGCGCCGGTGCGCCCAGCGTGTCCGCCAGCCGCTTGCGCAGGTCAGCCAACTGTGGACCGAAGCCGTAGCACCAGGAACACATCGGATCGGCCACGTAGATCAATCGCATGATGGCTGCCTCAATTCAATTTGGACGCAAGCTGCCGGCGCCAGTGTGATACCGCCTGGGGCGCGTCGCGCATCATGTCGAACACCGAAACCATGGTCTTGCGCGCAATGTCGTCGCGGAAGGCGCGATCCCGCTCGACGATGGCGAGCAATTGCTCCAGGGCGGCTTCGTAATCCTGGCCGGCGATGTACTGCTGTGCCAGGTCGAGCCGTGCCTGCAGATTGTCCGGTTGCGCTTGCACGACCGTGCGCAAGGCGCCGGCATCGGGCAGCGTATCGGCCCGTTCGGTGGCCCTCAGGCGCGTTTCCAGCGGGGCATAGCGCGCATCCTGCGGCGCCTTGGGCGAGAGCAATGCGAATTCGTCCTGCGCGGCATGCGCGTCGCCGGTGTCGAGCAGCAGGTTCACCAGCGCAAAGCGCGCGGCATCGAAGCCGGGGTCGAAGGCCAGCGCGTTCTGGAACGCTTCGCGCGCGAGGGCGGTTTCGCCGGCTTGGCTCGCGGCGAGCCCTTCGCGATAGGCGACTTCGGCGGGTTGCGGAATCACGCGGTCAAGGAAGGCACGCAATTGCGCTTCGGGCAACACGCCGACGAACTGGTCGACCGGCTTGCCATCGACGAACGCCACCACGTACGGGATGCTGCGGACGTGGAACTGGGCGGAAAGCTCGGGGTTTTCGTCGGAGTTGATCTTGGCGAGCTTCCATTTGCCGGCGTATTCGGCCTCCAGCTTTTCCAGCATCGGGCCCAATGTGCGGCACGGGCCGCACCACGGCGCCCAGAAATCGACCAGCACCGGGATCTGGCGTGAGGTTTCGACCACTTCCTGCGCGAAATTCTGCGAGGTGATGTCGCTCATCGTCGGGCTTCTCCTGAGGGGCAATGGCGCCGGTATATCCGCCGGCGAGAGGTATCGTGCATTTTACTTGGGGTGGGCCGGGCCGTTTCGAGGCCGCCTGCCGTCCGTCTGCCCGCCGCATAACGTATGTCAGAGCAACGGTTGAAAATAGAACGATCGTTCGGATACCATCGGGTAAAAACAACACACAGATTTACGGAGACATGGCATGACACGACCGCACTTCCAGTTCTGGCCCCGACGTTTGCCGCACAACATCAGCTCGCCGCAAACGAGCCTTTGGTACAACCTGGAAGTGTCGGCGCGACGCTATCCGGACAAGGATGCCGTCATCTTCTACGGTCGGCACACCACATTCCACGAACTGCACGATGACGCGGTGGCCGTAGCCGGCTGGCTGCAGCAGGTGGCGGGGGTGCAGAAGGGTGATCGCGTGCTGCTGTATATGCAGAACTGTCCGCAGTTCATGGCCGCTTACTACGGCATCTTGAGGGCCGATGCAGTGGTCGTGCCTGTCAATCCGATGAACCGGCCCGAAGAGTTCAAGCATTACGTGACCGATTCGGGCGCTGCCACGGTCATCTGCAGCGCAGACCTGGCCGTCAATGTGACGACGGCCAACGCCGAGCTGCCGGAAGCGCAGCGCACCAGGCACCTGCTGGTCACGTCGTACGCCGATGCGCTGCCTGCCACGTACGAATATCCCGAAGATGCGCCCCCCGCCTGGATCACCGCTCAGCATCCGGCGCAGCCCGGCGCCGTTGCATGGAACGACGTGCTCGCGCAGCGCCTTGTGCCCGGCCCGCACACCGCTGGACCCGACGACCTTGCCGTGATGCCGTACACGTCGGGCACGACGGGTTTCCCGAAGGGCTGCATGCACCCGCACCGCACGGTGATGCACAACATCGTCGGCGGTTCGATGTGGTCGAACGCGACGAAGGAAGGCGTGAGCCTGTCGATCATCCCGTTGTTCCATGTGACCGGCATGCAGTACGGCATGAACGCGCCGATCTACATGGGTTCGACGGTCGTGATGCTGCCGCGCTGGGATCGAGAGGTGGCGGGGCGGCTGATCTCGCGCTACAAGATCACGCATTGGACGAACATCCCCACCATGGTCATCGACTTCCTGGCGAGTCCGCAGCTCGCGGAGTTCGACCTGTCGAGCCTCACCTACATCGGCGGCGGTGGCGCGGCGATGCCGCAGGCCGTGGCCGAGCGGCTGCTGAAGGATTTCAACCTCGCATACCAGGAAGGCTACGGCCTGTCGGAAACCATCGCGCCGACGCACAGCAATCCGGCTGATCGGGCCAAGCAGCAGTGCCTGGGCATTCCCGTGTTCAACACCGACGCGCGCATCGTCGATCCGCAGACGCTCAAGGAGTTGCCCCCGGGCGAGGTGGGCGAAATCATTGTCAGCGGCCCGCAGGTGTTCCTCGGCTACTGGGGCAAGCCGCAGGCCAGCGCGGAAGTCTTCATCGAGTTCGAAGGCAAGCGCTTCTTCCGCACCGGCGACCTTGGCCGGATGGACGAAGACGGCTACTTCTTCCTCACCGACCGGCTGAAACGCATGATCAACGCGTCGGGCTTCAAGGTGTGGCCGGCCGAGGTGGAAAGCCTGCTGTACAAGCATCCCGACGTACAGGAGGCCTGCATCATCGGCACGCGCGATGCGTATCGCGGCGAGTCGGTCAAGGCGGTGGTGGTGCTCAAGGCCCACGCCAAGGGCAAGACCACCGAAGACGACATCATCAACTGGGCGCGCGACAACATGGCGGCCTACAAGTACCCGCGCGTGGTGGAGTTTGTGGACGCGCTGCCCAAGTCCGGGACGGGCAAGGTGATGTGGCGCACGCTGCAGGAGCAGGAAAACGCAAGAAATGAAGCAGCCGGGAAACCGGCCGCTTCTTAAAGCGCGCAGCAAGAGAAAGGGGCCCGAGTGGCCCCTTTTTCAATGTCCGCGCGCCTTGAAGAGCAGCGCGCCGATGCCGTGGAAACCACGCTGACGCGCATGCCGCATCGGCGTGACGCCACCGCGGTCGGCCAGGTTCGGGTCCGCTCCGCCGTCGAGCAGAACTTGTACGGTCTTCTCGTATTTGTCGCTGCCATCGCCCAGCGCCACGGCTTCGATCAGCGCGGTCAGGCCCAGGTTGTTTGTGGCATCGGGTGGAACGCCGGCCTTCACGAGTTCATTGACGACTTCGACATAGCCACGACGCGCGGCCGGGATGAGCGCGGTGTCGCCGTCAGCGTTGGTGGCGCGCAGGTTGGCGCCGTGCGACAGGGCTAAGCGCACCGTTTCCGCATCGCCCTGGCTGGCAGCGAGCAGAAAGGCGCTGTTCTGCGTGTTGTCCTGCAGGTTGACGTCGGCACCGGCCTGGATGAGGAGGCGTGCCGCCGCGCCCATGTGCGCCATGACGGCAGCGATGAGCGCGGTGCGGCCATCGGCGTCGCGCGCCTTGAGGCTGGCGCCTTCGGCCAGCAACGACTGGATCGCCATCGTGATGCCGGCCTGTGCGGCAAGGATCAGGTCGCGGTCACGCGTGGCCGGGTCGCTGCGGCGCACGGGGCGGGTGTCCGCGGCGTGGGTCGCACCGGGTGCGACTTTCGCGCCGGCGCTGGCCGCCACATGCAGGATGGGCAGATGCTGCTCCTGCCACGCGTTGGCCATGTCGCCCACAGCCAACGCCATCCCCAGCATTACGCCGATGAGCTGGTTGAGCGCGGGATGCGGAGCGATGAGCATGGCGGGCGGGTTCAGGCGCTGAGATAGGGATCGGGCAGCGGCGCGGTGTCCGTGGCGTCCGCTGCGTCGGTCGTGGCGGAGGGAGAGTTTGCCGCGTCCGTGGCCTGCAGGCGCGACCATAGGCGGTCCAGATACGGATCGTGCAGCCCATTGCTGGCCAGGCCGATCAGCGTGCGCTGCAGGTATTCGCGTGCCGGGCCGTACAGCCCGACCGCCTCGCGCAGGCAGCCGACCACGCGCTCGTCCGGCAGGCGGCCGGCATAGGCTTCATGCGCGCGGTTCATGACAAAGGCCAGCGCCAGGACGCGTTTGCCGTTGATGTCGGTCGGCAGCCAGCGAGGGAGATACGCGCCGGTCAGCATTTCGCGGCGCCACAGCACGCGAAATTCATGCTCGACATGGTCGCGCGGAACGCGGAAGGCCACGCCTCGGCAACTGCCGCCACGGTCCAGTCCGAGTACGAGCCCGGGATTGTCCCAGGTGCCGCGGTTGATGCGGGAATAGAGATAGAAGCCGCGGTGATAGCCGTGCACCGTGGCGCGGGCGGCCTCGGTGTGGAAGATCATCGGGTTCCAGATCAGCGAGCCGTAACCGAACACCCAGGCGTCCTGGCAATCGCCGGGCGCAGCCGACAACCGCGCGAGCGTCGATGCAAGCGACGCTTCCAGCGCAGCCTCGGTCAGCAACGACGACGCGACGGGCGAATCACCCAGGGCGGCGCGCAACCGGTTCTGTTCGAGATCCTCTCGGGTGACGGCCATGTCGCAAGCATAGAGCAATCGTAAAGACTGGTCACGCAGGCGGACGCCCGATGGCCCGGAAACAGGGCGTTGCGAGTGTAGGCAGAGGCTTGACTATGGCGCGGCCGCAACGGTGAAGCGTGGGCAGCCGAAAAACTGGAGGCGGGGGATCGGAATTGAACCGTCTTATACGGCTTTGCAAGCCGCAGCATTGACCACTCTGCCACCCCGCCGGGGGAGGCGGCTCGTGATGCACCGTGTGACGCATCGCAAGCCGGAGCGGATTCTAGCGCAGGATCAGACTTCCAGCAGGTCGACTTCAAAAAGCAACGTTGCGTTCGGGGGGATCACGCCGCCGGCGCCGCGTGCGCCGTAGCCCAGGGCTGCCGGGATGATCAGCTTGCGCGTGCCGCCGACCTTCATGCCTTGCACGCCTTCGTCCCAGCCCTTGATGACCATGCCGCCGCCCAGGTGGAAGGCGAAGGGGTCGTTACGGTCTTTGCTGGAATCGAATTTCTTGCCGGCCTGGCCGTTTTCGTAGAGCCAGCCGGTGTAATGCACGGTGACGTATTTGCCGGCCGTGGCTTCAGCGCCGTCGCCGACGACGACATCTTCGTATTGCAGGCCGCTTGCGGTGGTTTCGATGGTCATGATGAGCCTCGTGGAGTGACGTGGGTGATGAGGGGAAAGGTCTCAGGCAGCGTCTGCGGCCTTCAGCGTTTCGAGCTGGACGAGAACGTTGTCCGCGTCGTTGGCGATCCAGATGTCGCCGTCCTGGATGGTGACTTGCAGACGCATGGTGCGTTCCACCATGGCGGCCAGCGCGGCCACCGTGTCCGCCCCGACTTCGTACACGGACACGTTGGCAAAGCGCGTGATCTTGGTCTCGGTTTGTTGCCACCACACGCGGCTCGCGTTGCCACTATAGGTATAGACGGCGACCTGCTCCGCACGGTTGCTGGCCTTGCGGATGCGGGTGTCGTCGGGGTTGCCCAGGTCGATCCACAACTCGATGGCGTCGGTCAGGTCGCGCTGCCAGAGCTCGGGCTCGTCGGGCTCCGACAGACCGCGTGTGAAGGCGAGCGTTTCGCTGGCGTGGCGGGCGAAGGCGAGCACGCGCACCATCATGCGTTCGTCGTTCTCGCTCGGGTGGCGGGCGACGGTCAGCGCGTGGTTGGCGTAGTAGTGGCGATCCATGTCGGCGATCTGCAGATCGACCTTGTAGATCGTGGATTTCAGGGCCATGCGAGTGGTCGGCAAATGGGCCGTTTTTGGCAAAGCGCGCATTGTCGCACGGGCCGATGAAGCTGAAGGCATTGCCGGGGCGCATTCCCAACGGCAGCCGTTTGCGGTATACGAGCGGTGCGTGCGCCAGTCGGCGCATGGTTTTCCTATCCAAACCAGGACAATCAGAACGATGCGTTGGATATTCGGAATCGTGGGGCTGCTGCTCGGAGGCCTGTCGGGGGGCGTCATCGGGGCGTTCTTTGGGGCGTTGATCGGTCTGGGACTGGCCTCGCTGATTTTGTACATGGACAAGCGGGCGAGCGCGCAGTGGGCCAATCCGCCCGACGGCGCCGGCGCAACAGGCGCGACGTCGAGCCATGCGGCCACGCAGGCAGCCGTGTCGCCGCCGCCCGCGACGCTGCAGGAGCGGGTGGCGCGGCTGGAGCACGAGGTTTCGCTCCTGCGCCGGCAACTGGCTGAAATGAAAGGCGGAGCGTTCGTCGCGCCTGCCGATGTGGAACAGGCAGCCGCAGAGGTGCCACCGGTCGTGGCCGAGGCATTGCCGCCCGTGGACACGCCTGCGGTGCCTGTGCCCGTGTCCTTGCCTGCGCCGCAGGTTGCGGTTCCGCAGCCAATGCCTCAATCTGCTGCGCAACCCGTGCCCGTCTTGGCACCGCACGAGCCCGATTGGGTCGAGCGCGCCGTGGGCGCTGCCCGCGACTGGCTGCTGGGCGGCAACAGCGTGGTGCGGGTCGGCATTCTGGTCCTGTTTTTCGGCGTGGCGTTCCTGCTCAAGTACGCGGCGGACAACAGCCTACTGCCGGTCGAGTTCCGGCTGGCGGGTGTGGCGGTCGGCGCGATTGCCTTGCTGGGCATCGGCTGGCGCCTGCGAGAGAAGCGCCCGAGCTATGCGTTGGTGTTGCAGGGTGGCGGGGTCGGCGTGCTGTATCTGACGGTGTTTGCAGCCACACGCGTGGTGCCGCTGCTCAGCCCGGGGATGGCGTTTCCGCTGCTGGTGCTGATCTGCGCGCTGGCCGCCGGGCTGGCGGTCAAGCAGAACGCGCCGGCGCTCGCCTTTACCGGCAGCGCGGGCGGATTCCTGGCGCCGATTCTGATCTCGACTGGACAGGGCAGCCACGTAGCGCTGTTCAGCTATTACGCACTGCTCAACGCAGGCATCTTCGCCATTGCGTGGTTCCGGGCGTGGCGGGCGCTGAATCTGCTCGGCTTTGTCTTTACGTTCGGCATTGCCACGGCGTGGGGCGTGCTGCGCTATCAGCCATCGTTGCTGGCGAGCACCGAGCCGTTCCTGATCCTCTTCTTCCTGATGTATGTGGGCATTGCGCTGCTGACCGCGCTGCGCCGCCATGTCAGCCTCACCAACTACGTTGACGGCACGCTGGTGTTCGGCACGCCGCTGGTGGCAATGGGTTTGCAGACTGGGCTGGTGCACCACATTCCGTTTGCGATGGCGTGGAGCGCCACCGCGCTGGCCGCGTTCTATCTGGGGATTGCGGGCTGGCTGGCGCGGAGGCGTGCCAGCCTTGGCCTGCTGTACGAGGCGATGTTCGCGCTGGGGGTGATCTTCATCACGCTGGCGATCCCGCTGGCTTTCGATGGGCGCACCACCAGTGCGGTCTGGGCGCTGGAAGGGGCCGCTGTGGTGTGGCTGGGCGTGCGCCAGCAGCGGCGGCTGGCGTTGGCGGCAGGCGTGCTCCTGCAACTTGCGGCGGGCGCCGCCTTCGCCGTGGATGCCGTGTTCGATTGGGCGCCGCAGAGCGGCTGGGCCGTGCTCAACAGCCGCTATATCGGCGGGGTATTGATTGCGCTGGCGGGCGTCTTCAGCGGCTGGCGTCTGCATGGCAAGGCGGAGGTGCGTGCGTGGCTGAAGGCGGCGCCGGTGCTCGGGATTGTCGCGTCGGTGTGGGGCTTGCTGTGGTGGCTCGGCAGCGGCAGCAACGAGATTGATCGCTGGGCCTGGCGCATCGCCAGCAAGACCGTCGACCGGCCGGACATTCCGCTGTATGCCGCCTTTGCCGTGCTGACGGCGTGGGCTGCACACGGCCTGCGCCGCAAGCTCGATTGGGCACTGGCCGAGTGGCCTGCGCTGGCGTTGTCGCCGGTGCTGGCGCTGATTTCGCTGGCTGCGATCGAACACTGGGTGCCCTCTCCGCTGGCCGGGTGGGGCGGGCTGGTGTGGATTGCCGCTGTGGTGCTGACCTTCGTGCTGCTGCGCCGCCAGGAACGCGACGTGAAAGACCGCATCCTCGCGCCGCTGCATACCGTGCTGTTCTGGCTGATCTGCGGCGTACTGGCGACGGAAGGCTACTGGCGCCTCGATGCCTACGTGCCCGAGGGCACCTGGAGTTTTGCCGCCTGGGCTTATGCCTATGGCGCGTTGCTGGCCCTGCTGGCGGGCGCCGGATGGCGCATTCGCTGGCCGATCGCCCGGTTCGAGCGCGCCTACCTGCTGTGGGGTGCCGCGCCGCTGGCTGCCCTGCTGTGGCTATGGAGCCTGGCGAGCGCCGCCAGCGACGGCAATGCCGCGCCGCTGTTCTACCTGCCGATTCTCAATCCGCTGGACGTGGCGCAACTGCTGGTTTTCCTTGCCATCGCGCTGTGGATGCGCCGCGTGGCGCTGCGCAAGCTCGTGCCTGAGCCGATGGTCATCGGCTACGCCATCGGCGCGACGCTGTTCATCTGGGCCAACGCGGTGCTGCTGCGCACGCTGCACCACTGGACGCATATTCCGTACACGCTGGACGATCTGGGGGCCTCGATGCTGGTGCAGGCGTCGCTGTCGATGTTCTGGACGGTGCTGGCGTTGGCGGTGATGGTGTTTGCCACGCGGCGCGCCAGCCGGGCGCTGTGGTTCACCGGCGGAGCGCTGCTGGGCGTGACGGTGGTCAAGCTGTTCCTGTTCGACCTGTCACGCGTCACGGGTGTGGAGCGCATCGTGTCGTTTATCGGGATTGGCGTGCTGCTGTTGTTGATCGGCTATCTGTCGCCGTTGCCGCCGAAGCCCAAAACCAGCGCCGGAGCTGAAACCGGGGAGGTTCTGTGAAGAAGGTTGCTCTTGCGATGGCCGTGGCGTCGCTGTTGTCTGCGCCGGCCTGGGCCGAACGCTTTGCGTTGACCGGCACGCCCGGCGCCCCGTACTACGCCGTCACGCTGAGCGAAGACGTCTATGCCCATGCCCGCGAGGCCAATCTGGCCGACCTGCGCATCCTCAATGGCGACGGCGAGCCCGTGCCTTTTACCATCGATATCCCGCGCGATCCGCCGCCCCAGGCACGCACGCTGCGGGACGTGCACTGGTTCGCCACGCCCATCGACGATGTACAGAAGCCCGGCGCCGCTGGTGTCGTGCTCGGTACCGATGGCGTGCTGCGTGCGACCGGCGCTCAGCTGTCGCAGGCGTCTGTGCGCGCGTGGGTGGTCGACCTCAGCCAGCTTCGTGACACGGTGACTGCGCTGGTCGTCGCGCTGCCCGCTGCGGAATTCCAGAGCGGTGTGAGCGTGCAGGCCAGCGATGACTTGCAACACTGGAGCCCGGTCGCTCAGGCCACGCTGTTCCGTCTGTCCAACCAGGGCAGCACGCTGGTGCAGGATCGCATCGAGTTCACCGGGCTGCGTGCGAAATACCTGCGCCTGACGTGGCAAGGCAAACCGCCTGTGCCGGATGCCGTGCGTGCAGAGCTGGCTGCAGGTGTGCCGGTGGCACTGGCGGATAGCGCCATTCAGTGGCGCCCGGGTCTGGCGCCGGTGCAAACGCCCGCCGCAGGCGATTACCAGTTCGATATCGGCGGCGTGTTCCCGGTCGAGCGTGTGAAGATCCGTCTGCCGCAAGCCAACACCGTCGCACAGGCAACGTTCTATGCGCGGGCCGATGCCCAGGCGCCCTGGCGGCCGGTCACATCTGCCCGCCTGTTCCGGCTGGCTGGGGCCGACGGGAAGGGCGAGCAGGAGAGCGCGGCCATCACGGTGCCCGCCACGGGGGAGCGCTACTGGCGTCTGCAGGTCGACACGCGCAGCGGCGGCCTCGGTGCCGGCGCGCCGGAATTGGCGATCGGCTGGCGTCCGGCCACCGTCACGTATGCGGCGCGCGGCAATGTGCCGTTCACGCTGGCGGTGGCGGAAGTGGCGCGCGGCAATCCGGTCGCACGCGCGGATCTGCTGGCAGGTGCGTCGCCCGTCATTGCGCAGGCACAGCTCGGTGCGATGAGCGATTCGCCTGCCGACGCGCTGACAGCCGAGCCACCCGGTGGCCGCCGGCGCCAGTGGGTGCTGTGGGGCGCGCTGTTGGCCGCGGTAGCGGTGCTGGGCGGGATGGCTTGGCGGTTGTTCCGCGCGCCGTCGGTGCCACCGGATGCTTCGACGTAATCTGCATTGCCCAAAGAAAACGGCGCCACCTGGGCGCCGTTTCTTCCTGGCGGAGCGGATGTTCAGTGCGCAAAGGCCGGTTGCACGAACAGCGCAACGCACAAGGCAAAGCCCGCAAACCACATCAGCGAACGCAGCGGTGCCCAGTTGGCGAGATAGCACACCGTGTACAGCACGCGCACCACGATAAATGCGATGGCCAGCAGGTTGATGCGGTCGATGACGCCGCCGCCCAGGATGGCCACCAGCACGGCCACCGCAAAGAGCGGAAACGCTTCGAAGTGATTCTGCTGTGCGGCGGCGGCACGGGCCGCTACGCCGGTCTGCTGTGCAAGCCACGCGCGCGGGTTGCGATTGTCGTACCGCGGGCCTTTGGCCTTGGCGATGCCGACGCACACGATCGGCAACACTGCAGCCACCAGAACGCACCAGAGGGCGATCGGCATGGTCAGTCTCCTGGAAATGGATGGTGTGATGGTGCCGCACCGTAGCACAAGGTGCGTTTTCAAACACCAGAGGCGCTAGTCGATGGGTTAGTCGATTCCCTGCACGGCAATGCGCACGTCACCGAGCATGACGACCTGGCCGGCGCGAATCTTGGCGGTCTTGCGCAGTTCCGGCTGGCCGTCGACCGTGACCGCACCATCGGCGACCACCGCCTTGCCGGCGCCGCCGCTGTCCACCACGCCGGTGAGCTTGAGCAGCTTGTGCAGCTCGATGTATTCGGTGGTCAAGGCGAAATCGATATTGGGCATGGATGGATTGCGAGATTTATTGGGGCGTGGCTTCCACGCTGATGTCGAGGTCGACGCGGTCACCCACGTCGGGCAGGAAACGCGTCATGCCGAAGGCGCTGCGGGCAATGGCGAGGTGGAAGTCACCGCCGCAAACGTGGCGCGTGCTGCCGGGCATCTTTTCGTCGCCGCAACTGAAACGGCGCACCTCTAGCCGCACAGGCTGCGTCACACCGTGCAGCGTCAGGTTGGCCTCAATGGCGATGAGCTTGCCGCCTTCCACGACAAAGCGGTCGCTGCGCAGGCGGATGACCGGAAACTTCGCAGCGTCGAGAAACTGCTCCGATTTCAGCACGCCATCCAGCACGCGCAGGCGCGTGTTGATGGAGTCGGCGTCGACGGTGAAATCGAAGCCGCCCTGGTGGGTGGCTTCATCGAAGTTGATGGCGCCGTCGATCTTGTCGAAGCGGCCGCGCATCGTGCTCCGATCAAAATGCGATGCGCCGAAGTAGACCGATGTGTGCGCCAGGTCTGGCGCAAATGACGCGGCGAAGGCGGGAGAGGTGAACAACCCCGCCAGCAATAGAATCCATGCACGCATGATGCCTCCGATTATCAGAGGCCCATGGCGCGCATGGGCCTGTGCTTACTTGCCCCAGCTGTCCTTCAGGCCGACCACGCGGTTGAATACGGGCTTGCCCGGCTGCGAGTCGATGCGGTCTGCCACGAAGTAGCCATGGCGCTCGAACTGGAAGCGGTCTTCCGCCTTGGCCGTAGCCAGCGTCGGCTCCAGGAAGGCCGTGACGATCTTCTTGGAGTTCGGGTTCAGTGCATCCAGGAAGTTCTTGTCGCCCGAATCCGGCTGCGGGTCGCTGAACAGGCGGTCGTACAGGCGCACTTCAGCTTCCAGCGCATGTGCGGCGCTCACCCAGTGGATGTTGCCCTTCACCTTCACGCTGTCAGCACCCGGCGTGCCACTCTTCGTGTCCGGAATGATGTTGGCGTGCACGGCGGTGATGTTGCCGTCGGCATCCTTGTCGCAGCCGGTGCATTCGATCACATAGCCGTAGCGCAGGCGCACCTTGTTGCCCGGGAAGAGGCGGAAGTAGCCCTTGGGCGGCGTCTCGGTAAAGTCTTCGCGCTCGATCCACAGCTCACGCGTGAGCGGGAATTCGCGGCGGCCGAGTTCGGATTGCTTCGGGTGCACGGGTGCGGAGCACGGCTCGTTGAAATCGGCCGGCACGTTGTCGAGCACCAGTTTGACCGGGTCCAGCACGGCCACCGAGCGCGGCGCACGCGCGTCGAGGTCGTCGCGCACGGCGCCTTCCAGGATGCTCATGTCGATCCAGCTGTCGGCCTTCGACACGCCCACGCGTTCGCAGAACAGCTGGATCGATTCGGGCGTGTAGCCACGGCGGCGGATGCCAACGAGCGTCGGCATGCGCGGGTCGTCCCAGCCGTCGACGCGCTTTTCCGTCACCAGTTGCAGCAGCTTGCGCTTGCTGGTGATGGCGTAGGTGAGGTGCAGGCGCGCGAATTCGTATTGATGCGGCAGCGGGGCGGCCAGCACGCCGGCATCACGCAGGTGGTCGAGCACCCAGTCATACAGCGGGCGGTTGTTCTCGAACTCCAGCGTGCAGAGCGAATGCGTGATGTTCTCCAGCGCATCGGAAATGCAATGCGTGAAGTCGTACATCGGGTAGATGCACCACGCGTCGCCGGTGCGGTGGTGATGCGCATGGCGGATGCGGTACAGCACCGGGTCGCGCATCACGATGTTCGGTGCGGCCATGTCGATCTTGGCACGCAGCACGTGCTCGCCGTCCTTGTACTTGCCGGCGCGCATGTCGCGGAACAGCGCCAGGTTTTCGTCCACCGAGCGGTCACGGAACGGCGATGGCGTGCCCGGGCGGGTGAAATCGCCCCGATTGGCGGCGATCTGCTCGGCGCTCTGGCTGTCGACGTAGGCCACGCCGCGCTGGATCAGCACCTCGGCAAAGCCGTAGAGCTGCTCGAAGTAGTCGCTGGCGTAGTACAGGTGTTCGCCGCCGGCGTCGCTCCACGAGTAGCCGAGCCAGTGCACGGCGTCGATGATGGAATCGACGTATTCGGTGTCTTCCTTGACGGGGTTCGTGTCGTCGAAGCGCAGGTGGCAGCGGCCGTTGTAATCGCGGGCCATGCCGAAGTTCACCCAGATGCTCTTGGCGTGACCGATGTGCAGGTAACCGTTGGGCTCCGGCGGAAAGCGCGTGACCACCGGCGGAATCGGCTGGCCAGTGGCGTCCTTGCGATTGGCGTAGGTGCCTTGTGCGAGATCGGCGTCAATGATCTGGCGCAGGAAGTTGGACGTCGGGGCGGTGGCGTTGTCTTGGCTCATGGGAGTGCGTGATTCGGCAATCCCGGGATTTTACCGTGCCCGGCGCTCCGCGCCCCGGGACGCTATTTACGCTGGGCCAGGCCATCGAGCGCCTGTGCGCGCAACAGCTCATGCGAGGCGGTGAAGGTCTGTTGGCGCAGTTGTGCGATTTGCGCGGCCCGATCGGCATCCGACAGGCCGGCAAAGGCGTTGATGCGATCGCGTTCACGGGCGTACGCGTCGTAGCGGTTGCGCCAGTCGGCTTCCTCGCGATTGCCCTGGATGAGGCGGTCGGCTACCAGGTTGTCCACCCCCCGGGCCGACAGGCGCTGGCGCATCTCGGCTTCGCTCATGCCCTGCTTTGTCCACGTTTCCATGTCGGCGGCGAGCTTGAGCGGGGCGGAGGCGTCGCGGCGCGCCTGCTGTACCGATGGCGGGAGATTGGCGTCGATGGCGGCGATCCTGGCCGTACGCTGTTCCGGCGTGAGCGACGGGTCGGCCATCACAGCGAGGCGGTCGAGCGCGGCGGCGTCCATCGCGTCGTCATCGCCATACCAGGCCTGGGCGACGTCCGCGCCAAGGTATTGGCGACGCAGCGCGGTGCGCTCGCTCAACTGCTGGCGCAGCGTGGCGATCAGCTCCGGGCGCTGCTGGACCTGTTCGAGGCTCGGCTTGTTGCGGCTGGTGGCGCCGGTTTGAGCCGCCGCCTTGCGATAGGCCAGGTAGTGCTGGAGCAGCGATTGCGCTTCTGCCAGTGCCGGCGTGATCAGCTTGGCGCGCAGATGCGCCTCGGCCATCGACACACGCTGCACCTCGGGCAGCGAGGCGGGCACGTCGAGGAAGTAGTCGAACACCGCGCGATTGGCGGCTTCGAGGATGAGGTGGCCGCTCGTATCCACATGCAGGCCGTCCGGCGCCTGTGTATCGGCCAGCTCCGGTGCAGGCGCGGCCTGTGCCGAAGGTTCGGCGCCGACACTGCCGATGAAGGCGCCCTTGGCCGCCTGCGGCTGCGCCATGGGGGCGTCAGGCGCGTCCGACGCATGCCACCAGTAGACTCCGCCCGCCATCGACACCGCCACCAGCACGGCGACAACAAACGTCATGGGCTGTATCGAGGGCGATTGGGGCTTCATGGTGGCGAATGCCTTGGGTGGTCGAATGCTCGGATGGTCAGAGACCGGCCGTCTTCAGCCGATTGGCCTGCGTGCGGATCACCGCGACCGGGTCGGCCGCGCCCCAGCCGATCAGGCCGAGCAACTGGTTGACCTCATCCAGGTGGTTCCACGCGTAATCCGTCGACAAGACCTGCCCGAACTTCGCGCTGCATACGGAGACAAGCCCGTCGTTCGTCCCCGAACCGCGCGCCTGCATGACGCCGCCGCTGAAAATCAGCACCGGATCAAACACGTCGAGCACGTTCGTGGCAGTGGAGCGGCCCGTCCACGAATACAGCTTCTGCAGGTTGCCGTTGCGCACGTCGGTGGCGCTGCCGGTGTTGCATCCGCTGGCGAGGCCCGCGCTGGGGAACGCCTTGTTGAAATCAGCCGCACCCGATGTCGACAGGATATGCAGCGCCGCAAAGCCGTTCTGCGGATTGCTGTTGCCGTTGAACCAGCCGAGCACCGAGCCGAAGACGTCGGCACCGAGGTTCACGAGCGCCTTGAACGGGGCCGGTGTCGATTCCACAAAGTCCGCGAACTCGGACCCCTTGTGCGGCGTGCCGATGGTAGTGACGGAGGCTACGAGGTTCGGCACCACGGCGGCTGCATAGCGCGATGTCAGTCCGCCCTGGCTGTGTCCGATGAGGTTGACCTTGGCGGCGCCCGTCGTAGCCAGCACGCTGCGGATCTGGCTGACCAGCTGTTCGCCGCGCACGGTTTCATCGTTGAAGGCGGAGACGTCGGCCACGTAGACATTGGCGCCGTTGGCACGCAGGTCTTCGGGGATCTGATACCAGTAATCGACCACGCCGAGAAACTTGCTGGTGCCCGACAGGCCATGCACCAGCACGATCGGGTACTTGGTTGCCGCATAGGTGCCGGCGGCCTGCGCCGGGGCGACGGTACCCAGGGTGAGGGCGGAGGTGGCCAAGACGGCGGCTGCAGCGTGCGTGCGCAGGAAGCCGCGCACTGATCCATACACAACATGGAACAGGGAAGTCTGTGACATTCGGTTGTCTCCTGGACATTGGATAGGTGGTCGACCTCTTTGGGTCGATCGCCCTCCGTTATCCGAAGCGCCGTGCCCAACGTCAACTGGAGTGGAGGTTTGGCTCTAATGCTGCGCCGCCGCGTGCGCAAACAAAAACCGGAGGGCAGGCCTCCGGTTTCGTAGGGTGCGATGCAGCAACATCGCCACGCTTATTCTTCTTGAAACGCTTCCACGCGTTTTCTGTTGATGGCGGGCAGCGCCACCAGCAGGACGAGGATGCCCGCCGCAATCAGCAGCCCCAGCGACAGCGGCCGCGAGACGAACGTGGAGAAATCCCCGCGTGACAGCAACAGCGCGCGGCGGAAGTTTTCTTCCATCATCGGCCCCAGCACGAAGCCGAGCAGCATGGGCGCTGGCTCGCAGCGCAGCTTGACGAACATGTAGCCGATCAATCCGAACAGCGCCGTCTGGAAGATATCGAACGTCGTATTCGACACTGAATACACGCCGATGCAGCAGAACACCAGGATGGCCGGATACAGGAAGCGATACGGCACCTTCAACAGGCGTACCCACACGCCGATCATCGGCAGGTTCAGCACGATCAGCATCAGGTTGCCAATCCACATCGAGGCGATGAGGCCCCAGAACAGCGCCGGGTTGCTGGTCATCACCTGCGGGCCGGGCTGGATGTTGTGGATGGTCATCGCGCCCACCATCAGCGCCATCACTGCGTTGGGCGGAATGCCCAGCGTGAGCAGTGGGATGAAAGACGTCTGCGCCGCAGCATTGTTGGCCGATTCCGGGCCCGCCACCCCTTCGATGGCGCCCTTGCCGAATTCGCTCGAATACTTCGAGGTTTTCTTCTCCAGCGAGTACGACGCGAACGATGCCAGCGTCGCGCCGCCGCCGGGCAGGATGCCCAGGAGCGAGCCCAGCGCCGTGCCGCGCAGTACGGCCGGGATCATGCGCTTGAAGTCTTCGCGGCTAGGCCAGAGGTTGCGGACGTGCTCGACAAAGGTTTCACGATGCTCCTTCTGTTCGAGGTTGGCGATGATCTCGGCAAAGCCGAACACGCCCATCGCCACCGACACGAAGTTCAGCCCGTCGGCCAGCTCCGGCACGTCGAACGAATAACGCGCGGTGCCCGAGTTCACATCGGTGCCGACCAGGCCCAGCAGCAGGCCCAGGACGATCATCGCAATCGCCTTGATGAGCGAGCCCGACGCCAGCACCACCGCGCCGATCAGCCCCAGCACCATCAGCGAGAAATACTCCGCCGGCCCGAAGTTGAACGCGAATTCCGACAGCGGCGTGGCAAATGCCGCCAGGACCAGCGTGGCCACGCAGCCTGCGAAGAACGAGCCCAAGCCCGCGGTGGCGAGCGCCACGCCCGCGCGCCCGCGCCGCGCCATCTGGTAGCCATCGATGGTGGTCACCACCGAAGAGGATTCGCCCGGCAGATTGACGAGGATGGCCGTGGTGGAACCGCCGTACTGCGCACCGTAGTAGATGCCGGCCAGCATGATCAGCGCGGCCACCGGCGGCAGCGCGTACGTGGCCGGCAGCAGCATCGCAATCGTGGCGATGGGGCCCAGGCCCGGCAGCACGCCGATCAGCGTACCGAGCACGCAGCCGATGAACGCGTAGATCAGGTTCTGGATGGAAAGCGCGGTCGAAAAGCCGAGCGCGAGGTTGGCAAAGAGGTCCATGGTGTCGTGTGCCTCGCGCTCAATTGCCGATGAAGGCGGGCCACACCGGGAACTGCAGCTTGAGCCCGTAGACAAACGCCGCGAGGCTCATCACCACCATCACGATGGCGGTGCCGGCCGCGCCCTTCAGCGTGAACTCGTGGCTGGCCATGCTGGAGACCAGCACGAGCACCACAAGCGAGAGCACCAGCCCCAGCGGTTGCAGCAGCAGCCCGAACAGCACCACGGAGCCGAGAACCCACAGCAGCGTCTTGACGTCCCAACGCGGAATGCGGTCGACCACGCCCTTGCGCGACAGCGATTGCACGACTACCACCACGCCCAGCAGCACAAGCACCACGCCCAGCCAGAACGGGAAGTAGCCCGGGCCCATGCTGCCGGCCGTGCCCATGCGGTAGCTGCGCGCCAGAAGGGCAAACGCCGCTCCGGCGACGATGAACATGACGCCGGATGCAAAGTCCTGGTGACTGCGGATCACCGGACGACCTCGTGGATCGTTCTGCAAGTCTGGTCTCCTCGGGATGGCGTGCCGCGCGGGTTCGGCGGGCCGCCTTATGCCTGGTAAGGCGACCAAGTTTGCACGCTAAGCAGACCGGCTTTCAAGCAGCTTGCGGAGGGGAGGGTATGCCGCTTCATGAGCCGGCGCGGCGCCCCGGGCAAACGGTTCAGGGTTTGTCCCTAGCGTTGCCCTGGGCAACATTGGGGCCGCACCGCGCGGTTGCGCGGTCCCCGGTGCAATTACATGCCGATACCGCGCGCCATCAGCACGGCCGCCAACGGAATGAAGATGATCAGGTGCGACTCGACCATGACCCAGCGGCGCGTCTTGGCAATCTCCGACGGCGTGGGCACGAAGTCGGGCAGCGTCTTGCCCTGCTTCTTCCAGCGCAGGATGTTGATGGTCGGAACAATCGACATCAGCCCCACGAGAATGAACAGCCCGATCTTGATGTGGAAGATCGGGTTGTGGACATAAAACGCGTAGCCCTTCGCACCGTAAATCACACGCAGCACGCCGGTGACAACCACCGCGACGGCCGCCACGCCGTACACAGCGTCATAACGTCCCAGGCGTTTGCGGATCTCCGGCGTCATGTCGGGACGCAGCACCACGGCCTCGGCGGTGAGAAAGACGATTAGCGTGAAGATCGAGATGTAATGCAAGTAAGCCAGCAACGCATCAAGCCACATGTGGACCTCGTCAGGGGTGGGGAAATGGTTTGCGCCAAATGCTCCGGTTCAGATCACGCCGCGCCTGCGCAGCGAGTCGACCTGGTCCGCGCTCAGGTTCAACACGTCGCGCAGCACGGCCCCGGTGTGCTCGCCAAGCAGCGGCGGGTGGCTGGCGGCCTTGGGCGGCGTGGCGCTCATCTTGACGGGGCTGCCGACAAGCTTGACAGTGCCCGCGCTCGGATGCGGAAGATCGACACGCAGGCCACGCGCCTGCACCTGCTCGTTGTCGAACACCTCGTCGAGCGAATTGATCGGGCCGCACGGCACCCTGGCGGCTTCGAGCTTGTCGATCCATTCGCCTTTGCCGAAGCGCTTGACCATTTCGGCCAGGATCGGCACCAGCACGTCGCGGTTGGCCACGCGCTGCGGGTTGGTGGCAAAGCGCGGGTCGTCGGCCAGCTCGGGCATGCCGCCCGCATCCACAAAGCGCCGGAACTGCCCGTCGTTGCCGACCGCCACGATGATCCAGCCATTGGCTGCCTGGAACGTCTGATACGGCACGATGTTCGGATGCGCATTGCCCCAGCGCTTGGGCGCCTGGCCGCTGGCGAGGTAGTTGGTGTTCATGTTGGCCAGCATGGCGACCTGCACGTCGAGCAACGCCATGTCGATGTACTGGCCTTCGCCGGTGCGGTCCCGGTGCGCGAGCGCGGCGAGCACGGCCACGGTGGCGTACATGCCGGTCATCAGATCCGAGATAGCCACGCCGGCCTTTTGCGGACCGCCGCCGGGCAGGTCGTCGCGCTCGCCGGTCAGGCTCATGAAGCCGCCCATGCCTTGCACGATGAAGTCATAGCCGGCGCGGGCGGCGTAAGGGCCGGTCTGGCCGAAGCCCGTGATCGAGCAGTAGACGAGGTCTGGCTTCACGGCCTTGAGCGATGCATAGTCGAGCCCGTATTTCGCGAGCTGGCCGACCTTATAGTTCTCGAGCACCACATCGGCGTGCGCGGCGAGCTGGCGGACGATGTCCTGGCCCTCGGGCGTGCTGATGTCGACGGTGATCGACCGCTTGTTTCGATTGGCGGCGAGGTAATAGGCGGCTTCGGCGGTGTTGTTGCCCGCTTCGTCCTTGAGCCACGGCGGGCCCCATGTGCGCGTGTCGTCGCCGGCGCCGGGACGCTCCACCTTGATGACGTCGGCGCCAAAATCGGCAAGGTTCTGTGCGCACCAGGGGCCGGCAAGCACGCGGGTCAGGTCGAGAACACGGAGATGGCTCAGAGCGCCCATGGATTGACGAATCGACACGATTGGAACGGGTGCACTCTACACCACGCTCCGGGGTACCCCCAGCCCCATGCGACGAATGGGCGCTAATACATTAGCAACCCCGTATAATCAATGGTTTGCACTGATCCAAGATGCGCCGGGCGGTTGCCCCAGGCGCCATGCTGACTCCGGCACCCCGCGACATGAAAGCCTCCGATATCCGCCAAAAATTCCTGACGTTCTTTGAGGGCAAGGGCCACACCGTGGTGCGCTCTTCGCCGCTGGTGCCGGGCAACGACCCGACGCTGCTGTTCACCAACTCCGGCATGGTGCAGTTCAAGGACGTCTTCCTCGGTACCGACAAGCGCCCGTACGTGCGCGCGGCCTCCGTGCAGCGCTGCCTGCGCGCCGGCGGCAAGCACAACGACCTGGAAAATGTCGGCTACACGGCGCGCCACCACACGTTCTTCGAAATGCTCGGCAACTGGTCGTTCGGCGACTACTTCAAGCGCGACGCACTCGTGTGGGCGTGGGAGCTGCTGACGCAGGAATACAAGCTGCCGGCTGAGAGGCTGTGGGCCACCGTCTACCAGACCGACGACGAGGCCTACGACATCTGGACCAAGGTCATCGGCCTGCCGCCCGAGCGCGTCGTGCGCATCGGCGACAACAAGGGCGCGCCGTATGCCTCCGACAACTTCTGGCAGATGGCCGAAACCGGCCCGTGCGGCCCGTGCTCGGAAATCTTCTACGACCACGGCCCGGACGTCTGGGGCGGCCCCCCGGGAAGCCCGGAAGCCGACGGCGACCGCTACATCGAAATCTGGAACAACGTGTTCATGCAGTTCGATCGCCAGCTCGATCCGGCGACCGGCGAATACACGCTGACTCCGTTGCCCGCACCGTGCGTCGACACCGGCATGGGCATGGAACGCCTGGCTGCCATCCTGCAGCACGTGCACAGCAACTACGAGATCGACCTGTTCCAGGCGCTCATCGCTGCCGCTGCGCGCGAGACGAACACGAAGGATCTGGCCAACAACTCGCTGCGCGTGATTGCCGACCACATCCGTGCATGCTCCTTCCTGATCGTCGACGGCGTGATCCCGGGCAATGAGGGCCGCGGCTACGTGCTGCGCCGGATCATCCGCCGCGCCATCCGTCACGGTTACAAGCTCGGCTGCCGCGCAGCGTTCTTCCACAAGCTGGTGGACGACCTCGTCGCGCAGATGGGCGAAGCCTATCCGGAACTGCGCGAGGCGCGCGACCGCGTGGTCGAAGTGCTGCGCACGGAAGAGGCGCGCTTCTTCGAGACCATCGAGCACGGCATGTCGATCCTCGACGCCGCGCTGGGCGAGCTGAAGACCTCGGGTGCCAAGATGCTCGACGGCGAGCTGGCCTTCAAGCTGCACGACACCTACGGTTTCCCGCTGGACCTGACGCAAGACGTCTGCCGCGAGAACGACGTGATCGTCGACGAAGCCGCCTTTGACGCCGCCATGACCCGCCAGCGCGAGCAGGCACGCGCCGCCGGCAAGTTCAAGATGGCCGCCGGCACGCTCGACTACACCGGCGACAAGACGACGTTCCACGGCTACGAGCAGCTTGTGCGCGAAACCGCGCGTGTGACGGCGTTGTTTGTCGACGGTGCATCGGTGCAGGAAATGCATCCGGGCCAGACCGGCGTGGTGGTACTGGACCACACCCCGTTCTATGCGGAATCGGGCGGCCAGGTTGGCGACCAGGGCACGCTCAAGGCTGCGACCGTCTGGTTTGATGTGGTCGACACGCTCAAGGTGCAGCCGGACGTGTTCGGCCACCACGGCGAGCTGCGCACCGGCGTGCTGAAGGTTGGCGATGCCGTGGCGGCGGAGGTGGACGCAGTGCGCCGCGCGCGCACCATGCGCAACCACTCGGCCACCCACCTGATGCACAAGGCCCTGCGCGAAGTGCTGGGCAGCCACGTGCAGCAGAAGGGCTCGCTGGTGGATGCGGAAAAAACCCGCTTCGACTTCTCGCACAACGCACCGATGACGCCGCTGCAGATCCGCGAAGTGGAAGCGCGCGTCAACGCAGAAATTTTCGCCAACGCGGCCACGAGCGCCCAGCTCATGGGCTTTGACGACGCAGTCAAGAATGGCGCAATGGCGCTTTTCGGCGAGAAGTACGGCGACGAAGTGCGCGTGCTGTCGATCGGTTCGTCGAAGGAACTGTGTGGCGGCACGCACGTGGCGCGCACGGGCGACATCGGCCTGTTCAAGATCGTGAGCGAATCGGGCGTGGCGGCGGGGATTCGCCGTGTGGAGGCCATCACTGGCGACAACGTGCTGCATTACCTGCAGACGCTCGATACGCGCATCAACGAAGCGGCTGCCGTACTGCGTGCGCAGCCGTCGGAACTGACGTCGCGCATCGTGCAGGTGCAGGACCAGGTCAAGACGCTCGAGAAGGAACTGGAGCGCCTGAAATCGAAGCTGGCCGCAAGCCAGGGCGACGAACTCGTGAGCCAGGCCGTGGACGTTGCCGGTATCAAGGTGCTGGCTGCCAAGCTGGACGGCGCCGATGCCAAGACGCTGCGCGAGACCATGGACAAGCTCAAGGACAAGCTGCAGACCGCCGCCATCGTGCTGGGCAGCGTGACCGACGGCAAGGTCGCGCTGATTGCCGGCGTGACGGCTGATGCCACGGCCAAGGTCAAGGCGGGCGAACTGGTCAACTTTGTCGCCCAGCAAGTCGGCGGCAAGGGCGGCGGCCGCCCGGACATGGCGCAGGCTGGCGGTACGGAACCGGACAACCTGCCGCAGGCGCTGGCCGGCGTGGCGGCGTGGGTGCAGCAGAAGGTCTGATGTAAGCCTTCGCACCGGATGCGCTGAACGGCGCGCGTTCCTGGAAACGGGGCGCGCGCCGTTCGCCTTTGGGGCCCCATTCCGTGCGCCGCGCACGCATCGCAGTCTTGTATAAGCCAGCTTGACAAGTTGGCTGGCAAACGCCAGCCGCTAGAGACAGGCCCCGCCATGGCCTATACCGGAACACGTTGCCGATTGCGTAGAGATTGTGTGCCCCCTGGCAGGCAATTTGCATCGGTGGCGCGCGCTGTTCCCCACAGCGCGGGTTGATCCCATCCCTACCCCCAAAAATCCGAGGAGAACCATGAGCGTCCTATCTGACAAGGTCGACGCCCCGCCACCGCAGCCGCCGCACCGGCTGCTCGGGCGCAAAGGCAAACGATTGGCCCGTGCCGTCGCGGTTGGCGCGCTGCTGACGGCGGGCGTTGGCGCGTCGACGCAGCCGGGTGCGCAACTCGCACCGGAATCGCACGCGCGCAAGGTCAAGGTGCTGATCATCAGCATGTTCGCGCCCGAGGCGCAGCCGTGGATCGACAAGCTCGGCCTCACGCAGGACGTGCCGGTGCCGGGCCTGTCCATCGACTACCCGAACGTGCATTGCAATGCCAGCGACGTCTGCCAGCTCACCACGGGCATGGGCAAGGCGAATGCCGCGTCGTCGGTCTCGGCGCTCATCTACAGCGGCAAGTTCGATCTGCAGCGCACGTACTTCCTGGTGGCGGGCATTGCGGGGATCGATCCGTCGCAGGGCACGCTCGGCAGCGCGGCGTGGGCGCGCTTCCTCGTCGACAGCGACATCGCGTGGGAGATCGATGCGCGCGAGGTGCCCGCCAGCTGGCCGAACGGTTTCATCGGCATCAACACGCAAGGCCCAGGGCAGAAACCGCCGCTGGATTACAAGACCGAAGTCTTTCGCGTGAACGAGGCGCTGCTGCAGAAGGCCCTGGCGCTCTCCAAGGGCGCGGTGCTGGACGACAACGCCACCGCACGGGCCTATCGTGCCAACTACCCGAGCGCACCCGCCAACCAGCCGCCCTCTGTCGTGCAATGCGACACCGCTGCCGGCAACACGTACTGGCACGGCGCCAAGCTGGGCGAGCGCGAAGCCGCGTGGGTCAAGCTGCTGACGGACGGGCAGGGCACGTATTGCACCACGCAGCAGGAAGACAACGCCACCTTTGAGGCGCTCACGCGCGGCGCGAAGGCGGGGCTGCTCGATCTGCAGCGGGTGGCCGTGCTGCGCACTGCATCCAACTTCGATCGGCCGTATCCGGGGCAGACACCGTACGACTCGCTGGTCAACAGCAAATCGGGCGGGTTCGTGCCTTCGCTCAACAACCTGTACTTGGCGGGCGGTCCGCTGGTCAACGAGATCGTCACGCGCTGGAGCGTGTGGAAACACGGAGTGCCCTCGCCATGATCGATTCCCGATTCAAGATGCCCGTACCGCGTTTGCGTACGATCGCCAAGCTCTGCGCCGTCGGTGCCGCAGCGCTGACCTTGAACAGCTGCGCGTATGACGGAGTGAAGGTCATCGTCATCAACATGTTCCAGGGCGAAGCCCAACCCTTTATCGACCGCTACGACCTGAAGGAGAAGGTCTACATCTCCGGCCTGTCGCCCGACGCGCCCAACATGCTGTGCAACTACGACGGCATCTGCCAGGTCACCACGGGCATGGGCTACGCAAATGCCGCGTCGACGATTTCCGCGCTGCTCTATCGCAGCAAGCTGGATCTCTCGCACACGTACTTTGTGATTGCCGGCATTGCGGGCATCGATCCGCGGCAGGGGACGGTGGGCTCGGCGGCGTGGGCGCGGTATGCAGTCGATTACGGTCTTTCGCACGAGATCGATGCGCGCGAGATGCCGGCGGGCTGGCCGTACGGGTACTTCGGCATCGGCACCAAAGGCCCCGGCGAGAAGCCACCGATGGACTATCGCACCGAAGTCTTCCAACTCAACGAGACGCTGCTGCAGAAGGCCTACACGCTGTCGAAATCGGCGACGCTGGAAGACAGCCCCGAGGCCATCGCCTTCCGCAAGAACTACGCGTATGCGCCGGCCAACCAGCCGCCCGCCGTCATCCAGTGCGACGTGGCTTCCGCCGATACATGGTGGGCCGGCCGCAACCTCGGCCAGCGGGCGCGTGACTGGGTGAAGACGATGACCGACAACAAGGGCAACTACTGCACGACGGCGCAAGAAGACAACGCTACGCTGGAAGTCCTGACGCGCGGCGCCCGTGCCGGCAAGGTCGATTTCAGCCGTGTGGCATTGCTGCGTGCCGGGTCCGACTTCGATCGCCCATACGACGGCCAGAGCGCCTCCGACGGGCTCATCAACTACGCGCAGCAGGGCGGCTTTGTGCCGGCCACGCACAACCTCGTCAATGCGGCCAAGCCGTTATTGGACGACATCGTGCAGCACTGGCCCCAGTGGAAACAGGGGGTGCCGGCGAATTAACAGTTGCTGACATCACATTTCAATCTATATAATGCGAATCATTCTCATTTGATGGAAGGCCAGGGGCGAATGCCCGACCGCTGACCACGCTCCCACCGGGCGAGCCAGCAGGTTTCCACCTGCCAGCCAACGGATCGACGCGCCGCGTGATGTATTGCGGCGCGTTTTCTCTTCTCTCAGCGCATTTCCGCGCGTCCGGTTTCGCCAATCCTGATCGACCCTTTGCCCGCGATGAACCGTCATCTCGCGGCTCGCGCCTTCTCGTGCGCGCTCGCCGCCATTCCTCTTGCCGTTTCCACATTGGCGCATGCCGAAGCAGGCCAGCCGGCCGCAGGTAGTGCCACGCTCCACCTGAACGAGGCGACCGTCACGGCAGGCAGCCAGCGGGGCTTTGCAGCCAGCACGGCACAGGTCGGAGCGTTCCGCGGGATGGCGTTGCGCGACATCCCTGCCACCGTGAACGTGGTCACGCGAGAGGCGCTCGACGCGCAGCAGGACACGTCGCTGTACGACGCCCTGCGCAATACGGCCGGCGTGACGCGCCAGCAGCTTTCAGGCGAAACGTTCGACAACCTCGCCATCCGCGGCGTGACGCTGGAGAACCGCACCAATTTCCGCTTCAACGGCTCGATGCCGATGGCTGCACTCACGGCGATCCCGCTGGAAGACAAGGAACGCGTGGAGGTGCTCAAGGGTGTATCGGCGCTGTATTACGGCTACACAACGCCGGGCGGCGTGGTGAACCTCGTGACCAAGCGGGCCGGCAACACGCCGGTGATGACGCTGGGCATGCAGTTCGACAGCAACGGCAGTGTGGTCGGCACGCTGGACGTGGGGCGCCGTTTTGGTGAAGACAATCAATATGGCCTGCGCTTCAACGCGGCGGGCGGTTCGCTGCAGTCGCCGACGAGCGGCATTGACGGTACGCGCCAGCTCGCCGCCGTGGCCTTCGACTGGAAGGTCAGCAGCCGGCTCAGCCTGAAAGCCGACGTGGAATATTCGCGCAAGGTCATCACCGAACAGTCGGTGGTGACGCTGCCCGCCGCAAAAAATGGCGTCATCACGCTGCCGGCCATGCCCGATCCGGCCAAACGCATTGCGCCGGGCTGGGCCGATTTTGACGGCAACAACACCAACGCATTGCTGCGTGCCGATTACACGCTCGCCGATGCATGGCTGCTGACGGTAGAGGGTGGCGTGTCGGAGACGGCGCGGACGCGGGCGTTCTCCGAATTTCGGCTGACGAACACGCTGACGGGCGCCGGCATGTTGTCGGGCCAGCGGCAGAGCGGTCGCTGGAATACCAGCCACGTGCGGGTAGACGTTTCCGGTACCGAGAAGACGGGGTGGATCACGCATGACCTGACCTTTGGCGTGGCGCGATCCGACATGCGTCAGGCGGCCGTGTACTCGGACCGCTTCTCAGGCGCGCAGAACCTGTACAACCCGGTCGACCTTGGCTGGCTGCCGACCACCGGCACCGGCTTTACCGCCGAGCAGCGCGCCGTAGACAGCGGCGTCTACGCGCTGGATCGCATGACGCTGTCGGAGCACTGGCAGGTGATCGCCGGACTGCGCTACACGCGCTATACCAGCGAGCAGGCGCCCAACCGTTATGAAGCCAGCAAGACCACGCCGCTGGGGGCGGTCATCTACAAGTTCACGCCGACGCTGTCGGCGTATGCGTCGTACGCACAAGGCCTGGAAGCCGGAGCGCGCGCCCCAAATACGGCCGCCAATGCCAATGTGGCCATGCCGCCCGCGCTGTCGGAGCAGAAGGAACTCGGCCTGCGTTACGAAACACCGGCCGGCACACAGCTCGCCGCTGCCGTGTACGACATCGACCGCGCGGCGAGCTACACCAACGACGCGAACATCTTCGTGCAGGACGGCCGCGAGCGGATTCGGGGTATCGAGCTGACCGCGCAAGGCCGCGTCACCCAGGATTTGTCGCTGCTGGCCTCGGCCGGCTGGACGGACGCGAAGTTCCGCGGCGTCGGCAACGGCCTCGACGCAAAGACGCCGGAAAACACGCCGCGCAGCACCGCCAGCATCTTTGCCGAATACACGTTGCCGATGCTGCGTGCTGTCTCGTTCAACGCGGGCGCCTACTACCTCGGCCCACGGCCTGTGAACGACGCCAACCAAGCAGAGCTGGGCGGCACGACGCTCTTCAGCGCAGGCGTGCACTATGTGACGCGGATTTCGGGCAAGCGCGCGACGCTGCAATTCAATGTCGACAACCTGACCGACAAGCGTTACTGGGCGGGCGCCGGGAACAATCGTCTGTCGATGGGGGCGCCGCGGCTGTTCAAACTCGGCATGAAGATCGATCTGTGATGCGTGTCAGCCAGCGGCCGCTTTCTTCACTGCGCCCAGCACTTCCATCGGCAGCGGAAAGACAATCGTCGAGCTTTTGTCGCCGGCGATCTGCGTGAGCGTCTGGAGATAGCGCAACTGGATTGCCTCGGGCTGCTGGGCCAGCATGCGTGCGGCTTCGAGCAGCTTTTCCGACGCCTGCAGTTCGCCTTCTGCGTGGATGACCTTGGCGCGGCGTTCGCGCTCGGCCTCGGCCTGACGGGCGATGGCGCGGATCATCGATTCGTTCAGGTCGACGTGTTTGATCTCCACGTTCGCGATCTTGATGCCCCACGGGTCGGTCTGGATGTCGAGCACCTTCTGGATGTCGAGGTTGAGCTTTTCGCGCTCGGCCAGCATCTCGTCCAGCTCGTGCTTGCCCAGGATGGCCCGCAGCGTCGTCTGGGCGAGCTGGCTGGTCGCTTCCAGATAGTTGGCCACCTGGATGATGGCGCGCTCCGGATCGACTACACGGAAATACACCACCGCATTGACCTTGACCGAAACGTTGTCGTGCGAGATCACGTCCTGCGGCGGCACGTCCATCACAACCGTACGCAGATCCACGCGCACCATTTGCTGGATCGCCGGCACGATCAGCACCAGCCCCGGGCCCTTCACGCGCCAGAAGCGGCCCAGCAGAAACACCACGCCGCGCTCGTATTCGCGCAGCACCCGGAACGACGAGATGACCAGCAGCACGGCCAGGAAGATCAGGCCGCCTGCGCTGAAGAAGCCGTAAAGCATTTTTCTTCTCCTTATGAAGACGCCGCGAGGGGGGCAACGGGTTCCACCATCAGCGTCAGCCCACGCCGGCCGATCACGCGCACCTGATCGCCACGCGCGATGCCACCATCGCAGCGCACACGCCAGCGCTCGCCATGGATGCGCGCCCAGCCGTCACTGTCGGCATCGGCGTCCGGTGTATCGACGTCCACTACTTCGCCTGTCATGCCGATGAGCGTATCGCCGCCGGTCACGATCGGCCGCCGTCGCGCACGCACCGCCAGGCTGGAGAGCGCTAGAACAACGGTCAGGCTCACGAAAGCCAGTCCGATGATGAGCGGAAGCGGCACGCCAAAGCCCGGCGTTTGCGTATCGATCAGCATCACCGCACCCAGCACGAACGCAACGATGCCGCCCACGCCGAGCGCGCCGAACGTCGGCAGGAATGCTTCAGCCACCATACAGCCGAGGCCAAGTGCAATGAGGGCGAGCCCCGCGTAGTTGATCGGGAGCATCTGCAGCCCGTAGAGCGCCACCACGATGCACACGGCGCCGAGGATGCCGGGCACGACCATGCCAGGGGTCGAGAATTCGAAGATCAGTGCGTACACGCCCACCGTCAGCAGTAGCAGCGCCAGGCTTGGGTCGGTAATGACGCCGAGGAAGTGATTGCGCCAGTCGGGCTCCAGCGTGACGATCGTGGCTTCGGCTGTACGCAACGTGACCATGCCGGCGGACGTGCGCACCGCGCGGCCATCGACTTGTTTGAGCAGATCAGGGAGGTTTGCCGCAACAAGATCGATCACGTGCTGGCTGGCGGCTTCGGGCGCGTCGAGGCTCACGGCCTCACGCACGGCGCGCTCAGCCCATTCCGCGTTGCGACCGCGCAGTTGCGCCAGGCCCCGGATGTAGGCCGCCGCGTCGTGCATCTGCTTGCGGGCGAGGGTGTCTTCGTTGCTGGAGGAGGCGGCTGGCGCGCTGGCCGGTGTGGCGCCAGGGCTGGGAGCGTGCCCGCCCATGCCGATCGCTACCGGAGAGGCCGCACCCAGGTTCGTGGCGGGCGCCATTGCGGCAACGTGGCATGCATAAAGGATGTAGGTGCCCGCGCTCGCTGCCCGCGCGCCACCGGGGGCCACGTAGCCAGCCACCGGCACGGGCGACGCAAGGATGGCCTGAATGATCTGGCGCATCGACGCATCGAGGCCGCCGGGCGTATCCATTTGCAGTACGACAAGCTGCGCACCTTGGTCGCGCGCCTGTTGCAGGCCGCGGATCACGTAGGCCGCGCTGGCTGGCCCGATGGCACCGTTGACCGGCAACACCACGACCGGCGCCGCTGCCACGGCAAGGCTGGTCCAGACTGCGGCGACGACCGCTGCCAACCATCCCATCCAACGCCGCATCCGCAACGACGGTCGCATTCGCGCCTCCGTCCGTGATTGCCGCGCTTTGCCCGATCAGACCGGCGGCACGGTCCCAGCATCCGCTTTCAGTTTAGGCGGCAATGGCTTCCCGCGCGGTCTTGCTTGCCGCTGCTTGGGGCTCGCTCAGCACCTGCAGGAGCGCCTGCAGGGAGGGTCCGGCCATGTCGCGGTGCCAGGCAAGCAGCGTGTCGACACGGCCCGGCTTGCCGAGCGCGTGGATGCTGATTTCCGGAGCATTCGTATACAGCTCCAGCACCGAGCGGGGCACGAACGCCACACCAATACCGGCTGCCGCGCACGCGATGATGGCGTGGTACGAGCCAAGCTCCAGCACCCGCGATGGCGCCACACCGTCTGCCGCAAACCAGTCTTCGATCAATTGCCGATAGGCGCAGCCGGCTTCGAACGCGAGCAGGCCCGTGGTCTGTACATCCGAAGCGCGACGGATCGGTGGATGGGCGCGGTGGGCAATCAGTACCAGTTCTTCCGAGAAAGCCGGCAGCGTTGTCATGGCGGCGCGCCTGTTGTTCGAGCACGCGGTTTCGGCAACGAACGCGCAATCGACTTCAAAGTTCGATAGTGCCTGGAGGGAGTGGCGCGTGGTCATCGTCACCAGTTCAAGCTGCACGCGCGGCCAGCGTTGATGCAGCGTGGCCAGCAGGGCAGGAAGGCGGCTGGCCGCCGTGCTTTCCATCGAGGCGATGCGCAGGCGCCCGTGCGGTTCGCGCGGCTGCACGGCCTGGCGAGCCTCGGCGGCCAGGCGGAGGATGTCGTCGGCGTAGGTCAGCAGGGTCTGCCCGGCGGGCGTGAGCACCATGCGCTTGCTCTCACGTACGAAGAGTTGCACGCCGAGCGAAGTCTCCAGCTGTCGGATGCGGGTCGTCACATTCGACTGCACGCGATTGAGCTGCTGCGCCGCCCGCGTGACGCCGCCTTCGCGCACGACAGCGCGGAAGATCTCGAGCGAGGACAGATCCATGATGTATCTCAAATGCTAATGGGTTTGTTCAATATAATTCATTTTTCAGGATGAGCGGCCTTGCGTACGATGAAGTGCCAATTCCCTCATCCGGGCCCACTCCATGGAGCACACGCTGTCTTCTCCCTCAGCCTTGTCCGCCGCGCATTCCCAGCGAGCCAGCGCTTGGCGCGTGGCGATTGCGGGCATGGTGGCGCTGTCCGTGGCGATGGGCATCGGCCGTTTCGCCTTCACGCCGATCCTGCCGATGATGCTGCACGACGGCAGCCTGACGCTGGCGCAGGGCAGTTGGCTGGCCACCGGCAATTACCTGGGCTATTTCGTGGGCGCGCTGGCCTGCATGGCAGTGCGCGGCGATGCAGCGCGCCTCATCCGCATCGGTCTGGTTGCGACGGTGCTGCTGACCGCCGGGATGGGCGTGTTGCAAGGGCAGCCTGCGTGGCTTGTGCTGCGCTTTGCGGCCGGTATGGCCAGCGCGCTGGTGTTCGTATTTACGGCGGGCTGGTGCCTGCATCGGCTGACCGAACTGGGCCACGCGGCGCTCGGCGGCATCATTTTCTGCGGGCCGGGTCTCGGCATCGCCATTCCGGGCCTGGCGGCCAGCGGCATGGTGGCGCTGGGTTGGCATGCAACGTCGGCGTGGATTGCGTTTGGCGTGCTGTCTGCGCTGCTTTCGGCGGCGGTGTGGTCGACCATTCGGCCCGAGGCACCGGCGCATGCCGCTCCGGCGCCCGCCGCGTCCGGCAAGGCACCCGGCCTGGATGCGCCCACCAGCGCGCTCACGATTGCCTACGGTCTGGCCGGGTTCGGCTACATCATCACCGCCACGTTCCTGCCCGTGATCGCCCGCAAGGTGCTGCCTGCAGGTTCGCTCTGGCCCGATCTGTTCTGGCCGATGTTCGGTGCCGGCGTGGCGCTCGGGGCATTCCTTTCCACGCGGATCAGCCTGGCGCGCGACAACCGTTCGCTGCTGGCCACGGCCTATGGCATGCAAGCGGTTGCCGTGACCATCAGCATCGTCTGGCCGACAGTGGCGGGGCTTGCGCTTTCGAGCACGCTGCTAGGCCTGCCATTCACGGCGATCACGCTGTTCGCCATGCGCGAGGCGCGCCGGCTCTGGCCGCATGCCGCGCCGCGTCTGATGGGGCTGATGACGGCCGCGTATGGCATCGGCCAGATCGCCGGGCCGCCGCTGGCGAACCGGCTGTTTGCGGCCACGGGCGGCTTCAATGCATCGCTTGCCGTGGCAGCCGTGTCGCTCGTGGCCGGCGTGGTCATCTTTCTTGTGGTCAAGCGCGTTGCCCCGGCGCGTGCGTGATGCGCGGCATGTAAAGGCGCGGACAGCGCGGTCGGTGCACCCGTTCTAGAATGCCTCCTCCATTGGAGGAGCCTCATGTCTTTTGCCCTGCGCCCCGATGCCGTTGTGCCCGGCGGCGAGATCAGCCAAGCCGAGCGTGCGGTGCGCGTCGATCTGGCAGCCGCGTATCGACTGGCCGCGCTCAACGGTTGGGACGATCTGGTCTACACCCATCTGTCTGCGACCGTGCCGGGCGAGCCCGATCACTTCCTGATCAACGCTTTCGGCCTGGCGTTCGACGAAATCACCGCATCCAACCTCGTCAAGATCCATGGCCGCGGCCAGCTAGTCGGCGATTGGCCCGAGGGCGCTGCGCGTCCGTCCGTCAACGTCACGGGCTTTGCATTGCACGCGGCCGTGCATGCCGCACGGCGCGACGCGCAGTGCGTGATCCATCTGCACAATACGGCGGGCATTGCTGTGTCCGCGCAGAAGCGCGGGCTGCTGCCGCTGTCTCAGCATGCGCTGCGGTTTCATCGGCGCATCGCGTATCACGATTACGAAGGTCTTGCCTTCACGCCGGAAGAGGGCGCGCGCCTTACCGCGTCGCTCGGCCATCATTTCGCCATGCTGCTGCGCAATCACGGCACCCTCACCATCGGCCGGACCGTGGCCGAGGCGCACGTGCTGATGGCCACGCTCATCAAGGCATGCGAGATCCAGCTCCAGGCGCTTGCCGGCGGCGAGGTCGTCTCGCCCGCGCCGCACGTGGCAGATCGCGCGGCGGAACAGCTCGAAGATGGCGGCGCCATCGAAGGCGTGATCGAGTGGCCGGCGCTGTTGCGCAAACTGGATAAAATCGACGCTTCGTATCGCGACTGACGCGACTGATACAACCGCCGCGACTATCAGAGCGACGCACTAAACAGGAGACACCATGCCGACTTTCCATATCGAGATGTTCGAGGGCCGCAGCGTTGAGCAGAAGCGCAAGCTCGTCGAAGAGGTGACGCGCGTCACCTGCGAATCGCTGGGCTGCGCCCCGGGCGCCGTCGACATCATCATCACCGACATCAAGCGCGAGAACTGGGCCACCGGCGGTGTGCTGTGGTCCGAGCAGAAGTAACCCGTCCTCTTCCACCTCCATTTGCCGGCCCGCCATGCAGCCCAAGCAGCATTTCGCCTCAGACAACTACGCGGGCTTCTGCCCGGAGTCGCTGAAGTATTTCCTGGAGGCCAACGGCAGCGGCCATGAGCCGGCCTATGGCGATGATTCGTGGACGCAGCGCGTGTGCGACCGCATTCGCGACCTGTTCGAGACCGATTGCGAAGTCTTCTTCGTCTTCAACGGCACGGCGGCCAATTCGCTGGCGCTGTCGTCGCTATGCCAGTCGTATCACTCCGTGATCTGCCACGAGCTGGCGCACATCGAAACCGACGAATGCGGCGGCCCCGAGTTCTTTTCCAACGGCTCGAAGTTGCTGACCGCCAAGGGCGAGAACGGCAAGCTGACCCCGGATGCGGTGGAAGCCCTCGTCACGCGGCGCTCCGATATCCACTACCCGAAGCCCAAGGTCGTTTCGCTGACGCAATCGACGGAAGTCGGCACCGTCTACACCGTCGACGAAGTCCGCGCGATTGCCGCGATTGCCAAGCGTCGGCAGTTGCGCGTGCATATGGATGGCGCGCGTTTTGCCAACGCGGTGGCCTCGCTTGGGGTGCATCCGTCCGAGATCACGTGGCGTGCCGGTGTGGATGTGCTGTGCTTTGGGGGCACGAAGAACGGTCTGCCGGTCGGCGAGGCGGTTGTCTTCTTCGACCGCCGCCTGGCCGAGGACTTTGCCTATCGCGTGAAGCAGGCTGGGCAGCTGGCGTCGAAGATGCGCTTCATCTCGGCGCCGTGGCTGGGTCTGCTCGAGAACGATGTGTGGCTGCGCAACGCGCGTCACGGCAACGCGATGGCGCAGTTACTGCACGCGCGCATTGCCGACGTGCCGGGCGTGCGCATCATGTTCCCGACCGAGTCGAACGCCGTGTTCGCCGAGTTGCCGGTGCCCGCCATTGAGGCGCTGCGCGCCCGCGGCTGGCGTTTCTACACCTTCATTGGTGCCGGCGGCTGCCGCCTGATGTGTTCGTGGGATGTGGAGCCCGAGACGGTGGAAGCCTTCGCCGCCGACATCCGCAACGCCTGTGAGCAAGCTGTCTAACGCATCTCTCTGCCATGAGCTTCGACTACCGCTTCTGCCCCCAATGCGCTACGCCGCTCGTCGAGCAGCACAACGCCGGCCGCCTGCGCATCGCGTGTCCGGTGCCGGACTGCGGCTTCGTCCACTGGAACAATCCGTTGCCCGTCCTGGCGGCGGTTGTCGAATATCGCGGGCAGATGTTTCTCGCGCGCAATGCGCTGTGGCCGGAGGGCATGTTCGCGCTCGTCACGGGTTTTCTCGAACGCGACGAGACACCCGAAGAGGGCATCGCGCGCGAACTGAAGGAAGAGACGAACCTCGACGCTCGCTCGATCTCGCTGATCGGTGTGTATGAGTTCATCCGCAAAAATGAACTGATCATTGCGTACCACGTGGTGGCCGATGGCGAGATCGCGCTGTCGGAAGAGTTGGTTGAATACCGCCTGAAGCCGTTCGAGAAAGTCCGCCCCTGGACGGCCGGCACCGGTTATGCCGTCGCCGATTTTCTGACCGCGCGCGGGCTGCCCGTCAACTACATCGACATCCGCACCGGCGAACCGGCCGAGCCGCCGCCGCGCCAGTGGCAACCCACCCGGCTCGTTACAATCCCGGAATGACTGACGCGAGTGGCACTGCGCCGCTGGCCCGTACCACTGAGGAAGACATGGAGTTTCAAAAGGAAATCGACGCGCGCGGCCTGAATTGCCCGCTGCCCATCCTGCGCACGAAGAAGGCGCTTGCCGACATGCAAAGCGGCGACGTGCTCAAGATTCTTGCCACCGACCCCGGCGCCACGCGCGACTTCCAAGCGTTCGCCAAGCAGACCGGCAACGAGCTGCTGGAGCATAGCGAGCACGACAAGGTGTTCACGTTCTACATGCGCCGCCGCTGATCTGGCAGCGCGTTCAATGAAAACGGGGCGATCCGGCCAAACCGGATCGCCCCGTTTTGATTTGGCGGCGGATCGTTTCACCGACTTTGTGTGGCTACTTGCGCGCTTCCATCGCCATGCGCAGCGCCAGGCTGGTCAGCACGGTGCCCATCAGGTAGCGCTGAACCGATAGCCAGCTCGGCTTGCGCGAGAGGAATGCCGCGATGCTGCCCGCCGTGGCCGCGATCATCGAATTGACGGTCACGCTCACGCAGATTTGTGTCAGCCCCAGGCAGACCGACTGCACCAGCACGCTGCCATGCGCCGGCTCAATGAACTGCGGCAGCAGCGACAGATAGAGCACTGCGACCTTCGGATTGAGCAGGCTGGTCAGCAAGCCCATCGTGTAGAGCTTGCGCGGGCTGTCCACCGGTAGTTCACGCACCTGGAACGGCGCCCGGCCGCCGGGCCGCACCGCCTGCCAGGCGAGGTACAGCAGATAGATCGCGCCGCCAAAGCGCAGCGCATCGTAGGCAAACGGCACGGCCATCAGCAAGGCGGTGATGCCGAATGCGGCGCACAGCATGTAGAAAACGAAGCCCGTGGCGATGCCCGCCAGCGACACCAGCCCGGCGTTGCGCCCCTGGCAGATCGAACGCGAGATCAGGTAGATCATGTTCGGGCCCGGCGTCAGCACCATGCCGAGCGCAACCAAGGCAAAGGTGAGCAGGTTGGTGAGGGTAGGCATGGCGAAATCGCTGTCTGCGGAAAGGGCGAAGAGCTTGCAGGCTAGCACTGGCCGCGATTCGGCCAACAGGTACAGAAATCCATAAATTTTCGCGATTCTGTATCGGTCCCACGTAGACAACACGCCGACGGCAGCGTCGACGCTTGTTTCATTTTTTGGTGAGCGCGGGCTGCGAGGAAGGAACGGCTTACAGAATGCTGAACGATCGGTGACGGCACGCCATGCGTGCGTCATCGGCGTTGCTGAGGGTATGCCGAAATCCTTTTATTCCCCAACCCCCCCGTCCCCATGCGCCTGCATTTCCTCCTTGCCGCCGTGCTGTCCGTGGCGTTGCCTGCTCAAGCCGAGCTTCTCATCAGCGAGTACGTAGAAGGCAGCTCGAACAACAAGGCCATCGAAATCTACAACCCGGACGGCGCCGAAGCCGATCTGTCGGTCTACAAGATCGAGCAGTACAACAATGGCGCCAGCACGCCCACCGCGTCGTTTGCGCTCTCGGGCAAGCTGGCGCCAGGCGCCGTCCATGTGATGGCCCACAGCACACTGGCCAGCGTGCTCGGCAGCCGCGTCAATCAGACTGCGGCGTTCTCCTTCAATGGCGACGATGCGCTGACGCTCACGCGTTCCGGCGTGGTTGTCGACCGCATCGGCCAGGTTGGCTATCAACCGCCGTCCGGCTTCTGGGGTACAGCCAGCGCCGGCACGAAAGACCACACGCTGCGCCGCAAGGGCTCGGTGAAGCAGGGCGATACGGCAGCGACGGCTGCTTTCGATCCGTCCCTCCAATGGGACGCGTTCGACGTCGACGACTTTTCCGACCTTGGGTTGTACAACGGGCAGGGCACCGTCACGCCACCGCCTGCCGCTGCCGTGTGCGGGGCGCCGGCAACGCACCTTGCGGATGTGCAGGGCGCCGGCCCGACCTCGCCGCTGGCCGGTCAGAACGTCGAGATCGAAGCCGTGGTGACCGCCGACTACAGCGGCACCAGCGGTTTCAACGGCTTCTTCGTGCAACAGCCCGACGCGCAGCGCCGCAGACTGCCCGGCGTATCGGAAGGACTGTTCATCCACGCGCCCGGCGTCACAGCCCGTGCGGGAGACCTTGTCCACCTCGTCGGCAAGGTGGAGGAGAAGTATGGCCAGACGCAGTTGACGCTGGCCACCAACGGCATCGCAAGCTGCGCCGGCGGCAACAGCGTGACGCCGATCGACGTGACATTGCCCGTGGCCGATGCGAGGGCGTGGTCCGCGTATGAAGGGATGCTCGTGCGCCTGCCGCAGACCCTCACGGTAAGCGAGACGTACGAACTTGGACGCTACGGCAGTCTGCTGCTCAGCAACGGTCGCCTGCCATTGCCGACAAACGTGGCACGGCCCGCAACTGGCGCGGCCCAGGCATCGGTCAATGCGCTGAACCGCATCGTGCTTGACGATGGCTCCAATCAGCAAAATCCCGCCAGCGTGCGTTACCCGGCGCCGGGCCTGTCGGCGGCAAATCCAGTGCGCGCCGGCTATACCGTGAGCGGTGTGCAGGGCGTGCTTGAAATGCGCTACAACGCCTGGCGCCTGCAGCCTGTCCCGGGTGCGGCCGCGCCGGCTTTCAATGCTGCTGCGAACCCGCGTGCGGGTGCCCCTGCGCGCCACGCTCAGGCCGATGTGCGCGTCGCTTCGTTCAACGTGCTGAACTACTTCAACGGAGACGGCAAAGGGGCTGGCTTTGATGATCCAGCCAATCGAGGTGCCAAGACACGGGCCGAGTTCGAACGCCAGGAAGCCAAGATCGTCGCCGCCATCCGCGACCTCAATGCCGACGTGGTCGGCCTGATGGAAATCGAGAACGACGGCTACGGCGAGCTCAGCGCCATCCGCCGCCTGACGACCCAGCTTGGCGCCGACTGGCGCTATGTCGACCCGGGCATACCGAAGCTCGGCGGCGATGCAATCACGGTGGCAATCATCTACAACGGCCGCACAGTGGAGCCCGTCGGCACGCCGGCCACGCTTGCCATCGACGACAAGAACCGCCAGCCGCTCGCGCGCAGCTTCCGACGCATCGGCGGCACGCAGAACTTCACCGTGGTCGTCAATCACCTGAAGTCCAAGGGCTGTTCTGGTGCGAGCGGCAAGGACGCCGACCAAGGCGATGGCCAAAGCTGCTGGAACCCCACCCGCGTCCGCGCTGCCGGCCTGATCGCCGACTGGCTGGCGATCTCGCCGACCGGCGTGGCGGACATCGGCAAGCTCCTGATCGGCGACCTCAACAGCTATGCCAAGGAAGACCCCGTCGTGCTGTTCGCCGACAAAGGCTATGCCGACATGGTGGCGAAGTTCGTCGGCACGGATGCGTACAGCTACGTCTATGGCGGCGAAGCCGGCTACATCGATCATGCGCTCGCCACCTCCGGCCTGGCCGAGCGCGTGCGCGCCGTGCACGAGTGGCACATCAACGCCGATGAGCCGATTGCGCTGGAATACTCGTTCGCCCACAAGAGCGCCGAACAGCAGCAGACGTTCTACGCGCCGGACGCCTACCGCTCGTCGGACCACGATCCGGTGCTGGTCGACCTCGCGCTCAGCACGCAGACGGCAGGCGGCGGCACGAATCCGGAAGCCGATGCGGCGGCGGGTGCGGCCACGGGCAGCACAGGGGTGGGGGGTGCCGGTGCGGTGGACCCGATCCTCGGGCTCGCACTGGCCGCCGCTGCGGTAGCCCTCGCGCGACGTCGTGCGTCTCGGTTCTGAGCGTCTGCGCTTTTCCTCGGGCGACGCGCGGCAGCTCCATCGCCAGTCGAATCGCATCCATGCGTTCGTTGACCGTTCGACACAGCCTTCAGGTCGTTTCCGGCCATCCGGCTCGGGACTGAATTAAGCTTCTGAACTGGCGCGATCAGCAACATCGCGAACCCGACGCGCCGAGGCAATCGATTCCGGTATGGGGATGGGGGGGAGATGTGAGCAATGTAGCCGCGGCGGTCCGCGCGCTGATCTTAGGCTTCTGGCTCGGCTTGATGTCCGGCGGCAGCAATGCGGCCCCAACTTCGCTGTTCACCCCCGAAGAGGATGCCTGGATCGCCGCGCATCCGATCGTGCGCACCTGCGTGGATGCGCATTGGCGTCCGTTCGAGTTTGTCAAAGCCGGCAAGGTGGCCGGCATGGTTCCATCGTTCCTCGATGCGGTTGCCCATGTGAGTGGGCTGCGTTTCGAATATGTGGAAGGTGCGTGCTGGAACGGCTCGCTGGCTGCACTGAAGCTCGGGCAGGTGGACATGCTCCCCGACTGGAGCAAGGACGAAGCCGTGGCACCCTACCGAGACGGTTACATCGCGAGCACGCCGTACTATGTCGGGACAATCGCCATCGTTACGGCGGAACAGGAAAACCTGTTCGCCAGTTTCTCGCAACTGTCCGGCAAGCGGCTTGCGATCAAGGGCGGCGGTGGTCTTGAACTGGCCATCCGCCGCAGCTCCGTCCCCGTGAAGTTGGTAACGTTTCAAAACGAGTCCGACGCGTTGCAGGCGGTTGTTGACGGCGTTGCCGACGCCGTACTCGGGACGGACGCTTCGATCGTTCCGCAACTGCACCGGCAGTTCAAGGGCCGGCTGTTTCTCTCGGGCAGCCTCTGGGACCGGCCCTATGCGTTGACGATGGTCACGCGCGATGACAATCCCATGCTCGCGTCGATTCTCGATAAATCGCTGACCGCCATTTCGGCGTCGGAGGCCGACGCTATCCGGCAGCGGTGGCAGGAAACGACCGACTACGGCGCGCCGTCGCTCGCCTCGATCCTGCATTACCGCTGGCGCCAGGTCGCTCTCGTTGCGGCCGTTGTTCTGGCGTTTGCGGTGTTGGCCTATGTGCTATGGCGTGCGCGTGTGGCCGCCGTTCGCAGTGAGCGTGACAAGGCGATGTTCCTCGCATTCATCAGCCACGAAATCCGCACGCCGATGCACACGATTCTTGCGTCGCTGGAACTGCTGCAGCGCTCGCAATTGACCGGCCAGCAAGCCAGTCGCACGGATGCCGCTGTCTCGGCGTCGGAAACGCTCTTGGCGCTGCTTGACGATGTCCTTGAATACTCGCGTCTCGAATCTCGCAGCGTGACACTCGCGCTTCAGCCTACGGCGATCGGGCCGTGGGCCGAGCAGACTCTGGACATGGTCCGTTGGCGCTCCGATGAGAAGAAACTGGCGTTATCGCTCGATCTCGCCTGCGCGCCGGATTTCAGCGTGGAGATCGACGCCATGCGCGTACGGCAGATCGCACTGAATCTGCTGGTGAACGCCATCAAATTCACCGCGGCCGGCAAGGTCGTTTTTCGCGTCGACTATCTGCCCGGAAGGCGGCGCGGCACTGGAACGCTCGTGCTCGAGGTCAGGGACACGGGCATGGGCATTCCGCCCGAGCGCCAGCGGAACATTTTCGAGCCGTATGCACGTGTGGAAAGCCCGGGAAATCGCGGTGCGAGCGGAACTGGGCTGGGCTTGTCGATCTGCCACGAACTCGTGGAGTTGATGGAGGGCGTGATCACCGTCAGCAGCAGCCCCGAAGTCGGCACGGTATTCACCGTCATGTTGCCGACACGCGAGGCGCACGCAGCGGTGGCGTTGCCGAAGGCTGCGGAAACAGCATTGGCGTCTGCGCCTCACGCAATATCGCCTCCTCGGACGGTAAAGGCGCCGTCGCCGGAATCGGAGGAGGGGCCGCTGGTCCTAGTGGTGGATGACCACGAAGCGGTGCAACACGCGATCCAGCATCAGCTTGAGGCACTGGGCTGCCGGTCTGCAATCGCCGGCACCGGTGAGGCCGCGCTCGAACAGTTTGCGTCAGCAGCGTTTGACATGGTGCTGCTCGACTGCAATCTGCCGGGGATTGATGGATATACCGTCGCGCAGCGCATGCGAAACATCGAACATCAGCGCGGAGGCGAGCGCACGCCCATTGTGGCCATCTCGGCTGTGACAGGCGACACGCACCGCGTCCGGTGTTTCGACAGCGGCATGGACGGCGTCCTTAGCAAGCCGCTGCGCCTTGCCGCCTTACGGGAACTGATCGCGCTTTGGTGCGGCCATGGTGATTCCGGCTCCCGTACGGTGCAGGCAGAGCGCGAGACGGAATCGACGGTGGACGTGCTGGCGATCTATCGAGAGACCATGAAAACCGATCTTGAAATGCTCGCGCAGGGTCTCGCAGATCGGAATATCGAGCAGGCACGTCGCGCGGCACATCGGATATCCGGTGCCGCTGCCGTTGTGGACGACCTGCGAACGCGCCAAGTGGCAAGCGAATTGGAGCGGCATCTTTCGAAGGCGTCGGGGGGCATCACGGCAGACGCGCATGCGCTCCTGGCGGAACTCCAATCGCTGCACCCGACGGACAGCGCCACTACCTGAATTTGTCAACGGAGCGAACGTCGCTCCGGTTCCGTATCCCCCCACATATGCCGTGTACGCCTTGCCTGAGGCGGCACGGAGCCTTGTGCTGCAACGATTTCCGGGTTCTGCCGCATGCCTAGCGAGTCGCCTCGTTCGTGACGAGAATGTCTCCGCGCGCCCCAATGCCTAAAGCGGAGGCGTGCGAGCAGAACGCAAGAATCCCTCCGCTTTTTCAGAACAGTCTGATATGGCGCAGCCGCCACGCTTGGAATACTTGCGCCTGCCTTCTTCGATAGGCATTTGTTCTCGACCAAATCCCGCACGTTCGTGCTGCGGATTCAATCTAAGGGTAAGTCAATGAAAGCAAAACTGTTCCTGGCTGGCGTCGCCGTGTCTGCTCTTTCTTTCGCCGCAATGGCGCAAGCAGCGCCTGCGTCGGTGGATGGCGTTATCAATTTCCAAGGCACGATCCTGAGCGACACCTGCAAGGTGTCTTCGCTCACCGGCGATGCAGGCACCATCAACGTGAACATGGGCAAGATCGCTGCGGACGACATCGGCACGGTTGCTGCACCGAAGCTTCTGACCAGCGGTTCTGGCTCGGCCAACATTGACGTGGTGTGCAAGACGGGCGCCAAGGTCAGCATGAAGTTCGCCGGTAAGGCGGCCGACCTGAGCGCCGACAAGAAGACGCTGCGCGTGAATAGCGGCAACACCGCTGCAGGTTTCGCACAAGGTGTGGGCATCGCCGTGTACGAAGGTACGGGCGCAGGTGCAAACGCGTTCGACCTGAGCAACGGCGATCTGCTGGCACAGACCACGGTGCCGGCGACCGGCGGGGCAGTCAACGTCCGGTTCTCCGCCGCCTATGTGGCCGCAGACGCGGCCAAGATCAAGCCGGGTATTGCCAACGCCAGCCTGCCGTTCACGCTCACCTACGAGTAAACGTAAGCCAAGCGCCAGCCAACGCGGCTGGCTTCAATCGGCAGCGGTCATTACCCCGCTGCCGCCTATTTCTTCACAGGCAGTTCCGGATATGAAAGCAAAACGATACGCCGTTGGCGCGGCGTTGGCGTGCGCGTTGGTTGCGTCCGCGAGCCACGCCAGCATTTCACTCAGCACCACGCGCGTCATCTTTGATGGAAAGAACAAGGAAAGCTCAGTCGTCGTCAGCAATGATGGTCAAGATGCGCTGCTCCAGGCGTGGCTGGATCCATTGGAAGACGTAGCCAATGCCCAACTGCCGTTCGCAATTACACCGCCTTTGGCAAAGGTTGGTGCCAAGCAGCAGCAACTGCTGCGTGTGCTGTACGAAGGCGTCGGCATGCCAACGGATCGCGAATCCGTATTTTGGCTGAACGTCCAGGAGATTCCTCAGACCGCCAAAGAAGACAACGTCCTGCAATTGGCTGTTCGTCAACGCATCAAGGTGTTCTACCGGCCCACCGGTCTGGCTGGCGATCCGGTCAAGGCGCCTACACGCCTGCAATGGCAGTTGAACCAGGGCGCCGGCAAAGGGCTGCTGCGCTTGACCAATCCGAGCCTGTATCACGTGACCGTGGTGGACGCCAAGGTGCATGTCGGCAGTGCAGAGGAGCCCGTCATCGACGCGAAGATGATCGCGCCTAACTCGACGGTTGCTGTGCCCGTCAAGCTGCCGGCGGCCGGAGCCGGCGCACCCGAGCTCCGCTACGACGTCATTAACGACTACGGCGGCCGCCAAAGTTACCGCGTCACCTTGCACAGCAGTCAGCCGAGCACGCCGGTCTCAGCCGGCAATTGATTGAGCTGGCCTAACGCCAGTTCGATTCCGCCAGCCCGCCTGGGCTGGCTTAGCCCGCACCCACCGTAGCGGAGCTTGCCTATGTGACAGCCATCCGATTCACAAAGCCAGAAGCGAGCATTGCAATGTCTACCTGCCAGACGACCAAAGCGTTCTCCAGAAAGGCCGTTGGGAAAGCGGCTCCTGTACGCCTGAGCACAACGCCGCTCTACCTGGCCGTGTGTCTTGCGATGATGAACAGCGCGCGCGCCACCGAAGGGGAGACGCTCGTCGCACAGGTGGATCCAACGCTCCTCGCATTCAATACGAGTTTCCTGAACGGCCAAGGACGGCCAGCGGACCTGAGCGCCGTACTGAGTTCGGGCAGCAGCGTGCCGCCCGGAAACTATCGGGTGGAGGTGGAGGTCAACGGTAATCTGGTCGGCCGTCGCGACATCGATTTCTACCAAGACACCGACAAGGCCAAGCTGCGCCCGTGCCTGACGGCGAAGATGCTTCAGGACTTCGGTGTCAACCTGAGCGCGATCAACCCGCCGCTGGATGTCAACAGCCAAGCCTGCCTTGATCTGCCGCACCTGCTGGATCAGGCATCGGTCGATTTCGATGCCGGCAGGCTGCAGCTCAATCTGAGCATTCCGCAGGCCTTTCTTTCCCGCGCGGCGCGCGGCTATATAGACCCTGCGCTGTGGGACGAAGGGGTCACTGCCGGCTACGTCAACTACCAGTTCAGCGGCAACTACGGTCACAGCCACATCGGCACTGACAGCAGCAGCTACTTCGTTGGCCTGCAGAACGGCGTGAATATAGGTCGCTGGCGCCTGCGAAACGAGTCCACGCTCACCGGTAGCAACAGCGGCCAGACGCGCTTCAAGAGCAACCGCACGCTCGTGCAGCGCGACGTCGATGCCATCAAGGGCCAGCTGACGTTCGGCGAGCAGTATTCCGACGCGACGTTGTTTGATAGCGTGCGGTTTCGCGGTGTGCAAGTCACTTCTGACGATGCCATGCTGCCCGACAGCGAGCGCGGCTATGCGCCGGTGGTGCGCGGTCAAGCAGCCACCAACGCGGTGGTCGAGGTGCGCCAGAGCGGCTATGTGCTCTATCGGGCCAACGTGCCGCCTGGCCCGTTCCAGCTGACCGACATCTTCCCGTCCGGCTCCAATGGCGATCTGGAGATCACCGTCATTGAAGCTGACGGTAGCAAGCGCGTCACGCATCAGGCGTTCTCCAGCCTGCCGCTGATGCTGCGCAAGGGGCGCCTGAAGTATAGCTTTGCAGCCGGCAAGTACGATGGGGACCAGGGCCCCGCGCCTAATCTGGTCAGCGGCTCGCTCGTCTATGGCCTGACCGACAACAGCACGGTGGCGGGCGGCCTGCAAGTGTCGAAAGACTTCCAGGCCTTGAACGTGGGGGTCGGTACGAACACGCCCGTCGGCGCCCTGTCGGTGGACATCACGCAGTCGAGCAGCCGCGCGCAGGGTAAGCGCGACACCGGACAGAGTGTGCGCATCTTGTATGCCAAGACTTTTACGCGCACCAACACGAACTTCACGCTCGCGGCCTATCGCTACTCGACGTCGGGCTATCGCACGTTTAACGACCACGTTAACGACCTGCATAACGCCGATGGCGTGCAATCCGGCCGCAGCCGCTCGCGCGTCGACTTGACGACCAGCCAGGACCTAGGCGGACCTGATCGCAAGTATGGCAGCGTCTACCTGAACGTCAGCCAGCAGACCTATTGGAACCAGCCGGGCTCCAGCCGCAGCATCAGCGTCGGCTACGGCAACAACTGGAAACGGCTCAGCTACAACCTGAGTCTCAGCCAGACGAAGGACAGCCGCTTTGGCAGCAACGGCAGCAATACGCAGGTCATGCTCACGATGTCGATCCCGCTGGGTGGCAAGCTGCAATCACAGCGTGCTTACACCAACGTCAGCAACGACAGTAGCGGCGGCACAAACATCCAGAGCGGTCTGAGTGGTTTCATCAGCGAAAAGACGTCATATGCCATGCAGGCCGGCTATACCAGCAGCGGGCGTGGCGCGACGGGCGGTGCAAGCATTACACACGATGCCGATGCTGGCCAGCTTTCAGCCAACATCAATGTCGCACGGGACTACCAATCGGCCAGCATGAATGCCATGGGTGCCGTAGTGGTACATGGCGGCGGCGTCAACCTGAGCCGTACTGTCGGCGACACCTTTGCGCTCATGAAAATGGAGGGCCTCAAGGGCACGGACATCCGCACCGACGGTGGCATTCCGGTTGGTAGAAACGGCTACGCGGTGGTGACCTACGCACAGCCTTACCGGCTGAGCGCTTTGCGTCCCGACACGCATAACCTGGGCGCCGACGTCGAGCTCGAAGACACCGTCAAGCAGGTCGTGCCGCGCCGCGGCGCCATCGTGCAGGCGACCTTTCGTGGCTACAGCGGTCGGCGTGCGCAGTTCACTCTGCAACAGATCGACGGCAAACCGGTGCCGTTTGGCGCCAGCGTGCAAGACGCGCAAACCGGCAAACAGTTGGGCATTGCGGACCCGAATGGCAATGCGTTTGTGCTGCTCAACCAGGAGCAGGGCACGTTGGTTGTGAAATGGAAAGAAGGCCAATGCCAGGCACCCTATGCGTTGCCGAAAGCAGAAGCTGGCCGGAACTACCAGCGGCAGACGTTGCGTTGTAGATAGCCACCGGGCTCTCGAATCCTCCGCGGCCATGGATACATGGTCCATCGCATATAAGCAAAACTTGGAAAGAATCGTCGATGCAAAAAAATCTATACCCCCTCGAGTCGGATCATCTTCTCCGCGCTTTCTGTATGGCCGCGTTCTTCTTGGCGGCTCTGCTCGCCTCGCCAGCTGACGCCGCGAACTGCACGATGCATCAAGGCGCCGTCGTCAAGCAACTCGCGTTTCAAATACCTTCAAGCTTTACCGTACCGCGCGATGCACCCATCGGTACCGTTATCTATGAAAGCGCACCTATCACGAACAGCGCACAAGACACACCGGCCTTCACCTGTACTGGCGCCTTCCGCTGGGGTTTGGTGAATTCGGTCGGAGGGATTCCGCCTGCCGCTACCAAAGTCGATATGCCGATCGGAAATACCGGACTGGCGTGGGGCCTCGTCTACGATAACAAGAAGTCGACTCCAGCACCGCTACCCGCAGCTTCACTGGGGATCCAACAGGTAGCGGACACCTACACATTCGTGAGCACGTCTTTCTCGTTAAGGATCAGGAAGATTGGCCCAGTTGCGCCAGGCGCTGCCGTTGAGGCGGGGCTTCTGGGGTATGTCAACATGAATGACGAGTTCAACGTCTTTATCGTTCGAACCTCCACAAAGGCAAGCGTTACAGCCCAGAGTTGCAGGACGCCAGATGTCATCGTGCAGATGGGAGATCGGAATCGTGTCGGACAATTCAAAGGTGTTGGCACTTCGTTGGCGCCTGTGAATTTTTCGATCAATCTGAACGAGTGCCCCTCGGGCATTAGCAAGGTTTCTTATCTACTGAAGCCAAACACCCAAATCTTGGATGCCGCGCAGTCGGTCGTCGCGCTCGACGCTGAATCGGTAGCTAAGGGGGTCGGCCTGCAGGTTCTTGACCAGAACGGAAAGCCGGCGGTGTTGAACGAGAAGATCGCTTTTAGCGAGTACGACAAGGCTGGTGGAAATTTCAGTATCCCGCTAAAAGCAGCCTATCGGCAAACCGCTCCAGTCGTTGGAGCGGGCACAGCGAATAGCTCGCTGACTTTTGTGATGAGCTACGAGTAGCTTCGATTTCACGCGGCTTCATTGAACGCCGCCGGTGCAACTGGTGCATCGGCGGGATGCGACATCCGAATGTGGGGTTCGTCGTCCACCTGACTTTCGGGCCAAGTCGGCGAGCTTTGCGCCCCAACAAAAAACCCCGCAGAGCCAAGCCCAGCGGGGTTTTTTGCCAAACGTTGAAGCCGTTTGAAAGATGTTTGGTGGAGCCGGCGGGAATCGAACCCGCGTCCGCAAGCCCTCCACAGAGAGTTCTACATACTTAGTTCTGTCATTTGATTTAACCGCCGCATCGCGGACGAACACGCTCTACGACGGCGATTCACTAAGTTTTCGTCTCTAGGCCCGTGACTCACCTAAAGCTTATCTGACGTAAATGACCTCGCTGGTCTTGCGACCCTAGCCCGTCAGCGAGCCAGTGCGAGGACGGCGGCCCTTAGGCTGCCAGTGCGTAACGTTCGTCGTTAGCAGTTATTGCATTCCCATTGATTAACGAGGTGACGGGTCCTCGGTATGCCCTCCGCTGCTTCGCAACCCACGTCGAAACCAGGTCGGCCCCAGTAAGGAAGTGTCAATTATCCCATAGATGGGCTACTTCAGCGAGAAATCAACCCGCGTCGTCTTGCCCTTGTCCTTGATGCCCTCTGCGTTGAGCTTGGGGGCGACAACAAAGAGGCGCCCCGGATCCACGCGTTCAGCAAGTGCAACATGCACCGCATTCGCGCGACGCTGCGCGAGCTCACGCAAATCCGCATCCGTCACTTGCACGTTGGTTTCCATCAGCTTGCGCATCTCGTCGGGCGGCAACGATTTGGCAAGCCCGATCACGTTGCGCGGTTTTGGGAACTTGGCGGCTTTGTATGCGCGTTCAAGGTACTTGTTCTCCTCTTCCGGCTTGACGGTGGTATCTGCCTCAGCAGCGTCGCCCGCGTCCTTGAGTTTCTGCTCGCGAATCTGACGGTTCACGGCCTCGCGGCGCAGGCCGTCGCGGTCGAATTCCGGATCGACGCGACCGACGATGTCGACCTTCAGAGCAGGGCGGTCCTTGAGCGCCGTGGCAAGTTTGTCCAGTTTGGCGACCGATGCCTGGCTGATGTTCGACGTGCCCGGATCGAACTCGATGTAGCCGAGTTCTTCGCCGCCGCTGCCGCCAAACGCGCTGGCCAGCAGCGAGAACGGCGCCGTCACAGCGCGTGCGATCAGGTTGACGAACGCTCGCAGGATGACGCCTCCGATGCTGAACTGCGGGTCATCCAGCGAGCCCGATACCGGCACGCGCACGTCGATCTCGCCGCGCGAATTCTTCAGCAGCGCCACTGCCAGCCGCACCGGCAGATTGGTCGCGTCCTTACTTTCTACGCGGTCGCCGAAGGTGAGCTGGTCGATGAAGATGTGGTTGTCGGCGGTCAACTTGCCCTGGTCGAGCAGGTAGTGCAGATCCATCGTCAGCTTGCCCTTGGTGATCGGGTAGCCGGCGTACTTGGCGGAGTAGGGCGTGAGGTTGGTCAGTTCCACGCCGTCGGCCTTGGCTGTCAGATCCACAAAGGCCGTAGGCGCGAGCGGGTTCACCTTGCCGTGGATGTCCACCGGTGCCGTGCTGTCGACACTGCCGCGCAGCGTCACATCTGCGGGTGTCTGGTTGGCCGCCGTGCTGATCGTACCGATCGAGCCTCCGATGGCGGTCAGGTTGGCGGTGTAGTTCGGCTTGACGAAGTTGTCGGTGAAGCGGATGTTGCCGTCCTGCAGCGTGATGGCGTCAACGCGCAGGTCGGCGCTGCCGGCTTTGGGCGTGGGGCCCGTGGCTGTGACGGTGACGGCCGATGCGGGTGCCGCAGTGGGGGCCGAAGCCTCCACGGGTGCGGCTGCCGGGGCGGAAGCCGCTGCGGCCGATGCCGATGCAGGTTCGCTTTGCGTTAGCGAGCGTCGCTCCTCGGTCGGCTGCACGCGGATGTCCTGCAGGTTCAGGCGTCCGTTCGGATTGATGATGATCCGCGCGTAGAACGTCGACAGCGCCACCGCGCCCACCCGCACACGCGGCGTGGTGCCGTCGTAGTTGGCCTGGATGCGGTTGAGCGCGAGCGAACGCCAGCGCAGGAAGTCGTCCGAACTCAAGCGGTCTTGCAGGCGCACGTTGCCCAGTGTCGCGTTGCCCTGGTAGTTCAGCGTCAGCGCCTTGCCCTGGTTGAGCACGAGGCGCCCGTCCATCGATAGCAGCGCGCTCGTAATCGCCGCGTTCAACGACTTGTCCAGATACGGATCGAAGCCTGCGAGCGACAGGTTCTGCGAGTTCACGCGCAGGTCGGCCTTGAGCGGCTGCGGCACGACCTCGCCGCGCACATCGAGCTTGCCCTTGGCACCCAGCCCTGCGCCAATTTGCACGCTGACCGGTTTGCCGAGATCGGAGGAGGCGTTCTGCACGACCACGTTCAGCGGCTCGACACGCACCTTGACCGGGCGCGAGTTCGATTGGTCTTCAAAGCCGACAGCGCTGTTGTCCAGCTTCAGCGTTTGTACGGTCACTGCCCAGGGTTTTTCGGCCGGGGCGTTCGGCTTTGCGCCGGACTTGGCCGGCGCTGTCGACTTGCCCGCCACCGATTGCGGACCATCGAGCAGCGTCAACGTGGTTGTGCCGTCCTTCTTGCGCAACGCCTCGATCTGCAGGCCATCGGCGCGCACTTCGTTCAGGGCGATGGTGCGGGCGCTCAGGTCAAAGCGCTTCACGTCTGCGCGCAGCAGCTTGGCTCGCAGCGCGGTGTCCTTGCCCGTGGCCGGCGCCAGCGACAGGTCGGCCAGGCTTGCGGTCAGCGGTTCCGCGCGCACGTTGAATTTGTCCGGCCCGAATTCGAGCGCCACCTTGCCGTCGGCCGATAGCGCACCGCTCTGCAATTGCGGTGCGCCCGCCTGGCGCAGATACGGGCTGATGCCGACCAGCTTCACGCCGTCCAGCTTCAGTTCCAGCTCGCCGGTGTTCTTCTCCAGCGAAGTGTTGCCTTTGACATTGAGCGTGCCGCCTTGCGCCAGCTTGGCGCCCACATCGAGCGAGGTCGGACCGCCCAACGTACGCACGCGAATGTCGCCGTGGAGGTCTTCCAGTATCAGGTCGGCAGCCGGCTGCGTGGTCGCGTCACGCCAGTGGACGGTGCTGTTGGTCAGTTGAAGCTTGTTGACCGCCACATCCAACGGTTTCGGCTTTGCGGTGGTCGCGGCCTCGGCCGTGGCAGCTTTCGCTTCGGCAGGTGCCGGCTTGCCGGCGAGTTGCGCGAAATTGATCGCTCCATCCGCACCGCGCGTGGCATCAACGCGCACGCCATCCAGCGTCAGCGCATCGAGGCGGAATACGTTGTCGAGCGGGCGCACGTCGGCAAGCGTTGCGCGCACTTGTTTGGCCGCCACCAGTGGCGCTTTGTTGGCATCGACCACTTCCAGGTTGTCGAGGCCAGTCGTGCCACGCACGCGCAGTATCGGCGCGCCGCTCTTCGGCTTTTGAAAGTCGATCGTCAGGTCGGTCGTCAGCTTGCCTTGCGGCACCCCCACCGGAAGCGGGCCGGGCACGTAGCCGAGGTAGCGAGGCAGATCCAAGCCATCGATCTTGACGTTGAGGTTGGATTCAAGCGAATCGGCGAATGGCTTTGTCTTGCCCGCAAAATGCAGCGGAGCGCCGTCGATGCGCGCGGCCAGCAGCGGCTGCACAAAGATGTCCACGTCGGCTGGCAGGCTCGCCAGGAACGGCACGCCGATCTGCAGGCCATCGACCTTGTGCTGGGTGCCGAGTGGCTGGTCAACAAAATCGATAGCGCCGTTGGCCAACTGCAGATTGGCAAAGACGAAACGGGCCGGCTCGTTCGACTTCGGCTTGGGCGGGTTCTCCGGCTGGCTTAGCCGGTCGACGATGTCGGAGAAGTTGAAGCGCTGCTCGGCAGTGCGCACGATGCGCACGTGTGGCGCGTCAATGCTGAGTTCTTCAATGACAGGGGCGCGGCGGAAGATCGAACTCCACGACGCGTTCATATGCAGGTGGCCAACGTCGACGAACGGTGTCTTTCCGTCGCGCTCGGTCACGTGGAACTGGTCGACATCAAGCCGCAGCGTGTATGGGTTGATGCTGATCTTGCCCACCGAAACCGGCCGTTCCAGCAGCTTGCTGAGCTGGGTTTGAGCTACGTGGCGCAGCAGTGGCGGGCCGCCGAAGGCGCCGAGCAAACCGAACACCACCAGGAAGACCAGTACGCCGATCCCAATGCGCTTGGTGCGCCGGGATGTACCGACTCGCGCCACGCGTTGCCAGCCGGCCGTGCCGCGCACGCGTTCAAGCCGTGCGCGCCAGCCGTGGGTATTTGATTGCAGTTCAGGGCGCGAATCGGGGGAGGTACTCATGCTGGTGTCGGCGGCCATAGCGTGGCCTACTTCGTCAGTCGGTCGACCGCCACGTCCCCGATGGGAGGCAGCGGTCCTGAAAAGTGCGGCGCCCAGGCCTTCACCTGAGCATCGTGGTCAAGCGCGTTTCGATTCGAGCAGCAGCGGAATCAGCTCGGCCGCGCTGGCAATCAGCGCATCGGCGCGCCATTCCACGGGCGATGGTCCATTACCACAATAGCCGTAACTGGCCGCAATGGTAGGCATGCCGGCGGCGCGGCCGGCTTCAATGTCGCGAAGGTCGTCGCCCACGTAGACGATCTGCCGTGCATCGACGCCGATAGAGTCGGCCGCATGCAGCAGCGGGGCAGGGTGGGGCTTGGCGTGCGGCGTCGTGTCGCCCGCAACGACGCACGCCGGCGGCACCGGCAACGGCAACTGTGCAACCAACGGTACCGTCAGTCGGCCCGACTTGTTGGTGACGATCCCCCAGGGAATACCGGCACGGCCCAGTTCGGCCAGCACGTCTGCCATGCCCGGAAACAGCTGTGTACGCACGCAGATTTCCGCCTCGTAGTTGGCGAGAAATGCCAGTCGCAGCGTTTCGAACTCCGCGTCCCCCGGCCCAACGCCGAAGGCCACGCCAATCAGCCCGCGCGCACCATGCGAGGCCACCGGGCGAAGCGCTTCGTAGTCGACCGGCTCGAGGCCGCGGTCAGTGCGCACCTTGTTGGCCGCCGCGGCCAAATCGGGAGCCGTGTCAGCCAGCGTGCCGTCCAGATCGAACAGCACCGCGCCCAGCGGATCGGGAAACCGGCGCGCCATCATGCCTCGACCGGACGGCGCGTCGCCATCAGGTAGTTGACGCTCGTGTCCTGCGTAAGAGCGTAGCGGGCGGTGATGGGGTTGTATTCCAGCCCGCGCATCTCTTGCGCCTGAAGGCCGGCCGCGCGTACGAACGCGCTCAGCTCTGACGGGCGGATGAACTTAGCGTAATCATGCGTGCCGCGTGGCAGCATGTTGAGGACATATTCCGCGCCAATGACGGCCAGCAGATACGCCTTGGCATTCCGGTGGATGGTGGAGAAAAAGACGTATCCACCCGGTTTGACCAGCGTCGCGCAAGCGCGCACAACCGACGCCGGATCAGGCACATGTTCGAGCATCTCCATGCAAGTGACGACATCGAAGCTGCCCGGCTCGCGTGCGGCCAACGCTTCTGCGGCGATCTCCTCGTAATCGACGGTAACGCCCGCCTCGAGGCTATGCAGGTCGGCAACACGCAATGCTTTGCGGGAGAGATCGATGCCTTTGACGATGGCCCCGGCACGCGCCATGCTCTCTGAGAGGATGCCGCCGCCGCAGCCCACGTCGACGATGCGTTTGCCTGCCAGCGGCGTGATGGACTGAATCCAGTCAAGCCGCAGCGGGTTGATTTCGTGCAAGGGTTTGAACTCGCTGTTCGGGTCCCACCAGCGGTGGGCGAGTTCACTGAATTTTTCGAGTTCGCCGGGATCGGCGTTCGCGTGAGTGGTCGTCATGTTGCGCTGCGCCAGGGCATATCGGCTAGGTGAGGAAATGTACCAAAAAGCGAGGCCCCGACCAAATTAAGCGTCTGCGAAAAGGTTTCACATTGAAACAGACGTGAACAAACGCGCATGCAATTCCTCCAACTGTCTCCTTCGCTCAAGGAGAGATCAATGAAATCCAAACAAATTCTGATAGCAGCGGGTGTTGTGGGCCTGACGGTCCTGGCTGGATGCGCCGCGCCGGGTTACGGCGGTGGCTATAACGGCGGGTATTCTCAACAGCCTCCGGCGTACGGCCAGCAACCGGCTTACAGCGGGCAGCCGCAGCAAACGGGCGCTCTTTATGGCCGCGTGGAATCGATCCAGCCGATGCAAGCCCCGGCCAATAGCCCGGGCATCTTGGGCACGATTATCGGTGGTGTGGCCGGCGGTATCCTCGGTCACCAAGTGGGCGGTGGTACGGGCAACACCGTTGCGACCATTGGTGGCGCAGCGCTTGGCGCCTATGCAGGCAACCAGGTTGAACAGCGCGCCGGCGCCGGTGGGCAAACCGTGTACCGCATCAGCGTGCGCCTGGACGATGGCCGCGTCGCGACCGTGACACAGCGGAATCCGAACAACCTGCGTGTTGGCGATCGCGCCATGGTCGCCAACGATCAGGCGACACCTTCTTATTAGTAAGAGGGGCAGTTTTAAAAAAGGGGCGCTGGGCGCCCCAAAAGCAAAAAAGCGATGGCGCATTTGGCGTCATCGCTTTTTCAATGCCCATCCCGAAGTAGACCAGACGAGGAAGATCCGCAGACCTATGGACGAAAAAAAGCCCAGCTTTCGCTGGGCTTTTTCCCGGTGTGAACCGACTTACTGAGCCTTGCGGGTGCCGACCACTTCGACGTCCACGCGGCGGTTCGGTTGCTGGCAGGCGATTTGTGCCTTGCGAGCGCCCTTGCACGACTTCGGATCAACCTTCAGCTGGCGCTTGCCCTTGCCTTCCGTGTAGACACGGTTGGCTTCGATGCCCTTACTGACCAGGTAGCCCTTGACGGCTTCAGCACGACGGACCGACAGGCGGTCGTTGTACTTGTCCGAACCGAACGAGTCGGTGTGGCCAACGGCGATCACGACTTCCAGGTTGATGCCATTCAGCTTCGAGACCAGGTCGTCCAGCTTGGCCTTGCCTTCCGGCTTCAGCACAGCCTTGTCGAAATCGAACAGGGTGTCAGCAGCGAACGTAACCTTTTCGCTCGACACAACCGGAGCAGCCGGAGCAGCCGGAGCAGCGGTCGGAGCAGCAGCCGGGGCCAGAGCGCCGTCGCACTGAGCGTTGGCGGTTGCCGGCGTCCAGAAGCCGTTGCGCCAGCACAGTTCGTTCGTGCCGTTCTTCCAGACCCACTCGCTCGTGCCGTTACCCCAGTTGTCGTTGACGGCCTTCTTTTCGTAGGGCACCGACTGAGCGTAAGCGGACGCAGCCATGGCTACCGCAGCTGCAGCGAACGCGAGCTTGGCAAATTTTTTCATATTTCTCCTCTCAGGATGAGATCACCGCAGAAGACTGCGAGCAGATGGGACGAAAACAAGTCATACATTCTTCGGAGTATAACATTCTCGGTGTGGTGAAGGCTCCACTTCGAACAATGTCTGCCTCTTCGCTGGGGGATTGTGCCACAAGCACGCACTCCTAAAAAGCAAATATAAGCGATTCGAACGGGGCGCCATGGCCTTGTGGTGTGTACGCAACAAGGCAGGAAATGGCTCGCAAACCCTTATGGGGATTGGCTCGCCGGTTTTGCCTTCCCTCGCAGGGAACGTGCCCGGGGTTGACGATGCGTCGCTCGCGCGCATGAGGGGAGGGGGCTTGCGGCATGGTAAAATGTTCTGTTATTCGCGCAACCGCAGCGTCCTGTGGTGCGCGTCGCTGTGCTCACTAGGGACCTCCCACCGTTCGCCCAATGGATCAATTCGCCAAAGAGACACTCCCGGTATCGCTCGAAGAAGAAATGCGTAGTTCGTACCTCGCTTACGCCATGAGCGTGATCGTGGGCCGCGCGCTTCCCGATGTGCGGGATGGTCTCAAGCCGGTGCATCGCCGTGCGCTCTATTCGATGCACGAGCTGAACAACGACTGGAATCGCCCCTATAAAAAGTCCGCTCGTATCGTTGGCGATGTGATCGGTAAGTACCACCCCCACGGCGACACTGCTGTATACGACACCATCGTGCGGATGGCGCAGAACTTCTCGCTGCGCTACATGCTGGTCGACGGCCAAGGCAACTTCGGCTCCGTCGACGGCGACAACGCGGCGGCGATGCGTTACACCGAAATCCGCCTCTCGAAGATCGCCCACGAACTGCTGGCCGACCTCGACAAGGAAACCGTCAATTTTGAGCCGAACTACGACGGCTCCGAAACTGAACCATCCGTTCTGCCGGCGCGCATTCCCAACTTGCTGATCAATGGCTCGTCCGGGATTGCGGTGGGAATGGCGACGAACATTCCGCCGCACAACCTCAATGAGGTGGTTGATGGCTGCTTGCACTTGCTGCGCAACCCGGAAGCGACGGTCGACGAGCTGATCGAACTGATCCCGGCGCCGGACTTCCCGACGGCGGGCATCATCTACGGCATTTCGGGTGTTCGCGAGGGCTATCGCACCGGCCGCGGCCGTGTGGTGATGCGCGCCAAGACGCACTTTGAAGATATCGACCGCGGCCAGCGCCAGGCGATCATCGTCGACGAACTGCCGTATCAAGTTAACAAGCGCACGCTGCTGGAGCGTATTGCTGAGCTGGTCACCGAAAAGCGTATCGAAGGCATTTCCGACATTCGCGACGAGTCGGACAAGTCCGGCATGCGCGTGGTGATCGAACTGAAGCGCGGCGAGGTGCCGGAGGTTGTGCTCAACAACCTCTATAAGAATACCCAGCTGCAAGACACGTTTGGCATGAACATGGTGGCGCTGGTCGACGGCCAGCCGCGCCTGCTGAACCTGCGCCAGATGCTGGAGTGCTTCCTGCTGCATCGCCGCGAGGTGGTGACGCGTCGCACCGTGTTCGATCTGCGCAAGGCGCGCGAGCGTGGTCACATCCTGGAAGGTCTGGCTGTTGCGCTTGCCAACATCGACGAGTTCATCGCCATCATCAAGGCCGCCCCGACCCCGCCGGTCGCGAAGGCTGAGTTGATGAGCCGCAGCTGGGATTCGGGGCTCGTGCGGGACATGCTTGTTCGGGCAGAGAGCGAAACCTCTGGTGGTGGCGCCGCGTATCGGCCGGAAGGTCTGCTCCCGGTGTTTGGTATGCAGGGCGACGGCTTGTACAGGCTGTCGGATACGCAAGCGCAGGAAATTCTGCAGATGCGCCTGCAACGCCTCACCGGGCTGGAGCAAGACAAAATCGTCCAGGAATACCGCGAGGTGATGGCGCAGATCGCCGATCTGTTGGACATCCTTGCGAAGCCGGAGCGCATTACCGCCATCATCGTCGAGGAACTGACCGCGATCCGCGCGGAATTCGGCGATGAGCGTCGCTCGCAGATCGAGCACAATGCGACCGAGTTGGATACAGAAGACCTCATTACGCCGCAAGATCTGGTGGTGACGCTGTCCCACAGCGGCTACATGAAGAGCCAGCCGATTTCCGAGTATCGGGCGCAAAAGCGTGGCGGCCGCGGCAAGCAGGCTGCGGCGACGAAGGAAGACGACTGGATCGACACGCTCTTTGTCGCCAACACCCATGACTACATCTTGTGCTTCTCGAACCGTGGCCGCCTGTACTGGCTGAAGGTTTGGGAAGTGCCGCAAGGCAGCCGCAATTCGCGCGGTCGTCCGATCGTCAATATGTTCCCGCTGTCGCCGGGCGAGAAGATCAACGTGATCCTGCCGGTGAAGCAGTTCGACGAGCAGCACTTCGTCTTTATGGCCACCTCCAAGGGGACGGTCAAGAAGACGGCGCTCACCGAATTCTCGAATCCGCGCAAGGCCGGCATTATCGCGGTGGATCTGGACGAGGGCGATTTCCTGATCGGCGCGGACATTACCGATGGTCAGCATGATGTGATGCTGTTCTCCGACGCCGGCAAGGCCGTGCGCTTCGATGAAAACGACGTGCGCCCGATGGGTCGCCAGGCGCGCGGTGTGCGCGGTATGAATCTCGAAGAGAACCAGCAGGTGATTGCCATGTTGGTCGCGCCGGCAGAAACCGCGGGTGAAGGGGCTCAATCCGGTGCGGGTAGCGTGCTGACCGCCACCGAGAACGGCTACGGTAAGCGCACACCGATCTCGGAGTACACCCGGCACGGCCGCGGCACGAAGGGCATGATCGCCATCCAGACCTCCGAGCGTAACGGTAAGGTCGTGGCCGCCGCGCTGGTGGCGCCTGAAGACGAGATCATGCTAATCACGACGGGCGGGGTGCTGATCCGCACGCGTGTGGACGAGATCCGTGAAATGGGCCGCGCTACGCAGGGCGTCACGCTCATCGCGGTGGGTGAGGGCAACAAGCTGTCCGGACTGCAACGTGTGATGGAGTCCGATGCTGAAGGCGCGGATGCTGTTGAAGGCGCCGATGCGGCGGATGCCGCCCCGGGTGCCGATGCACAGTCGGATGACAGCAGCGAGACATAATTAGAAACATCTTTTGCTTGCCGTTAGGCGCAGTTCTGTCATGATGCCGGACCTGTGCGCGGCAAGGGCCTGGAACTTTTGCATCACACGCCCGGCCTAAACGCAACGCTTATCTCAAGGGAGCAACAATGCACAAGAGTCTCAAACTCAAACATCTGATCGTGGTGGCCGGTTTCGCTCCGCTGTTTGCATTCGCGCAGGCTGGCGACGCTGACAAGACGGCAGCCATCAAGGACCTGCTGACGACGATGAACGTCGACGCAGCCATCAAGGGTCAGGGTGAAGTGCTGGCCAACGGCGCAAAGCAGGAAGCCCCGCTGGTGCTGGAGCAGGCACTGGTGGAGAACAAGACTCTGAACGACAAGCAGAAGCAAGCGGCTGTCGACAAGCTGAAGAAGAATGGCGCTGTGCAGCGCATGACCGACGGCGCTGGCAAGGACTTCGACACGGAAGCCTTCCGCAAGGACGCCCTGCAAGCCCACTATGACTCGCTGGGCAAGTACTACTCGACCCAGGAAATCAAGGACCTGACCACGTTCCTGAAGACGCCCAGCGGCCAGAAGTTCATGGCCAACCAAGGCAAGGCCATGCAGGAAGTGTGGGGCAATGTGATGCAGAAGTACGGTCCGCAAGTCGGCAAGAAGATGCGCGACATGGCTGACAAGGAAGTCGCTGCTGCTGCGAAGTAATTGACCGGCATAGACAGACGATCGGGACACAATCCCCGTCGGGTTGTCAGTTGGTAGATAATGGCTGTTTGGGTTTGCGCCCAGACAGCCATTTTTCTTTTGCCCTTCGTCCTATGAACCAAGCGGATCGAGCCCTCCAAGCCAGCCAGGCGCGCGTCTACAACTTTTCGGCAGGGCCGGCAGTGCTGCCGCTCGAGGTGCTGGAGCAGGCGAAGGAGGAGATGGTCTCCTGGCACGGCAGTGGCATGAGCGTCATGGAGATGAGTCATCGCGGCCGCGAGTTTGAAAGCATCCTGGCAGCGGCGTTCAGCGATTTGCGCCAGTTGTTGGCCGTGCCGGACAACTACGAAATCCTTTTCCTGCAAGGTGGTGCCATCGCCGAAAACGCGATCGTGCCGCTGAACCTGATGCGCCGGCTGTCGGCCGATGCACCGAAGGCAGACTACATCGTCACCGGCACGTGGTCGATCAAGTCGCAACAGGAAGCGCGCAAGTACGGCGAGGTGAACATCGCCGCGACCAGCGAGGCCGAGCGCTTCCACAAGATCCCGGATGTGTCGAGCTGGAAGCTGTCGTCGGACGCGGCCTACGTGCACCTCTGCACAAACGAAACCATTGTTGGCGTTGAGTATCAGGAAACGCCCGACGTCGGTCAGTCGCACGGGCGTGTGGTGGTATCCGACGTGTCGAGCCACATTCTCTCGCGGCCGATCGACTGGAACGGCTACCAGGTCCTGTACGGCGGGGCGCAGAAAAACATCGGCCCTGCCGGCCTGACGATCGCCATCGTCCGCAAGGACCTTCTGGGCCATGCGCACCCGCTATGCCCGTCTGCATTCAACTGGCGCCTCGTGGCCGAGAACGGCTCGATGTACAACACGCCGCCCACTTACGCCATCTACATCGCGGGGCTTGTGTTCCAGTGGATCAAGCGCCAGGGCGGGGTTGAGGCGCTGGAAACGCGCAACATCATCAAGTCGAAGATGCTGTACGACTTCATCGACGCCAGCAGCTTCTACCGCAATGAGATTCATCCGACGTGCCGGTCGCGCATGAATGTGCCGTTCTTCCTCAACGACGAATCCCGCAACGAGGCGTTCCTCACACAGGCGCGCGAGCGCGGGTTGGTGCAGCTTAAGGGCCACAAGTCCGTGGGCGGCATGCGAGCGAGCATCTATAACGCGATGCCGCTGGAAGGTGTGGAGGCGCTGGTCGACTTCATGCGTGAGTTTGAACGAGTGTCGGCGTAAGGCCCACCCTCAATCACGGCAGAACATTGCGCGAAACGCCCGCTTCGCGTGGCAATTTGCAATCCGTTGCCGAACCCGATTCCTACAATGACTAGTCAGTCAGACGATACGAAGCAAAACAAGGACGCTGCATTGGCGGCGGAGCTTGCGCCGTTGCGCACGCAGATCGACGCCATCGATAACCAGCTTCTTTCGCTCCTCTCCGATCGCGCCAAGGTGGCGCAGGAAGTGGGCGAGGTGAAGAAGCGCTATTCGTCGCCGGCATTCCGGCCGGATCGCGAACTGCAGGTCATTCGCAAGATGCAGTCGGGCAATCCGGGGCCGCTGCACGACGAGAGCATCGCCGCCATCTGGCGCGAGGTGATGTCGGCGTGCCGTGGCCTGGAACAGGCGCTGCGGATCGGTTACCTCGGCCCGGCGGGTACGTTTTCGGAGCAGGCGGTGATCGCGCATTTCGGACACGAGATCCAGCCGATGCCGTGCCCGAGCATCGACGAAGTGTTTCGCGCGGCGGAGTCCGGCACGGTCGATTGCGGCGTGGTGCCGGTCGAAAATTCGACGGAAGGCGTGGTGTCGCGCACGCTCGATCTGTTCTTGCAGACGTCGCTGAAGATCAGCGGCGAGATTGCGCTGCGGGTGCACCATAACTTGCTGCACAAGACGGGCGACATGTCGCAGGTGAAGGTGGTGCGTGCGCATGCGCAGGCGCTGGCGCAGTGTCAACGGTGGTTGAACACGAACTATCCGAACCTGCCGCGCGAGGCCGTGTCGAGCAACGCCGAGGCCGCGCGCATGGCTGGCGAGGACGAAACGGTCGCCGCGCTGGCAAGCGTGCAGGCAGCCAACCGCTACGGCCTGCACGTGGTGCGTGCCAATGTCGAAGACGATCCGCACAACCGCACGCGCTTTGTCGTGATCGGCAATTACGAGACGGAGCCGAGCGGACGCGATCAGACGTCGTTGATTTTGTCGGTGCCGAACGAGGCCGGCGCCGTCTACAAGTTGCTGGCCCCGTTGGCCGAGAACGGCGTGTCGATGTGTCGTTTCGAGTCGCGTCCGGCGCGCAGCGGCGCCTGGGAGTACTACTTCTACGTCGACGTGGAAGGTCATCAGCGCGACCCGCAAGTGGCGCGCGCGCTGGAAAAGCTGCGTCATGACGCGGCGTATTTCAAAGTGTTGGGGTCCTATCCCTCGGCACATTGAGGGATTCAAGGCGCTCTGCATGGGCAGAGCGTCGATAACGGAGGAGCACCCCATGTCTTTGCAGTTCGGCCCCGAGTATGTCCGCGCCATCGCCCCCTACGTGGCCGGCAAGCCGATTTCCGAAGTGGCACGTGAGTTCGGCCTGGATGCCGCGCGCATCGTCAAGCTGGCGTCCAACGAAAATCCGCTGGGCATGCCACAGTCAGCCAAGAACGCGATGGCTGCGGCCATTGACGAACTGGCGCGCTATCCGGATGCCAACGGCTTCAGCCTGAAGGCCGCGCTGCATGCCAAGTTTGGCGTGCCGGAAACATGGATCACGCTCGGCAACGGCAGCAATGACATCCTCGAACTGGCCGCTCGCGCGCTGGTGTCGCCGGGGCAGGCTGTGATGTATGCGCAGCACTCGTTTGCCGTGTATGCGCTGGCCGCGCAGGAGGTGGGCGCGCGCGCCATCGAGGTGCCGGCCCGCGATTACGGCCACGATCTTGACGCGATGGCCGCTGCCATCACGCCGGACGCCCGCCTGATCTACATCGCCAACCCGAACAACCCGACCGGCACGTTCCTGCCGGCCGATGCGATTGCGACGTTCCTGGCAAAGGTGCCGCCGACGGTGGTCGTCGTGCTGGACGAGGCGTACAACGAATTTCTGAAGCCGGAGCAGCAGTACGACTCCACCGCGTGGGTGCGCCAATACCCGAACCTGCTGGTGTCGCGCACGTTCTCCAAGGCGTACGGGCTGGCCGGCTTGCGTGTGGGCTACGGCATTGCGCAACCGCAATTGACCGATCTGCTCAATCGCATCCGCCAGCCGTTCAACGTCAACAGCCTGGCGCAAGCAGCGGCAGTAGCGGCGCTCAACGACGCAGAATTCCTGCGCCAATCGGCCGAACTGAACGCTGCCGGTTACGTGCAACTGACGGAGGCGTTTGATCGGCTGGGTCTCCAGTACGTACCGTCGGCGGGCAATTTTGTGCTGGTTCGCGTGGGTGATGACACGAGCGCCGGTGCGCGCGTGAACATTGCATTGCTCAAGCAAGGTGTGATCGTGCGTCCGGTCGGCAATTACGGCTTGCCGCAATGGCTGCGCATCAGCATCGGCTTGCCGGAAGAGAACGCCACATTCATCGCCGCCCTGGAGGCAGCGCTGGCGCAGGAAAAAGCGGCCGCGTAACTTCCGTCGCAACCGCGGTGGCGCCCCGTTTCACGCATCGGGCGCCGAGCACATCGGGCTACAATGCCGCTTTGTTTTTTTCTGGCAGGGCGGTGTTGTGGCCTCTTCTTTTTCGAGTTCCCGGTTGGTGATTGTTGGCGTGGGCCTGATTGGCGGCTCGCTGGCGCTCGGCTTGCGTCGCGCCGGGGTGGTGGGGCATGTCGTGGGCGTCGGCCGATCGGCTGCGTCGCTTGAGGCCGCGATCCGTCTGGGCGTGATCGACGAAGCGTTGCCGATGGAAGAGGCCGTGCGCGGCGCCGACATGGTGGTGCTATGCGCACCCGTCGCGCAGACGTTGCCGTTGCTGCTCGCCATGCAGCCGCATCTGGGGCCGGACACCATCGTTACGGATGCCGGCAGCACCAAATCCGACGTCATCATGGCCGCCAAGACGGCGCTGGGCGATCAGGTCAGCCAGTTCGTGCCGGCGCATCCGATTGCCGGCCGTGAGCTGAATGGCGTGGAGGCAGCGCTGGCCGATCTCTATATCGGCAAAAAGACCGTGCTATGCCCTCTACAGGAAAACCGTCGCAGCGATATCGCCCGTGTGCAGGCGATGTGGGAAGCGGCGGGCGCCTATTGCCACATCATGTCGGCCGTGCAGCACGACGCCGTGTTTGCCGCCGTGAGCCACCTGCCGCACGTGCTGTCGTACGCGCTGGTCGCGCAGATCATCAATGCCGAAGATGCGTCGCTCAAGCTGGATTTTGCAGGCGGCGGTTTCCGCGATTTCACGCGCATCGCCGCATCATCGCCGGAAATGTGGCGCGACATCTGCCTCTCGAATCGCGATGCGTTGCTGCGGGAACTGACAACGTATGAAGCCGTGATCGGCCGTTTGAAGACGATGATTGCAGAGCAAGACGGCGCGTCGCTCGAGCGGGTGTTCCGCCGTGCCAGCGAAGCGCGTCTGGCGTGGCCGCAACGTGCGGCGTACGGAAATGCAGCCGGTGGGCAATCCGAATAACGTTTTGAACTGAATGGATTCATGGAACATCTCGACGTCGGTCCGCTGAAGACGGCGCGCGGCACCATCAAGCTGCCGGGCTCGAAGAGCATCTCCAATCGTGTGCTGTTGCTCGCCGCACTCGCGCAGGGCGAAACCGTGGTGCGCGACCTGCTCGACTCTGACGACACGCGTGTCATGCTCGATGCGCTGGGCAAGCTGGGCGTCGCGGTCGAAGGCCTGGGCGACAACGCATACCGTGTCACCGGCACCGGCGGCCGCTTCCCGAACAAGTCGGCCGACCTGTTCATGGGCAATGCGGGCACAGCCATCCGCCCGCTGACGGCCGCGCTGGCGCTGCAAGGTGGCGAGTACACGCTGCACGGCGTGCCTCGCATGCACGAACGGCCGATCGGCGACTTGGTCGATGGCCTGCGCCAAGTCGGTGCGCGCATCGACTACACGGGCAACGAGGGCTATCCGCCGCTGGCAATCCACGCCGCGCCAGTCAAGATCGACGCGCCGATCCGCGTGCGCGGCGATGTGTCGAGCCAATTCCTGACGGCATTGCTGATGGCGTTGCCTCTGGTGGAGTCTGCGGGCAACGTCACCATCGAAGTGGTGGGCGAGCTGATTTCCAAGCCGTACATCGAGATCACGCTGAATCTGATGGCGCGCTTCGGCGTGCAGGTCGCGCGTGACGGCTGGGCGTCGTTCACGGTGCCGACCGGCGTGGCCTACAAAGCGCCGGGCGAGATCTTTGTGGAAGGCGATGCCTCGTCGGCGTCGTACTTCCTTGCGGCCGGCGCGCTGGGCGGCGGGCCGGTACGTGTGGAGGGCGTTGGCATGTCGAGCATCCAGGGCGACGTCCGCTTTGCCGACGCGCTGAACCGCATGGGCGCCAACGTGATGGCCGGCGGCAACTGGATCGAAGTGCGCGGCGCCGAACGCGACGACGGCAAGCTGCACGCTGTCGAGTTGGATTGCAACCACATTCCAGATGCGGCCATGACGCTGGCGGTGGCTGCGTTGTTTGCTGACGGCACGACTACCTTGACGAACATCGCAAGCTGGCGCGTCAAGGAAACCGACCGCCTGAGCGCCATGGCCACCGAACTGCGCAAGCTTGGCGCCGAGGTTGAAGAGGGCGCGGACTACATTCGCGTGACGCCTCCGTCGCAATGGACGCCGCCGGCCGGTGGCATCGACACCTACGATGACCATCGCATGGCGATGGCTTTCTCGCTGGCAGCGTTCGGCCCGGTGCCGGTCCGTATCAACGACCCGCGCTGCGTCGCCAAGACGTTCCCGGAATATTTCACGGCGTTCGGCGGCATCACCGCCTGAACCGCAATTAACTGCACGCACTTCATCATGTCCGACACCGCTGCTTCCATGCCGTACCCGGTCATCACCATCGACGGTCCGACCGCATCTGGCAAGGGCACGGTCGCTCACCAGATCGCTGACCTGCTCGGTTTTCACTTGCTTGATAGCGGGTCGCTGTACCGGTTGGTGGCGCTTGCCAGCATGCGCGAGAACATCGACGACCACGACGTTGAAAGTCTCGTGCGGATCGCCCGCGAACTGGATGTGCGCTTTAAGGCGGATCACATCTGGCTCAAGGGCGAGGATGTGAGCTTGGCCCTGCGCCACGAGTCCGTTGGCAATCAAGCTTCGGCAATCGCCGTGCATGGCGCGGTGCGGGAGGCGCTGCATGCACGCCAGCGCGCGTTCCTGGAGGCGCCCGGCCTCGTGGCCGATGGCCGCGATATGGGCACCGTGGTTTTCCCCGAAGCGGTGCTTAAGGTGTTCCTGACGGCAAGCGTGCAGGCACGCGCCGAGCGGCGCTATAAACAATTGATTGCAAAGGGTTTTTCTGCTACAGTGGAAAGTCTTTCGCAGGACTTGGAGGCGCGTGATTTGCGGGATCGCACCCGCAGTGTCGCACCGCTGCGTCCGGCGCAAGATGCGCGGCAACTGGATTCGTCCGACATGACGGTCGATGAAGTCGTCGCGCAGGTACTGGACTGGTACCGTCAGGTGCAGGGCGCCAACAAGGCAAACTGACCCGGCTGAACTGGTTCGATCGGTGCCGGTGGCATGTCGCTGCCGGCGGTTGTTCAACTCGTAACCCCGCATGCGTGTCTTCGCCCGTTCTGTGCGAAAGCAATGCGAGGCATGTTCTGCGGATGTCCATTTTTTATGTCCCAAACTAACGAATCTTTTGCCGCCCTGTTCGAAGAGTCGATCGCCAAGTCCAATATGAAGGCTGGCGAAGTGATCTCTGCGGAAGTTGTGCGTATCGACCACAACTTCGTCGTTGTGAACGCGGGCCTGAAGTCTGAAGCTTTTGTTCCGGTCGAAGAGTTCCTGAACGATCAGGGCGAGCTGGAAGTGCAAGTCGGCGACTACGTTTCGGTCGCAATCGACGCGCTGGAAAACGGCTACGGCGACACGATCCTGTCGCGCGACAAGGCCAAGCGTCTGGCTTCGTGGCTGAACCTTGAGAAGGCACTGGAATCCGGCGAGATCATCTCCGGTACGGTGACCGGCAAGGTCAAGGGCGGCCTGACCGTCATGGTCAACGGTATTCGTGCATTCCTGCCGGGTTCGCTCGTCGACGTGCGTCCGATCAAGGACACCACGCCGTACGAAGGCAAGACCCTCGAATTCAAGGTCATCAAGCTGGATCGCAAGCGCAACAACGTTGTGCTGTCGCGCCGTGCCGTGGTCGAAGCCACGCTGGGCGAAGAGCGTCAGAAGCTGATGGAAACGCTCAAGGAAGGTGCAATCGTCAACGGTATCGTCAAGAACATCACCGACTACGGCGCGTTCGTGGATCTGGGTGGCATCGACGGTCTGCTGCACATCACCGACCTGGCATGGCGTCGTGTGCGTCACCCGAGCGAAGTGCTGTCGGTTGGCCAGGAAATCACCGCCAAGATCCTCAAGTTCGACCAAGAGAAGAACCGCGTCTCGCTGGGCGTCAAGCAACTGGGCGAAGATCCGTGGGTCGGCATCTCGCGCCGCTACCCGCAAGGCACCCGCCTGTTCGGCAAGGTGACCAACCTGACCGACTACGGCGCGTTCGTTGAGATCGAAGCCGGCATCGAAGGCTTGGTGCACGTGTCGGAAATGGACTGGACCAACAAGAACGTTGCTCCGTCCAAGGTTGTCCAGCTGGGCGACGAAGTGGAAGTCATGGTCCTGGACATCGATGAAGACAAGCGTCGTATCAGCCTGGGCATGAAGCAGTGCAAGGCCAACCCGTGGGACGATTTCGCTCGTAACCACAAGAAGGGCGACAAGCTGGCCGGCCAGATCAAGTCGATCACCGACTTCGGCGTGTTCATCGGCCTGCCGGGCGGCATCGACGGCCTGGTGCACCTGTCGGACCTGTCGTGGCAAGAGACTGGCGAAGAAGCCGTTCGCAAGTACAAGAAGGGCGACGAAGTGGAAGCCGTGGTGCTGGCGATCGACGTCGACAAGGAACGCATCTCGCTGGGTATCAAGCAACTGTCGGGCGACCCGTTCAACAACTTCGTGTCGACCAACGACAAGGGCTCGATCGTGCAGGTCACGATCAAGACCGTTGATCCGAAGGGCGCCGTTGTGCAGCTGGCTGACGACGTGGAAGGCTACCTGCGTGCCTCGGAAATCTCGAGCGACCGCGTGGAAGACGCCCGCAACGTGCTGAAGGAAGGCGAAACGATGACCGCGATGATCGTCAACATCGATCGCAAGTCGCGCAACATCAACGTCTCCATCAAGGCGAAGGACAGCGCCGACCAACAGGAAGCGATGCAGAAGTTCTCGGCGGATACCGGCGCAGCTGGTACCACGAACCTCGGCGCGCTGCTGAAGGCCAAGCTGAACGAAACCAACCAGTAAGCATCCACCGGGTCGACCCTAAAGAACGACGAGGACGCGCGCAAGATGCCCATGACCAAGTCCGAACTCGTGGAAAAGCTGGCCGCCCGCTTTCCGCAGTTGCTGCTGCGGGATGCGGACATCGCGGTCAAGACGATCCTCGATGCGATGTCCGACGCGCTGGCGGACGGGCACCGCATCGAGATCCGCGGGTTCGGGAGTTTCGGTCTGAATCGTCGTCCGCCCCGAGTCGGTCGCAATCCCAAGTCCGGCGAGAAGGTGCTGGTCCCTGAGAAACGGGTGCCGCACTTCAAGGCCGGCAAGGAATTGCGAGAAAGGGTCGACCGCAGTTTGGAGCGACAAGGCGAGCCTTCTTCGGAGGGCGAGCCTGCCGTGTCGCTTGCGGCTGTAAAGGCCGGCCGACAGGTTGACAGTAGCCGTCAGACTGCCGGTTTTCCGGTAGATGGGTCGGTGCCGCTGGCCATGTCGCGCTGAGCCACGTAACACTTGGTTGTTTCAGGAACGCCCCGCCTGCCGGGGCGTTTTTTATTCCGGCAATGCCTGTGTCCACGCCCTGCGTGGCTGGCCGCCATATGAATCCGCTACAATGCGGCACATCCCGGCAATCGTGCCGCCAATTGCGTCGCATCCTGCAGCCGCACCGCCGCCCGTTTCTGAATCCGCATGAAATTTCTCGTCTGGGTCATCCGTATCCTGTTGTTTGTGCTGCTCTTCGTGCTGGCACTGCACAACACGGCGGAAGTCTCGCTCGTGCTGCCATTCGGCGTGGTCTGGCACGCACCGTTGATCCTGATCGCCTTGGCGTTCTTTGTTGTCGGCATCTTGCTGGCCATGCTGGCGATGGCGCCGCGCGTGATGCGGCATCGCTTTGCGGCAAGCCGCCTGCGTCGTCAGATCGGTCGCATGAAGAAGGCCGAAGCGGTGACCGAGGTGCCGACGCCGGTCGTTGTCGATTCTCCGTATCACGTTCCCGGCCCCAAGGTCTGACGCATGGATTTTGATCTCTGGTGGCTGTTGGCCATCCCCCTGGTGTTTGGCTTGGGCTGGGTGGCCGCCCGGCTCGATGCCCGCCAGTTGCGTACCGAACAATCGTCGCTGCCTCGCTCATATTTCAAGGGCTTGAATTTCCTGCTCAACGAGCAGCCGGACAAGGCCATCGACGCCTTCATTGAAGTTGCACGGCTGGATCCCGAGACCACGGAACTGCACTTTGCGCTCGGCAGCCTGTTCCGTCGGCGGGGCGAAACCGAACGCGCCATCCGCGTTCACCAGAACCTTGTGAACCGCCCTGATTTACCGCCCCACGAGCGCGATCACGCGTTATTTGAACTGGGACAGGATTTTCTGCGTGCGGGGCTGCTGGATCGTGCCGAAGAATCCCTGCGCATGTTGATGGACGGCACATTTGCTGAGCCGGCCAAGCGCGTGCTGCTTGAGCTATACGAAGTCGAGAAGGAATGGCGCAAGGCCATTGACGCCGCACGCGAGCTGCAGAAGCTGCAAGGCAAGGATTACGCCGTGCAGATCGCACAGTTCTGCTGTGAGGTGGCGCAGGAAGCGCTGCAGCGCAAAGACGTGCCGACCGCCGTCGAATGGCTCGAGCGCGCCCTGCAAGAGAACCCGAAGAACGTGCGCGCCACCATTCAATTGGGCGACGTTGCACAAGGGCAGGGCGATATCGAGGGCGCCATCAAGCGTTGGCGCAGCATCGAACAGCAGAACGCGGCCTTCTTGCCGTTGGTGGCGGAGCGTCTGATGAAGGCGTACACGCAGCTTGGCCGCGCCGCCGAGGGGCTTGCCTGGTTGCGATCGAAGATGGACGCCCGACTGGGCCCTGAATTGCTCGATACGGTCTACAAATACGAATTGGACGTACACGGTATCGATGATGCCGTGGCACTGATGCGCGACCAGATCCGCCGTCAGCCTTCGTTGATGGCATTGACTCGACTGGTGGAAGCCGAAGCGACCCGCGCGTCTGAAGCCGTTGGTCATGAAGCGCCGGTGACGGTCGACGTCGCCGAGAGTGCGCTGGCGGACCCGGTGGAAGCAGGGAGTAATGCCGACATCCAGCGCGCGCAGGATCTCGGCGCCATTCGGGATTTGCTGCAAAGTCGAACGCGCAACCTGGCGCGCTACACCTGCCAGGAGTGCGGTTTCCGCGCGCGTCTGTTTTATTGGCAATGCCCCGGCTGCAACCGCTGGGAGACGTATGCCCCGCGCCGTACCGAAACGCTCGGCGGCAGCGGTGGCGCCAGCATGTAATTCAGTCCGGCGCGGTGTATTTGCGGCGACCGCGCAGGCGCTTTTTTAATCTTCAAGTGTTCGTATGAAAATCACCATCATCGGTAGCGGTTATGTCGGTCTGGTCACCGGCGCGTGTCTGGCGGAGCTGGGCAACGATGTGTTCTGCCTCGACGTCGACCAGAAGAAGATCGACCTGCTCAACG